>NZ_DASXHN010000106.1:0-1778 GCF_036488505.1 Paraburkholderia sp. | reverse complement strand
CGCACTGCCTTGTCCTTGGTGAGGACGATCCAGCCGCGGCGTCCCGCTTCGGCTAACCACTCCGCATCGGGCGCGTCATCTGCGAAGTGGGCGCCGTGCTCCTCGACCGTGAAGCCAGCAGCGCGCAGGTCGGTGACGATTTTCCGACCGAGCGATCGGTCGACGAACCAAGTCAACCGGCTCAGGCTGCTTCACTCGTCTCGCACCGGATCGCATCTTCGATCTGGACGAGGTCGAGGTGGTAGTCTTTGGCGAGCTCCAGGATGGACTCGCCCGCGCGGTAGCGCTCAGCGACGATCTTCGCCTGAACGCCCGTACCCGCGATGCTGGGCTGACCGAAGCCGCGCCGCGGGTCGATCACGATGCTCTTGGTCCGGTCAGATCTGCGCGCACCCACGGGTACAGTTCGTTCGGCGATTTCGTGACCCCACCCGATGCGCTCGAGGCTGGCATCGAGTACCTCGCGAAGAAGCGTCTGACCCGGGCTCGTCGCGTCGAGCAACTCGTCGGCACGCTCGACGAAGAGGCGCACGCCGTCGGTACGAAACTGCGCATGAACGAGCGGCCGTCGCATGCCGAGCTCCCTGCCGACGAACTTGAGCGCCTTAGGGACGCGCTGCATCGTGATTCCGTGCACACGACGCATCGAGGCGAAGACGAAGGATTCGACCAAGTTCGAAAACGATAGCGTCAGCGGTGAGCATCGGCGGGCACGAAGAGTGCGGCATGGTTCCCGTCGCCACGCGCCCAGAGTCGCAGAGTCGAAGGCGACAGGCGCACGATCTGTGCTGCACGCACCGCGGTGTACGCGGGCAACTCTTCAGGCGGCTGCGCCCGAGCGATGTGAAGTGGCGTCTCCACGACGCGGAGTTTTAGCACAAGCGCGCGCTATGGCATCTCCGCGACGTTGCCTGCAGCGAAGCAAGTCAGAACGCGATCGTCAACGCGCCTCCGGTGGCGACGAGGGCGATGCCGGCGATCAATGATTCGGTCGCGAGCTTGCCTTTGGATTCCGAGTCGTCACGCAGCTTGGTGTCCGCCGCGGTCAGCGCGCCCGCCTGGTACTTGCCGTTGAATTGGTCGGCCGCCGACTGCGCCGAGCCGTGCATGGCAAAAGCGACGCCGCCCGCGACGAGGCCGACGCCGATCATGGCGTAGCCGGTGTAGCGCCAGGCGCTGGTGTGCTTCTCAATGACCAGAGGTCCCGGCGACGAATCGACGAACTCCGGCTTCTGCGAGGGCGCGGCGGCGGCGGGGACCGGCTGAGGCGCGCGAACGACGGGCGGAGATTGGCTTGCGACGGCCGAGCCCGGGTCGGTTGCGACGGCAGCACCGGAAGACTGCGCGGTCGGCGCCGCAGGGGTCGAAGCGATTTCGCTCGTCGGGCCCGGGGCAGACTCGGTCGGCGAAGCCGGACTTGAACGTGACGCCGCGTCTGACGCGACGCGCGCATCGGATGGCACTTGGTCGCGTGGCGTTGCCGACGATGCTGGTGCGACCGAGGCGGGCGGTGTTTGCGCGGGCGGAGCCGCTGGAGTTTGCGCAACGGCAGGCGGAGATTGCGCGACCCCGCCGAGGGATTGGCTCGCGGTCCCATCGGCCCTGTGGTTGAAGTCGGCCCGCGCGGCCCGGTCCTCCTCGTCCATGTGGTTCTTCATCTGCTCGATGAAGTCTTCCACCTCAACGCGGTTGAGCGCGTTCGGCTTTGCGATCAGATACTGCCGATAGTGGAAATACGCGTGCTGCCACTCGTGGAGCTGCCGATACGTCTGCGCGAG
>NZ_DASXHN010000095.1:0-3770 GCF_036488505.1 Paraburkholderia sp. | reverse complement strand
CGAGGCGGGGTTCTTTCCCGGGATCATCCTGTATCTCACTTATTGGTATCCGGCGCATCGGCGCGGGCGGATGACGACGTGGTTCATGACGGCGATTGCGCTTTCCGGTGTAATCGGCGGCCCGGTGTCGGGTTACATCCTGAAGAGCTTCAATGGCGTGAACGGCTGGCATGGGTGGCAGTGGCTGTTTCTGCTAGAGGGCATTCCTTCGATCATCGTTGGGGTGCTGGTGTTCGTGGTACTCGACGATCGGATCTCGAAAGCGAAGTGGCTCACGAAGGAAGAGCAGCAGTTGCTCGAGCGCCAGGTGTCCGCCGAGGAAGCGACGAAGCACGATATGCCGATTCGTCAAGTGCTCACCAACGGGCGGGTGTTGATGTTCAGTCTCACGTACTTCTCGTTCGTGATGGGGCTTTATGGGGTGAGCTTCTGGTTGCCGACCATTATCAAATCGACCGGGGTGACCGATGCGTTTGTAATTGGGGTGTTGTCGGCGATTCCGTTTGCGGCGGCGGTGGTGGCGATGGTGTTGGTGGCGCGCAGCGCGGATCGGCTGCGCGAGCGGCGCTGGCACATTGCGGTGCCGGCGTTTGCTGGCGCTGTGGGGCTCGTGCTTTCCGTCGTTTGGGCGCATAACACGCTGCTTGCGATGACCGGACTCACGCTCGCGACGATGGGCATCCTCACTACTCTGCCGTTGTTCTGGAGTCTACCTACGGCGATTCTGGCGGGCACCGGCGCTGCGGCGGGGATTGCGATGATTAATTCAATCGGGAATCTGGCGGGGTTTTTGAGTCCTTATGCGGTGGGGTGGTTGAAGGAGGTCACTGCGGCTAATGATTCGGGGATGTATATGTTGGCGGCATTTATGGTGCTTGGGGGGCTGCTGGCGGTGAGTGTGCCGGCGAGGATGGTTAATAAGTGAGAGGTGTTGATGCAGATGCCCCGGCGGTGACCTGCCGCCGGCGGATCAATTCGCTGCGCCGCTCAAATACATTTCGACATTGGAAGCAAACGACGCATCGCTGCACCGAGATTCAGCCGCCAAAGGAACCGCAAGCAGCGCTTTCGCGCGCTGATAAGCGTTCGCGAAGCCACGCAGTTCCTGCGTAACCGGCCGGTCGTCCAGGCGGCGCCGCAACAGCGCCTGCTGGACACTGCGACCGATCAACGCGATCTGACTGTCGATGTAGTCGACACACAATTGGCGACAGCGCTCCGACGTGCTCGCCACCGCCAGTATCGCGGGCACGATGGAGATAGTCAGAAATCCGTCCGCGGGAATGCGCGCCAACGCGGCAGGCGAATTGAACAGATCTTCACGCAGCGATTCGAATACCGCCCGCCCCCACACCTCGCGCTCCTTTGCGAGCGCGCTGCGGCGACGTGTTAGTGCATCGAGAGCGCTGGCATCGACGACGTGGCCGTCGGAAACCAGCAACGCGGCGTCGGCGTGCTCACCTTCGTGAATGCAATTAGCGCCGAAATAAGCGCCGCTCTGATTGCGTGCGGCCAACACGAGATGCTGCAAGCGGTCCGGCACGAGCGGATCGAGCGGAACCACTTCGCACGTCACGGGCTTGCGAGCGAAATGAATCGCGCAGCGGCCGTCTTCTTCAAGTGCCGGGCACCGGCCGACAGAAGGGTAATCGTAGCCCTGTGTCGTGATACTGAAGGTGTCCCCCGCACGATGCAGCAGCGTCTGTGCAATCGAATCGAAAGCGGCGATGTCGGCTGCGTCGAGCACGGTTCCATGACCGCGCACGCGCAGCCGTTCGCCTTCCCGTCTGCGCGGCACGCGTGCAATTGCCAGACAGCCGATAAACAGATCGCGATGCCGGAACAACTCCGCCAAGGTCATCGACGGCGGACTATTGCAGCATTTGCCGCAGGCCGTGCAGGCGAACGAGAACGCGTTCACCATGGCCGGCGCACCGAGTCCTGATAGCGGGTGAGGATGAAGTGCGCGACACCGTCCGAGTGATACGCCGATACGAGTCGCGCGACCCAGGCCTGGGTGCGGTCGCTGTCTCGGACGGCGAGCACGTTCGCATACGGCGAGCGCGCATCTTCGAGACCGATGCTGTCACGGGCAGGATAGAGGCCTGCACGTGCCGCATCGTCGCTGTCGATCACCGCAAAGGCCACGCTGTTCAGCGAGTCGAATAAACGCGCGCGCGGCACCTGACGTATCTTCAGATTCAACCGGTTACTCGTGATGTCGCGAATGCTTGCGTGCAGACCCGCACTGTCCCTGAACGCGATGAGGGTGTAGTTCTGCAGCAGGATCAACGCGCGCGCGGCGCCTTCGCGGTCGTCGGGAATCGCGATGGTCGCGCCGCGTCGCAACTCGCTGAGGTTGGTCAGTTTGCGTGAGTACAGCGCGACCGGAAACGTGACGGTCGTCGCGACGGCGCTCAGCGCGTAGCCGTGCTGTTTGCGCTGCGTTTCCAGACTCGGTTCGTCTTCGAAACTCGCCGCGTCGATCTGCTTCGCGGCGAGTGCGGCGTCGATGGCGCCGGGTTTGTCGAACACGACGACGTCGAGCGCGAGTCCGCGAGTCGCTGCGACACGGCGCACTTCATCCATGATCTGCGCATGCGCGCCCGGCGCGACACCCACCTTGATGACCTGCGCTTCGGCAGCCGCTTGCGCAGGCTGATGCAGCGCCGCAAAAGTCATCAATGCCGCGGCCGCCGCGATTGAACGCGGCTTCATGACGCATCCCTCAACACCGTGCGAAAGCCGATATGCGAGGCGGGCAGATCCGCTTCCTGCTGTTCGCGCGATGCCGCGCGATAGCGCACGCAATAGTCGCGCGAACACAGGAACGAGCCGCCCTTGATCACCATCAACGTATCGTGCTTGCGGCTGAGCGGCGCGACGGCGGCGGTGTCCCCATTCGTGTGCGACTGATGCGGACCGCTATAGACATCCTTGGTCCACTCCCACGCATCGCCGATCATGTCGTACAGCCTGAAATCGTTGGCCGCATAGCAACCGACCGGCGAAAGGCCGGCGTGGCCGTCCTCTTTCGTGTTCAGCACCGGAAATACGCCTTGCCAGTAATTCGCGCTGGGCTTGCCATGCTCGTCGCGCGGCGCGGTGTCGAAATCGGCGCCTTCGTGACCGGCTTTACCCGCGTATTCCCACTCGGCTTCCGTAGGCAGGTCGCGGCCAAGCCACCGTGCGTACGCGAGCGCATCGGCTTGCGTGACCATTGTCACCGGCTGGTTCATGACGCCGTCGAGTTTGCTGCCGGGTCCGGTCGGATGATTCCACGACGCGCCCTTGACCCAACTCCACCACGCAAGGTCGCGTGCATTCATTTCCTCGCGTGTCGGCGTGTGAAACACCACCGCGCCGCCTTGACGTTCGGAGTCGCTGACATAGCCGGTCGCTTTGACGAAGGCCGCGAATTGCGCATTTGTCACATCGGTCTGGTCGATCCAGAATCCGCTGACACGCGTCTTGCCATCACCGGCCGGGCGCTCGTCTTCATAGCCGAGCTTGCTGCCGAACACGAAATCGCCGCCATGCAGATGCACCATGCCGGCCTTCGGATCGTCGCGCCAGCGCGCAGGCAAACCGCCATAGCGCTGGCATTGCTGCTCGGAGCCGAGGACGGTCAACGCACGGCCGCGGTTCAGATCGTCGAACCCGCCCGCGTTGCCGCCGCTGAAAACCGCCGAGGCGGCTGTCGCGGCGGTAAAGGCGGCGGCGAACGCGACCGTGGCGATTGCCGCGTACGCGCTGTAAAGCGCAGTGCG
>NZ_DASXHN010000089.1:0-30102 GCF_036488505.1 Paraburkholderia sp. | reverse complement strand
AGGCCGTCGAATCTGGTTTCACAGCCGCGCATTGCCAGTTCGTAGACGCCTCGGAAAAGCGCTTTACCTCGTCGTTCTTCCCCGCTTCCATCGCCTAGACTGAGAGATGGACGCAAGCCGATACGGAGGTTCCGATGTCTGAATCGCTGCTCGCCTATCTGATGGGGCCCGCAGTCATGCTGGTGGTCGGCGTTGCCATCTGGATGGCGTCCCGCCACCACGGCCCTTCAAGACCCCCCAAGCTCGAGCGCTGGCTCGATACGCACTACGCGGAGTGGCTGCATCACCGGCACTGAGCGGTGCGTGAAACCGGACAGGCCGTCGCCTCGGGCGACGGCCTGTTTGTCTGCGTGCTCACCAAGCCGGCTGCGGCTGCCCCGGCGCATAGCCGTATTGTCCCGGCGGCGGCGCACTGCACCCGACGTACGCGCGCTGGTACTGGTCATAGCAGTATCCGGGCGGCGGCCCCGCATAAACCGGAGCCGGCTGATAGGCCGGCTGCGCGTAGACCGGCTGCTGGTAAGCCACCACCGGCGCCGGGTTCAGCACGGACGTCACGACCGCGCCGAGGACCGCGCCACCGATCAGCGCGCCCACCACATCGCCACCATGTCCATGCGCGGATGCTTGCCCCGCCACGCTCAGACTACCCGCCATCACCAACGCCACTGCGATCTTTTTCATGTTGAGCTCCCGCCGTTCAGGCATGGAGCGGATTGTGACGGGCGCGCGTGGAAATAGATGCTGCAAGTGGTAACGGAACATTAACCGTGTAACAGCCGCTTCCTCTCGCGTATCCGATCTCGTGTGCAGCCGTATGACGCTGTCTGCGGTCTGCCGCAAGATTTCGATGCGGCCACCGCGATCATGCAACGCGCCCATGCGCCAGGCGCGCGCCCCTTCCTTGCTTCAGCCCGCCACGGCGGACCTGTAGCGCGCAGCCGGCACGCTATGCGACAGATTCGGCTGCAGATGCTGGCGTGCGCTGTTCAGCTGCTCCCAATCGGCGGCATCGAGCAACGACGGAATCGTGATCAGTTCGCCCTGGTCGAGCCCGGCAAGCGCGGCGTCGACCATATCGTCGGCGCTCATGACGATCTGCGAAGGCAGATGCTGAATCGCGAGACCCGCGCGATCCCAGAACGTGGTGCTGGTCGCGCCCGGCAGCACCGCCTGCACGCGCACGCCCTTGCCGCCCACCTCGTGACGCAGCGACTGCGTGAGGTTGAGCACGTATGCCTTGGTGCCGCTGTAGGTGCCATTCAGCGTTTCCGGCGACAGCGCGACGATGGACGAAATATTGATCACGGCGCCCGCGCCGCGCTCGACCAGACCGGGCAATACCGCCGCCGTCAGACGCGTGAGCGACGTCACGTTCAGGTCGATCATCTTTTCGAGCGCGTCGATATCCGAATCGATCAATGCAGCCGTTGCGCCGACGCCCGCATTGTTGACGAGCATCGTGATCGCTCGGTCGGCGCGCAGCCGCTCTTCGACGCGGCGCAGGTCGGCCTTGACGGTGAGGTCGGCGCTGATGATTTCCACGTGACGGCCGGTTTGCTGCCGCAGACGCTCGGCAACGCTATTCAACCGCTCGCCATCGCGGGCGACCAGCAGTAAGTCGTAGCCGCGCCGCGCGAGGCGGTCCGCATAGACCGCGCCGATACCCGACGACGCGCCGGTGACCACCGCCGTGCCCTTGCCCTGGTGATTACCGTTCTGCGCGCCCTGCTCTGTCTGCGTTGCCATTTGAAGCTCTCCTCGCGGGCTCCGCGCATCGCGCGCGCCCTTTTCCGTTGAATGGGAACGTCCGTAGACCCCCCGCCGCCGGCCTACGCCGATGCGACGGTGTTGACGTGATGACTGTAGGCGCGCACTGTTTTGTCTCAAATGTCATTTTTACCTCGTTTTAGACATAGAAATGAAACGTGTCGGCTTGGTCGTGTTTCCGGGCTTCCAGATCCTCGACCTGATCGCGGTGTCGGTATTCGAACTCGCGAATCAGACCGCCGGCGCGCCAGCATACGAAGTCACCGTGATTTCCGAGCACGGCGGCATGGTGCCCAGCTCGTCGGGCGTCGAGGTCGCGGCGCAGCCATTTGGCGATCCGGCCTACGACACCGTGATCGTCACGGGTGCAATGGAACTCGCGCCGTCGTCGCCCGGCCTGCTCGCATTCCTGAACGATGCGCTCGCCGCGTCGCGCCGCACCGCCAGCATCTGCACCGGCGCGTTCGTGCTCGCGGAAGCGGGTATCCTCGACGGCCGCCACGCCACCACGCACTGGGCGCACTCGGGAGACCTGCAGCGGCGCTTTCCCCGCACCTGGGTCGACGACGACCGCATCTTTATCGTCGATGGTTCGGTATGGACGTCGGCCGGCATGACCGCGTGCATCGACCTGTGCCTCGCGCTCGTCGAAAGCGACCTCGGCGTGGCCGCGTCGCGTGCGATCGCGAAGAAGCTCGTCGTCTATCACCGGCGCACCGGCGGGCAGTCGCAGTTTTCGGCGATGCTCGACCTCGAGCCGAAATCCGATCGCATCCAGACTGCACTGTCGTATGCGAAAAGCCATCTGCGCGAGCCGTTGACGGTCGAACAGCTCGCCGAGGTCGCGCATTTGAGTCCGCGCCAGTTCAGCCGCGCGTTCCGCGACGAGACGCGCCAGTCGCCGGCCCGCGCGATCGAGGCGCTGCGCGTCAAAGCGGCGCGCACGATGCTGGAAAACGGCCGTCATTCGGTCGAAACGGTCGCGGCCGATACTGGCTTTATCGACACTGAGCGGATGCGGCGCGCGTTTTTGCGTGCGTTCGGCCAACCGCCGCAAGCGATCCGGCGTGCCGCACGCGTGGAGAATACGAAACGAAGCAGCACGACGCCCGCCGCCGCCGCGATCGACCTGTGACCGAACTGAGCCTGACAAAAGGAAACGCGATGAGCTACAACGACAGCAACCCGTTCGCGAAGATTTTGCGCGGTGAATTACCGTGCATCAAAGTCGCCGAAAGCGACCGTGCTCTGGCCTTCATGGACTTGATGCCGCAAGCCGACGGCCATCTGCTGGTGGTGCCGAAAGAGCCGGTCGCGGAGATCTTCGAGCTGTCCGATGAATCGCTCGTCGCGTCGGTGCGCATGGCGCAGAAGCTCGCGATTGCGGTGCGCGCGGCGCTGCGCCCCGACGGCGTCTTCATCGGACAATTCAACGGCGCGGCGGCCGGACAAACAGTGCCGCACGTCCATTTCCACGTGGTCCCGCGCTGGGAAGGTGAACCACTGAAGATGCATGCGCGCGAGCCGGCCGATGCGGATACGCTCGAAGCATTGGCCAAACGGATTCGTGCGCATTGGCGGCCCGAATGGATCGCCGAATGATATCGGGGCTCGCCTGGTCATCAGTGCCTCCCCGCTGACGCGGTATCAATGTCGTTCCGGGCGTAGTGTCGGTCATCGGCCGTAACATCTGTAAAGGCCGTTGAAACCACCGCCGGGCGCCGCATCGCTAGACTGCTACCTGCCTTGTTCTGCAAGGCATTGAGTGTGGATCTCTTTTTAGCCTGCCCTGTCGTGGCAGGCTTTTTTCTTTGGCGATTCGGCACACGCGTGCCGCCGGGCTGCACGGCTCATTCGAAGACGCGAACGCAACCCGTGGACCGTCAGAGACGTTCGCGCGAACGACGCAGCGGGTGGCGCCAGTCGACCCGCCGGCGCCGCGCGGGTAGGGGTCGCCCTTCATGCAGATGGCGGTGTTCCTGCCACAATTCGTCGGAAAACAGAAACGCGACGATCAGCAGCGGAACGACGAGAAAAATCCCGAGTATCACGTGCTCGTTCACGATAGCCTCCAGTCCCAGGAGATTGATTTCATTGTAGAGCACCGCCTGTTCCCGCGGCGGGCCGCGCCGCTCGTTAATGCGCGGCCCGCGGTGCGCTGCGGCAAGGCATCTCGCTGGACGCGCCTACCCGAGCGGCCCGGGCGCGGCTGCGGTGAAGCTCTGCCTCTTTCCTGCGCCTTTTGGCAATGACGTGTTGGGCGCGCTTGAACGAGACACGAACTCGCCGCAAACTGCGCTGACTAAATAAATTCCGAAATCGTCGAAACGTGCACGACGCGACTCTTCGCCGGACATCCTGCGCGATGAATCCAACCACTGGCTCTCAAGGGGAATTTCATGACCGTCGAACGCAGCCGCGAACTGAGCTTGCGCCCGCTGGAGCGCACCGACTTGCGTTTCGTCCACGAGGTGAACAACGACGCCAAGATCATGCGGTACTGGTTCGAAGAGCCTTACGAAACTTTCTCCGAACTGAGCCAGCTTTACGACGAGCACGTCCACGACCTACGGGAGCGGCGCTTCGTCGCGATCGACAATAAAGGCGCGACCGTCGGCCTCGTCGAACTGATCGAGCTCGATTACATCCATCGGCGCGGCGAATTCCAGATCATCATTGCGCCGCACGCGCAGGGGCGCGGTTATGCGAGCATCGCGACCCGCCTTGCGATCGACTATGCGTTTTCCGTACTGAACATGCGCAAGCTCTATCTGATCGTCGATAAATCCAATGCGGCCGCGATCCATGTGTACGAGAAATGCGGCTTCCGCCACGAAGCCGAGTTGATCGAAGAATTTTTCGGCAACGGCCGCTATCACAACGCGCTGCGCATGTGCCTGTTCCAAGCCGATTTCTTCGAAGCCGATGGTCGCCGTTCGGAGTGATTCCGCCGCGCTCGCCAGCCGGACGCTGACGCTGCGATGACTGCCTGGCACCGAATATCTTCTGCATCCGCACCGTTATTTGGTACTCCGGTCTCTGCCTGACGAATGAGTTTGTGTGCAACGCACAAAGCAGTCCGCGCTGTTGTATTAAGTCGCTTAATTGTTACTGCTGGTTTACGTGAGCATTACCGCTCAAAGCTATATCGGCTAAAGCGCAGCACGCGGTCGATCTTTTAGTTATCTGTTTCATTCCGCGTTATTCAGGCGTCAGCTCAAGCTTTAATCAACTGCAACCGCCGGTGCGACAATTCGCCACTGTTGCGACCGCACACAAAATGTGCTTGTCGTTCCTGCGCGTTCTTCTAGAGTGCAAGTTGCGGGTTCACCGTCACAGTTAAATACATAGCTAACCTGAGTTATTTGATCCGCACCGGAGGAACAAATGAAAACTCGACTTGCCGTTGTTTTCGCCATTGCCGGTTTGGCTGCCGCCAGCGTTCAGGCACAGGATGCCGTGGTCAGGCCGCAGCAAACCATCCAGTTCAAGGCCAATGCGTATGGCTGCGTGTCGAAGGATAAACTCGACGCCGCCGACCATCACGCGCAAGCCGGCGAACAGCAACAGATGCAAGAATTCTTCTCCGGATATCAGTGTGTCTCGACACCGTCGGACTCCGATTTCCGTGTCGTACGTGTGGTCGGCCACGACGTCGAATTCGTGAATGCCGCTAATAGCGACACCGAAGGGCTCTGGGCAAACGATCGGTTTATCAAGCAATAAGTACGATACCGGCATTCCGCCAAAACGCCGCAATGCGGTTGCACGCGTTTCACTTCCGGCTTTGAAAGTTGGAGGTGTGAGCGCCTGCGTTAAAAAGCGGCTCAGGCATCGAATGCCATGCCGCTTTTTTAGTTTCTTTTGGCTTTGCCGCTCTTGGCTGCGGAAATAAAAAAACCGATGCGGATTTATCGACCCGCATCGGCAGTACGCCTTCTCGCAAAGCGCAGGAACAACCCTTCGAATAACAGCGCCGCGCGTCAGTGCACGCGCTTGCTGCGACGGTACTGGTCGAACAGCACCGCAAGCAGCAGAATGCCGCCGCGAATCAGGTACTGGTAGAACGTCGGCACGTTCAGCAGGCTCATCGCGTCCTGCACCGAGCCCATGATCAGCACGCCGACCAGCACACCGGAAATCGTCGCGACCCCGCCGGTCAGCGACACGCCGCCGAGCACGCACGCCGAAATCACACCGAGTTCGAGCCCGACCGAGGTCTTCGGATCGCCGAGACTCATGCGCGACGCGAGCATCACGCCCGCAAAGCCGGTCACGAGTCCCTGCAGCACGAACACGGTGATCTTGATGCGCGTGACGGGGAGGCCCGCGAGCACGGCCGCCTCGCTATTGCCGCCGACCGCCAGCACGTTCTTGCCGAACACGGTCTTCTTCAGCAGGAAGCCGAACAGCACGAAGCCGACGATGTTGCTCCAGATCGGATACGAAATGCCGAGAAACGAGCCGCCGCCGAGATCGAAGAAGCGCTCTTCGGAGATCATCACCGCGTCGCCGTTCGACGTGATGTATGCGAGGCCGCGCACGACTTCCATCATCGCGAGCGTGACGATCAGCGAATTGATCTTGTAGCGCGCGACCAAGGTGCCGTTGACGAGCCCGACCGCGCCGCCCGCGAGCACACCGGCCAGGACGCCGATCGTCACGCTATGCGTCGCGGTAATCAGCACGGATGCGACCACACCGGAGAACGCGACGATCGACGCGACCGACAGATCCACCTCGCCGAGCGCAAGCACGAACATCATCGTCACGGAAATCGAGCCGATCAGCGTGACCGACAGCAGCAGGCCCTGGATGTTGCGCGCGCTGAGAAAGTCCGGCACCGCGAACGACAGCACCGCGAACAGGATGACGAACACCATCACGATGCCGGATTTGTTGATCAGGTCCCAGCTGCGCGCTGCGCGCGCGGCGAGGCCCGCGGGGGCGACGGCTGAGGTCGAAGAATCGGTTGAAGGTGTGTTCATGGTGTCTCTTCCATTCAGTGCCGTTTTCGGCAGCGCGGTATTCGGTAAAAGTTTGAGCAGCGCGACTCGGTTTCGGTTTGCTTTGGCGGCCGGGGGTGCGCGAAGCGGGGCGCTTCAGCGCGGCAGCGCGAGCTTGATCAACGCATCCGGCGTCGCCTGCGCCTTCGGCAGATCGCCGACGATGCACCCTTCCTTCATCACGATCACGCGATCCGTCACGCCGATCACCTCGGCGAGATCGCTCGACACGACGATTACCGTGCGGCCCGCTTCGGCGAGCCCGTAGAGCAGCCCGTAAATCTCGCTGCGCGCGCCGACGTCGATACCGCGCGTCGGCTCGTCCATCAGGAACACGTCGATGTCTTCGGCGAGCCAGCGCGACAGGATCACCTTCTGCTGATTGCCGCCGGACAGCGTGCCGATCGGCGTCTCGCCATTGCGCGTCTTGATCGCGAGCTTGCCGATGAACTCGCGGGTGGTCTGCGCTTCCTTGCGGCCGTTGAGCACATGGAAGCGGCTGAAGTGCCGGCGGCAACTGATGTTAAGGTTGTCCGACACCGACGCGATCGACACGATGCCTTCCTGCTTGCGATCTTCCGGACATAGCGCGACGCCGGCACGCACCGCGTCGCGCGGCGTTGCGAACCGTACGCGTTTGCCCTTCAGCGCTATTTCGCCGGCCGCCGGTTTGACCGCGCCGTAGATCAACTTCATCAGCTCGGAGCGGCCCGCGCCGACGAGCCCAAAGAAGCCGACGATCTCGCCTTTGCGCGCCGCGAAGCTTGCCGGTTCGCGCAGGCCGGGCCCCAGCACTTCCGTCACTTCGAGTTGCACGTCGCCGAGTTCACGCGCGCGATAGCCGTACACGTCCGCAATCGAGCGGCCCACCATGCAGCTGATCAGACGGTCGCGATCGAGTCCTGCGCCGGCTTCGAACGTATCGATGCGGCGGCCGTCGCGGAACACGGTGACGCGGTCGCACAGCTCGTACACCTCTTCCATCCGGTGCGTTACGTAGATGATCGCGCGGCCTTCGGCCTTCAACGCGCGGATGATCCGGAACAGTTGCGTGGTTTCGCGCGACGACAGCGAACTGGTCGGTTCGTCGAACGCGATCACGCGCGCGTCGCGCATCAGCGCCTTGCCGATTTCGATCATCTGCCGCTGACCGATCGACAGGTGCTTCACCTGCTGCGATGGATCGATCTTTTCGCCGAGCCGTTCGAGCTCGCGCATCGCGCGCGCGACCAGGGCCTTTTCGTCGAGCACGCCGAAGCGGTTCGGCAGCGCGCCGAGCATCAGGTTTTCGGCGACGGTCAGCTCCGGCACCAGATGCAGTTCCTGATAGATGATCGCGATGCCCGCGGCGATCGCCGCCTTCGTCGTCGTGAACTGCTGTTCGACGCCGTCGAGCGACAGCGTGCCCGCCGACGGATGATTCACGCCGGACAGCACTTTCAGGAGCGTCGACTTGCCGGCGCCGTTCTCGCCCATTAGCCCGTGCACCTCGCCGCGCCGTACTTCGAGCGAGACCTGGTCGAGCGCGAGCACGCCGGGAAACCGCACGGTGATGCCGTCGAGCTGCAGGTACGAGGCGTCGCCGGAAGCGGCTGACGCATACGGAGTGGGCGAGGGCACCGCCACCGCGCCACCGGGCGACTCAGTGGAGGCCGAAGATAAGGACGTCATCGAAAAAACCTCAAACGGGTGGAACCTGAGCGGGCCACTCGCGCGAACTGCGAAGTGCGACGCGGCCCGCTACGTGCAGCGCGAAAGCCCGGCTTAGATGCCGAGTTCCTTGCGCACGTCCTGCCAGTTGCTACGCACCATCAGCTTGCCGGTGGTCTGCGTATCGGCGGGCGGCTGCTTGCCGTCCTTGATCCACTCGACGAGGTTTTCCGTGCTGTCCTTGCCGTGGTTCGTCGAGCTGACGGCGATCGTGCCGTAGAAGCCGGTGGGTTCCTTTTTCTGGAATTCGGCGAACGCCTCACCCGCGCCGTTGATGCCCACGCCGATCACGTCCGCTGACAGGATATGCAGCTGTTCGGTCGCGCGCACGCCGCCGAGCACGCTTTCCTCGTTGAGCGCGAAGATCACCCACTTCTTGATGTTCGGATGCTGCGCGAGCACCGGCGACACCGCGTTGAAGCCGCCTTCATCGTCAGTCGTTTTCTGCGGCGCGTCGAAAATATTTTCCTTTTTGAAGCCGCCGGCGAGCAGCGATTGCGTCGCGCCGTCGGTGCGCAGCTTCGCGGTCGGCAGTTCGTAGTCGGTGATGCGCAGCGCGCCGACTTCTTCCGGCTTCCAGCCGCGGCGCTTCATTTCGTCGCTGATCGCCTGACCGACCTGATTGCCGATCTTGAACGCCGACATGCCCAGATGCGGCACGTTGGCGAGCGGCTTGCCGGTCGAGTCGACCAGTTGGTCGTCGACGGTCACGAACTTCATGTTGTAGCGCTTCGCGCGTGCCTGAATCGCCGGTCCGAGACGCACGTCGGGCGCGCAGATCACGAAGCCCTTCGCGCCTTGCGCGCCGAGGTTGTCGATGGCGGCCAGCACTTTTTCGCCGTCGGGCGTGCCGATGTTGACCACCGAGAAGCCATCCTTTTTGCCGAGCGCGGTCGCGGCCTTCTGTTCGTTGATGAACCACGCCTGTTCGGGCATCTTCACGAGAAAGCCGACTTTCAGCGGTTCATCCGCGTGCGCGGACAGTTGCACGGCGAACGGCGCGGCCAGCGCCGCGGCGGCGATGGCGGTCAGGGTCAAACGGCGAAGCTTGCTGGTCATCTTGTGTCTCCTGAGGTTGAAAAGCTGCATTGATTTCGTGTAGTTGCAGCGAGGCACGCGCGGGCGGCATCAGCCGTCGCGGAAACCCGCGCGAATTGGGGTAAAGCGCGCGCCACGCCGCGCGCGAAACCTGTGTTGAGGCCTCGGGGGAAAACCGTGGCCATGCTTGGGACGACGCGCGTTGCGGCGAAGCTCATCGTGTTCAACCCGCCACGTAGGCCGTTTTCACGGCGCTCCAGAATGCCGCGTCGGTTGCGCCGTAGGCCGAAGCCTTGCGCCCGCCGCCGGGCCCGTGATGTTCCACGGTCGTGGTCGGCAAATTAATCGTCACGAGACCGCTTTGCACATGGCGGCGGAAATGCCGCGCGCGCTCCAGCGAGCGCGTGCAGATGCCGGCGCACAGTCCGTAAGCGGTGTCGTTCGCGAGATGCAGCGCGTGCTCGTAGTCGTGCGCGCGCAGCACGACCGCCACCGGGCCGAAGATTTCGTCCTGCGCGATGCGGTGTTCAGGTTCACCAGCAAACAAGGCCGGCTCGAAGAAGTAGCCGCGCGTCGCGCGTTCCACCGGCCGGCCGCCGTGCAGCAACTGCGCGCCTTCCCGCTCGCCGATGCGCACGTAGTCCAGATTGCGTTCGAGTTGCGCGGCGTTCGCCGCCGGCCCGATATCGGTGCCATGCTTCAGCGCATGGTCGACGGTGAGTGTTGCGAGCTTCGCCCGCAACGCGTCGACGAACGGTCCGAACACCGTGCGCTCGACGATCAGCCGCGCCGCCGCCGTGCAGCGCTGGCCTGCCGCGCTATAGGCGCCCGTCAGCGCGGCGTCGACCGCGCTGTCGAGATCGGCGTCGGCCAATACGACGAATGGATTCTTGCCGCCCATCTCGAGTTGCACGCGCGCCCGGCGCGTAGCGGCGGCTTGCAGCACGCGCGTGCCGGTTTCGGTCGAGCCGGAGAAACTGACCGCCGCGACAAGCGGGTGCGCGACGATACGCGCGCCGATCTTCCGACCGCTGCCTATCACGAGGTTGAATACACCGGCCGGCAGCCCCGCTCGGCTGATGATCGATGCGAGCGCCGCCGCACAGGCCGGCGTCGATTCGGCCGGCTTGTAGACCACGCAGTTGCCGTGAGCGACCGCGGCGCCGATCTTCGCCGCGGCGATCGCGAGCGGCGCGCTCCACGGCGCGATGATGCCGATCACGCCGAGCGGCTCGCGCGTCACGTCGATTTCGACGCCGGCCCGCGCGGACGCGAGCGGCTCGGCAAACGCGCGCAGCGCGTCGGCCGCGAACAGCTTGAATAGCTGGCCGGCGCGCGTCGTTTCGGCGAGCGCTTCGGACAGCACCTTGCCGACTTCGCGCGCGAGCAGGCGGGCGAGTTCCTCGCGGCGCGCGAGCATCTCGGTGCCGATCGCGTCGAGCGCATCGGCGCGGCGCTGCGCCGATGCCAGCGACCAGTCGCGAAACGCCGCGTGCGCGGCTTCGATCGCGCTGTCGGTCTGCCGCACGTCGGCGCGCACATATTCGCCGAGCGGCTCGTCGAGGTCCGACGGATTCACCGACAGGCCCGTGGTCGCGCCCGTCTCCCATCCGCCATTGATGTAATGGCGAAACGGGCTGACAACGAGCGGGACGAATGGATCGCGGTTCATCGACGGATAGGGCGTCACATGGACAAAGCGGATGGCGTTGACAAAGTCCACGAATGGTATGAGTCACCCCAATAACTTTCCAATCCCTTTTTCAGCCTCTCCGATATCAGTTCGGGTATGGCATCATGGGCGCCCGAGCAGAACACCGAGCCCAACAGCCAGCCATGCAACGGCTCGCGCCGCTCGTCCAAAACAAACGGAGACACGCGATGACGCGTAGCTATTCGAACTGGTTCGTGCGCGCCCGCCTGAAGACGCGCCAGTTGCTGCTGCTCGCGGCAATGGAGGAAGAGGGCAACGTGCGCCGTGCCGCCGACGTGCTCGGCATGACGCAGCCGGCCGCGTCACGGCTGTTGAAGGAACTGGAGGACATGCTCGAAGTGAGCCTGTTCGACCGCACGCCGCACGGCATGCATGCGACGCTGTACGGCGAGGTGATGATCCGCCACGCGCGCATGGTGCTGTCGAATCTGAACCAGGCGCACGACGAAATCTCCGCGCTGCGCTCAGGACTCGCGGGTCAGGTGCGCATCGGCGTGATCGCCGCAGCTGCCGCGACCATGGTGCCGCGCGCGATCTCGAGCGTGAAGCAACGCTATCCGCAGTTGCAGGTGTGGGTCGAAGTCGCAACCTCCGACGTGATGCTGCCCCGCCTCGCCGAGGGTGAGCTCGACATCATGATCGGTCGGGTGCTCGAGCGGCAGAATCAGTTCAAGACCGATGTGCGCTACGAACCGCTTGCCGATGAACCGCTGTGCGTGGTCGCGCGTCCCGGTCATCCGCTCGAAAACGACACCGGTTTGACGCTGCGCGGGATCGTCAACGCCGGGTGGGTGTTGCACCCGCCGGGCAGCGTCTTGCGGCATCGCTTCGATCTAATGTTTTCGCAAATCGGTCTGAATCCGCCGCAGAACGTCGTCAATACCAACAATTTCCTCGCGATTTCGAGCCTGCTGCTGCAAAGCGACATGTTGGCAGTTTTACCTGACGAAGTGGCGCGCCAGTACCAACAGTACGGTGTATTGAAGCGTGTACCGATCGATTTGCCGTGCCGGATGGATACATTCGGTATCATCACGCGCCAGTCGCATCTGCTGTCCCCGGCAGCGGTCGTCGTGCTCGACGCGCTGCATGAGGCGGCCCGCGACGTGTACGGCACGGCTTTTGAGCCCGCTGTGGCGCGTTAAATGCTTGCTTTCCACGTCATGAGGCACCGGCTGACGGCGCGGGAGGGACAGGCGATGTACACCAAACATGGCAAACGGCAACGCGCCGTCGACGATTCTTTTTCGATTCGCTCCGGTGGAGCGAGCGTCTGGTTCAGCAACGGAATGGCTCTCAAATCGACGATTTACAAGGCGGATCTACAGATCGCGGACATGGACCGGCACTACTACGCCGACCATTCGCTGACGATCGCCCGTCACCCCTCGGAAACCGACGAACGGATGATGGTCCGCGTCGCCGCGTTCTCGCTATTCGCGCAGGAACGGCTGGAGTTTTGCAAAGGTTTGTCGGACGTGGACGAACCGGACTTGTGGCAGAAGGACTTGACCGGCGCGATCGAAACGTGGATCGAAGTCGGTCAGCCCGATGAGCGGCGCATTGCGAAGGCGAGCGGGCGCTCGAATCAGGTGGTCGTGATCGCGTATGGCGGGCGGACGTCGGAGATCTGGTGGCAGGGTGTGCGCAACAAGGTCGAACGCATGCGCAATGTGACGGTCTGGACGCTCGGCGAAGATGTCGCGGCAGCGCTCGGCTCGCTCGCCGAACGGACGATGCGGCTGCAATGCACGGTGCAGGACGGCGAAGCATGGCTTGGCAGCGCCGAAGCCGATGCGGTGAAGATCGACTGGACCGTGCTGAAAGCCCCCGCCGACGCATAACCTCCAGCTCGGACACAAGTCGGGCGCGTTGCGACGCTCAAAGCGACGTGACCCGCGCCGCGTCCGGCGGTCCCTTCAGTTCGACCATATTGCCTTCGGGGTCGAACAGATACAGCGACGGTCCGAAACCATCCGCGCCGTATCGCACTCCCTGTTCGCCAAGCCGCGCGCCGTGTGCGCTCAGATGAGTCTTGAGCGCTTCGACGTCGAACGATTCGACGCGCAGGCACAGGTGATCCATATTGCGGCCCGTGCCAGGCGCGCCGTTTTCCGCGCGATCGATCTTCGCGCCAACTTGCAGCAGATCGATCAGCGAGCGTCCTGCGCGCAGTTGCGTCAGGCCCAGCTCGCGTTGTTCCTTTTCGAGGCGACAGCCGAGGACGTCGCAGTAGAAGCGCGCCAGCGTGTCGACGCTCGTCGCGCGAATCACGACGTGGTCGATTTCGCGAATGTGGATTTTCATGTGGAACGCCCTCTGGCTGAGTCGGGAAACAGATGATTAGCCAAGTGTAGGAGAAAGGGCTGGAGCCTGCGGAGGCGGAAGGGACGTGGGCTGGCCGAACGGAATCCGTAGCTGATGATCGGAAAACGCGGGGCAAAAAAAAGCCCGCTCAAGTGGCGGGCTGAATCCATATCAGGAGGAGACATGGAGGAGACAGTTCCTAATATACACATCGGCTTGGTGCGACGCAATAACTTTTTAAGGGAAAACCCGACATCGTGTGAAATTGCCGCAGTTTGGGGCGAAACGCCCGGCCAATGCCCGTTTGGCGGAGCCTTTTACGGCAATCGCCAAGCGATTTACGGCGGTTTGACCCCGCGACGAGTAAGGAAAAGCTGGCGGAATGACACCGCAAGAACCGGGGCGTAGTGTGTGGGCATTGGGCCTACATTGATCAGCATCGACACTCGCCCGCCCTATGCGAGTCCATGCGGGCCCCAAAGGATCATCATGAATACCATCACCCGTCATGACGCGACCACCGCCGGCGCCGACACCGCCCACTGGGGCACCGAAGACGACCGCTGGGACGCCATTACGCGCCGCGATCGCGAGGCCGACGGCGCCTTCTTCTACGCGGTGAAGACCACCGGCGTGTTCTGCCGGCCGTCGTGCGCGTCGCGCCAGCCGCGCCGCGAAAACGTGGCGTTCTTTACTGACGCCGCTGCCGCGCGCGCCGCGGGGTTTCGCGACTGCAAGCGTTGCCAGCCGGGCGGCCTGCCGCGCGAGCTCGAGATCGTCAATCGCGCGTGCGCCGCGCTCGACGCCGATCCGCAGCAACGCCTCACGCTAGCCCAGTTGAGCGACGCGGTGCATGTGAGCCCGTTCCACCTGCAACGCCTGTTCAAGCGGGTGGTCGGGGTATCGCCGCGTCAGTACCAGGCCGCGCGGCGCGGCGCCGCGCTGCGCGATGCGCTCAAGGGCGGCGCCGACGTCACACGCGCGACGCTCGACGCGGGCTTCGGCTCACCATCGCGGATGTACGACAGCGCGCCGGCCGAACTTGGCATGGCGCCTTCCGCGTATCGCCGCAAGGGCGCGGGGCTCACCGTGCGCTACGCTAGCGCGCGAACCTCGCTCGGCTTCGTGCTGGTTGCCGCGACCGACAAGGGCGTCTGCAAGATCGGGTTCGGCGACGACGCGCTGCTGCTGGTCGACGAACTGCGCGGTGAGTTCGCGAATGCCGAGTTGCGCGAAGACGCCGGCCGACTCGCGCCGTTCGTCGCGCAGATCGACGCGTATCTGTGCGGCACCCGCGAAGACTTCGATCTGCCGCTCGATATCGCGTCGACCGCATTCAAGCAGCGGGTGTGGGATGCGCTGCGGCGCATCCCGTACGGCGAGACGCGCAGCTATTCGCAGATCGCCGAGGCCGTCGGCTCGCCAGGCGCCGTCCGCGCGGTGGCGAGCGCGTGCGCGACCAACCCTGTCGCGCTGGCGATTCCTTGTCATCGCGTCGTGCAAAAGGGTGGGGCGCTCGCCGGCTATCGCTGGGGGCTGCCACGCAAGGCCGCATTGCTCGACAATGAAGCGCAGCATGCCGGTGGCGGTTCCAGCGTTGCGCCCGCTCAACCGGAGCGCCACCAGCCAGCCCACGCCGACGCGGACACAGACACCACCCGACTGGACCACGCCGCGTGAGTACGCTTAACGACGTTGCAACCCTTGAACTGCCGTTCAAACCACCGTTCGACTGGCCGCGCCTGCTGCGCTTTTTCAGCGGACGCGCGACGCCGGGCGTCGAGGCGGTCGAAGACGGCGCGTATCGCCGCGCGATCGAGTGGAACGGCGACAGCGGCACGCTGAGCGTGCGGCTGCATCCGCGCAAGCGCTGCATCGTCGCGAGCATCGAGGGGCCGGTGAGCCGTCACGCCGATGCGCTCGCCGCGCCGGTCGCAAAGATGTTCGATCTGCACGCCGATCCGCGCAAGATCGGCGCCGGACTCGCCGCGGACCCATGGCTTGCGCCGCTCGTCGAGGCGGTGCCCGGCTTGCGCGTGCCGGGTGCGTGGTCCGGCTTCGAGCTGGTGGTGCGCGCGATCGTCGGTCAACAGGTCAGCGTGAAGGCCGCGACGACGATCATCGGGCGGCTCGTGCAGCGCGCCGGCGAGCGCATCGACGGACATCCGCACGAGAACACCGCGTGGCGTTTTCCGATGCCCGCCGCGCTCGCCGAAGTCGATCTCGCGCAAATCGGCATGCCGGGCAGACGCGTAGCCGCGTTGCAGGGCTTCGCGCGCGCGGTCGCAGCCGGCGACGTGCCCGTCGATAGCGACGCCGTCGACGCAACGGGATTGCGCGCCGCGTTGCTCGCGCTCGCGGGCATCGGGCCGTGGACCGTCGAATACGTCGCGATGCGCGCATGGCGCGACCCCGACGCGTGGCCCGAATCGGACCTCGTGCTGATGCAGTCGATTGCCGCGCGTGATCCGTTGCTCGTGCGGCCCGCGCAGCAGCGCAGCCGCACCGACGCGTGGCGACCGTATCGCGCGTATGCGGCGATGCATCTGTGGAACGAAATCGCGGATCGCGCGGGCGCGGCGCGCGGCGGGTGATTGCCGTCGTCACAACTCGCCGATAAGTAAGTGGGTCGCCGCGCGACGGCAACACATCCGACCCAGCATCCTGGCGCGCGAGACACGCACGAATCTCCACAACGATCACACCGATAACGCGGCTCGGCCTCGCTGATGTACACACCGATCACACCGATTACGCGGCGTGGCCTGGCCGGAACAGCCGGGTCCTAGCGCCGATAAAGCAGCGCCCACACCCCGCCGAAGCGGCCGCAAGCAGCCGTTCTGGCGAGATGTTAAAGTGCCCGCTACCGAAAATTCCGCCGAACGTTGTCGCCGCACCGTAGCACCGTATCGCCAGCGAAACATCGGGCGGGTACATGGCGGCCGGCAACGCGCGACTCGCCTCAATGCCAAAAACGAAACCTTCCCGCACGACCGACGCGTTTTCGCACCGCCTGTCCGTGCTGACCTCGGGACCGCAACGCGATGTGCTGGCGCGCGGCCTGCGCGGCATCGAAAAAGAAAGCCTGCGTGTCACCCACGACGGCCAGCTTGCGATGACTGCGCATCCGCGCGCACTCGGCTCCGCACTCACACATCCGTCGCTGACCACCGACTATTCGGAAGCGCTGCTCGAACTGATCACGCCCGCCGAGCAGGACATCGCCGATTCGCTTGCACAACTCGACACGCTGCATCGTTTCGTCTACGCGAAGCTCGGCGATGAGATCCTGTGGAACAACTCGATGCCGGGCCTGCTGCCCGCCACCGACGACGGCATTCCGATTGCGAACTACGGCACGTCGAATATCGGCAAACTGAAGTACGTGTATCGCGTCGGTCTCGCGCTGCGCTACGGTCGGACGATGCAATGCATCGCTGGCATCCACTACAACTATTCGCTGAACGAAGAAGTGTGGCGACTGCTGCATGCCGACCAGCAATCCACCACGAATCCGGTCGATTTTCAGTCCGATCGGTATCTCGCGCTGATCCGCAATTTCCGCCGCACGAACTGGCTACTGATGTATCTGTTCGGCGCATCGCCGGCCCTCGACCGGCGCTTCCTGCGCGATCGCCAACACACGCTCGACAGCTTCGATGCCGACACGCTCTACCGCCCGTACGCGACCGGCCTGCGCATGAGCGACCTCGGCTATTCGAACACCGCTGCGCAAGCCGCGCTGCATGCGGACTACGACACGCTGCCCGGTTATCTCGACGTACTCGCGAAAGCGGTGAGCCAGCCGTATCCGCCCTACGAGCAGATCGGCACGCAACGAAACGGCGAGTGGGTACAGATCAACACCAACATGCTGCAGATCGAGAACGAGTTCTATTCGACGATCAGGCCCAAGCGCGTCACGTATCCGGGCGAACGGCCATTGCATGCGCTGGCCGCGCGCGGCGTGCAATACGTCGAAGTGCGTTGCATGGACATCGATCCTTTCGAGCCGACCGGCATTTCGCTGGAGACATCGCGCTTTCTCGACGCCTATCTGCTCGTCTGCGCACTCGACGACAGTGCGCCGTTACCGCCGCCCGCGTATGCGGAAGCGAACCAGAACTTCGGCCGCGTGACGATGGAAGGCCGCAAACCCGGGCTTGAATTGATCCGCGATGGCAAGCCGGTCGCGATGCTCGACTGGGCCAACGAACTGCTCGCCAAGATCGACGCGGCCGCGGCCGTGCTCGACAGCCTGCAAGGCGGCGACGAACACGCGCGCGCAGTTCTCGCGCAACGCGCGAAGCTCGCGGACGTATCGCTCACCCCGTCCGCGCGCGTGCTGCAAACGATGCGCGACAAGCAGCAAAGCTTCATCGCGTTCGGTCTGGCACAGAGCGAGGCGCACGCTGCGTATTTCCGCGCGAGCCCGCTCGATGCCGCGCAAACGCAGGCGTTGACGGAACTGGCGGCGCAGTCGCTCGACGAACAGGCGACGCTCGAACGCGAGGAGGTGGGCTCGTTCGATGCATTCGTTGCCGCGTATCGTGCTTACACGCTCAATCGGTTCAGCGTCTGAGCGTCCGAACCGCGAGCACATCAGAACCGATGAGAGCGGCCCAGGTGGCCGTTTTTTTTGCTGCAGTCATTGCGTTAAGGGAGCGCAAGTAAGCTCTACGGATCGCCTTGCCGACGCTCGCGACGAATCGGCAAATTCTCCGCGCGTTGTTGCGATTGTCCGAAGTGGATGAAACACCACTTCGACGCCGTGGTCCAAACTCACATGACACGCTCCACAGCGGGAGGTATCGACGTGAAACACAAGACTCTGTTAGCCGTGCTGTATCTGGCGGCAACCGCCGGGTGCGCGACCCGGGGGCAGGTCGATCCGGACGTCATGCAGATCGCGACCAAACCGTTGACGTGTTCGAGCAAAGCCGAATGCGATCTGTGGTGGCAACGTGCGCAGTCGTGGGTGTCGAGCCATTCGAAGTACAAGATCGAAACCGCGACCGATTCGCTGATCCAGACTGCCGGTCCCGATGGCGGCAAACGCGCGCTCGCGTATCAGATCACACGCGCCGTGAATCCCGACGGCACCGAGACAATCGGCTTTTCCGCGCATTGCGACGGTTCGCTCGGCTGCAAACCGGATCCGTGGGAAGCGGGCGCTGATTTCAAGCAGTATGTGAGAGGCACCGGTGCGGATGCTGCACACAGTGGCGCGGCGCAACCGCAGAGCCCGCCGGACGCAACCCATCCAGAGATCATGCCCGGCAAGCCGGCCACGGTGCCGAACGGCGAAGCGATGTCGCAGTAGTTCGGATCAATGCCCGATCGAAGGCCCGGCACCCTTACGCGGCTTCGTGATCCACACCAGTACCGCCAGCACCACGAACGCCGCGCACGAGATACGGAAAAAATCGTTGGTGGCCATCATATAAGCCTGACTGGTCACCACCTGATTTAACTGCGCGGTCAGGCTGTCGCCGGCAAACCCGGCCCCGGCGAGCGCATTCGTATACGCGTTCGTATTCGGCGAATATGTGTTGACCGAATCGACGAGCATCGCGTGATGGTAGATGGTGTCGTTCTCCCAGAACGTCGTGCTGATCGCGGTGCCGATCGCGCCCGACAACGTGCGGAAGAAGTTCGACAAACCGGACGCACTCGCGAGCCGTTCGTCGGACACGCTCGATAGCGTGATCGTCGTCATCGGCACGAAGAAACAGGCGACGCCGATACCCTGCACGAGCCGCGGCAGGATCACCTGGCCGAACGGCACGTCGAGCGTGAACGTCGAGTTCCACATCGACACGATCGCGAACACGATGAACGCGAAGCTCGCGACCATCCGTAGATTCAAGCGATGCATGTTCTTGCCGATCATCGGCGACAGGAACAACGCGAGCAGGCCGACCGGCGCGGTCGCGAGACCCGCCAGCCCAGCCGTGTAGCCCATCACCGTTTGCAGCCACAACGGGAAGATCACGACCGAACCGAAAAAGGCCATGAAGCCGAACGAGATGATCACGACGCCAAGCGCGAAGTTGCGATCCTTGAACAACGTCAGATCGACGATCGGTTCCTTCTCCGTCAACTCCCACACGAGCAGGAACGCAATCGCGACGATCGCGATCACCGTGAGCGTCACGATGAACGTCGAGTTGAACCAGTCGCGGTCCTTACCCAGGTCGAGCATCATCTGCAAGCAGGACACGCCGGTCACGAGCAGCACGAGGCCGACTACGTCGATGCGCTGCCGCGAAGTCTGCGTCTCGCGGCCACGCAGCAGCAGATAAGAGCAGAACGCCGAAAACAGGCCGATCGGCACGTTGATATAGAAGATCCACGGCCACGAAAAGTTATCGGTGATATAGCCGCCCATCACGGGGCCGAAGATCGGCGCGCAAATCACCGTCATCGCCCATAAGCCAAGCGCGAGGCCCCGTTTCGCGGGCGGGTAAGAGCGCATCAGGATCGTCTGCGACAGAGGCACCATCGGCCCGGACACGAGCCCTTGCACGAGCCGGAACGCGATCAGCGATTCGAAGTTGTGCGCGAAGCCGCAGAGCGCCGACGCGACTGTGAAGAGCAGCACCGACAGCGTGAAAAGGCGTACCTCGCCGACCCGCCGCGCGAGCCAGCCGGTCAGCGGCACAGCGATCGCCGAGGCGACCGAATATGACGAAATCACCCATGTGCCCTGGCTCGCAGCAACGCCGAGACTGCCGGAAATCGTGGGCACCGCGACATTCGCGATCGAGGTATCGAGCACTTCCATGAAGGTGCCCAGCGCGAGCCCGACGGTCAGCAGCGCGAGCGTGCCGCCTTGCAGGGAGGCCGGCTCGGCCGCGGGCGGCGGGACGTTCGAAGCGGTGGCATCCATAGATTCTCCTCAGTGGGGAAAGCTTGTCGCGGCAGGCTTATCGGGCGTGGCGCTGACGACCTATACATGCAACAACACCCTCTGCCCAGACAGATATCTGTGGGCAATGGCCCGTTGCAGCGGCACCCAGTTGTGCGTCTGTACCGCGTTGCCGTTAGCCGTCCCCGTCTTCCGGCGGCGCTGCTTTCCGGCCTGATGCGTCCGGTTCATCCATCTGCTGCGGAAACCCGCTGCACGCCGTGGCTCCCCCATCGAGGCCGTTCGCGATGAAACGGCCGAGCAGGTGAATCAGCGTCGCATGGTCATCGGCGGTGAAGCCGCGCAGTTGCTCGTTCAACACCGCCGCGCCCAGGCGAGGCAGCTGGCGCGCAGCGTCGTGCCCTTGCCGGGTCAGCTCCAGCTTCACCATGCGCCGGTCGTCGCTGCTGCGTGAGCGCAGGATAAAGCCCTTCTTTTCCAGACGATCGAGCAGCCGCGTCATCGAGCCGCTGTCGTATGACATCGCGCGCGACAGTTCGAACGGCGTGCTCGCGCGCCGCGACGATAGCATCAGGATCACGCCGATCTGCTGCGCGGTCAGCCCGAGCGGTTTGACCGCGCGGTCGGTGCGCTCGACCAGCACGTTACGCGCCTTCGTCAGGTAGTAGCCGAGGCTCGTCGTGAGTTCGATCTCGTCCGCGTTGTAAGGACCATCGGTCATTCGGTTATCCGCCCCATCAAAAATAGGAAGGAAGTGCTGCTGCCTCAGCAGACGAATCAAGCTTCATTGCGACGACATATTGCGGATTCAAAAACAACACCTGAACCGCGATTGCGCGACAGTATCTTGAAATTTAATTGCATAGTCAATATTATCTTGAGCAACGAGTTTCGCGCGTAACGCGCCATTCGAGACCATGTTCTGACTGATCGTCCGCACGTCCCCCGCGACGCGCGAAAAAGGATTTCTTCCAATGCTGTACCTGAAAAACACGCTTGGCGGCCTGAGCCGCTCACTCGCCGATTCCGCTGGCAACACCTTTCGCGGCCCGCACCGCTGGTGGAAGCTCGCGTTGTTCGCCGGGCTGATCGTGCTGCCGGGGGGATCGGTAGCTGCCGCGCTGCTCGCATGGGTCGAACACCGGCGGCAGACGAAGCGCGCGAAGAGGGCGGCAGTGGTGGTGGAAAACGGTGCGACCGCACGAGCGGCCGCGCTGCCCGAACTCCTCCCTCGACAAAGCTTTGCAGTTACCGCGAAAAGCGCCGCCGCGCCGGCGGTCAATGCGGTCAATCCGGTCAATGCTGCGAACACGACCAGCACGTGCAAGCCGATAGCCGGCAGCGCCTGCCAGGCGCGCGGCGGTGCGTCGTGCCGCGCGGCGGCCGGCAAGCTGGCACGCCATCAGGTACAGCAGAGCAAGTCCGCCGGCTCGCGGCTATAACGCGTGCGTGCCGCAGCGCACGTTTGGCGAACAGGTTCAACGCGCGAGTTCGATCCAAGAGAGTTCCATTCAGGCATCCTGTGTGTTCCAGCCCATTAGCGGCCTGATGCGTGCAAGCCCTGCACCGCTCCGGTAACGACGCGTAACCATCGCGTGAGCGCCAGTAACACACCTGCGCGCATCCGCGCATTAACCTTTCACCTTTCAGTTTCCCGCGTTCACGCGTGCGCGTGTCCACGCGGGCTCATACGCTAACATTCCGGCAGACCACGAAATCGCCCGGGCGGCGCCGCTGTCGGCCGCACCGCGGTGTCCAGAAGGAATTCATTGCATGCAGTCTGATCGAATCTCGCGCGCGCGGCCGTTTGCGCCGCGCGTCCTGACCCTCGCCGCGGGCGCCGCTTGCGCGACGCTCTTCGCCGCCTGCGCGGTCGGTCCCAACTATCAGCGGCCGGCCACCGACATCCCCGCGTCGTTCAAGGAAGCCGCCCCCGGCTGGAAGGTCGCCGAACCCGCCGATCAGCATGATCGCGGCGACTGGTGGGCGATCTACGAAGACCCGACGCTCAACGAACTCGAAGACAAACTCAACGCCGCCAACCAGACCATCGCGCAATTCGCCGCGAACTACCGGCAAGCGCGCGCGCTCGTCGGCGAGGCGCGCGCCGCGTATTTCCCGACGATCGGAGCGTCAGCGGGCGCGTCGCGCTCGGGCAATGGCGCGTCGTCGGGCGGCAATTCCACGACCGCGACAAGTCGCGCGGCCGTCGGCAACAGTTTCAACGTGCAGCTCGACGCGAGCTGGGAGCCGGACCTGTGGGGCTCGGTCACGCGCACGGTGAACGCGCAGAAAGCCGGCCAGCAGGGCGCCGCCGCCGACCTCGCGAACGCGCGCCTGTCCGCACAGGCCACACTCGCACAGACGTACTTCGCGCTGCGCTCGCTCGACTCGACGCAACGCCTGCTCGACGACACGGTGGCGGCCTATCAGCGTTCGCTGCAGCTCACGCAGAACCAGTACGCGGCGGGTGTCGCCGCGCGTTCGGACGTGATCCAGGCGCAAACGCAGCTGCAATCGGCACAGGCCGCCGCGATCGACAACGGCGTCCAGCGCGCGCAGGACGAGCATGCGATCGCGGTGCTGATCGGCGTGCCCGCGTCGGTGTTCTCATTGCCGCCGATGCCGCTCACCGCGACGCCGCCAGCGGTGCCCGCGCAGCTGCCGTCCGCGCTGCTCGAGCGGCGTCCGGATATCGCATCGGCGGAACGCAAGGCCGCGGCGGCAAACGAGCAGATCGGCGTGGCGATCGCCGCGTTCTTCCCATCGCTGACGGTGTCCGCGAGCGGCGGCTTTGAAAACTCGGTGTTCTCGCAACTGCTGAGCGCGCCGTCGCGCTTCTGGACGCTCGGCCCGCAACTCGCCGCAACGATCTTCGACGCCGGCCTGCGCAAGTCGCAAACGGAAGCCGCGCGCGCCACCTACGACGCCAACGTTGCCGCCTATCGCCAGACCGTGCTCGCGGCGTTCCAGGACGTCGAAGACAATCTTGCGTCGCTGCGCATCCTCGAACGGGAAATCGTCGTGCAGCGGCAGGCCGTCGACTCGGCACGCCAGGCGGTCGCGATCGTCACGAACGAGTACAAGGCCGGCACGGTCGGCTACGTCAACGTGCTGACCGCGCAGACCACCGCGTTCACAGCCGAGCAGAAGCTCGAGAGCATCACGGGGCAGCGGATGGTGTCGTCGGTGGGGCTCGTGAAGGCGCTCGGCGGTGGCTGGGACGTCGCGCAGATGAACCGCGAGACGGGTGATGTCGCGGCACCCGGGCCGCTGCCGGCGTCGGCGCCCGCTGCCGGGACCGCTCCAGCGGCTGCCAGCGGGACGAACGCGAACGTGGCAACGGCCGCAACGCCGGTCGCGCAAACCGCGGCGCCGCAATCGCAGTCGCTGAGTCAATAGCCCGCAGCGCTCGTAAGCTGCACGAGTGTGCAAAGCTGGCGGCTATCGGGAGAAACGGAGCCAATGCCAATGGCCGCGCCAAGGGCGGCCTCGAGAACCCCGGCGCCACAGCCACCGCGGTGGCTGCGGCAACCACCACCGCAACGCCGGTCGCGCGAAAATAGCGGCACAGCGGCGCAACGCCAGCAACACAGCAACACCAGCTGGATCAGCCGCACCAAGCAAAGAGCCATGCCCGCGCACCCGCGGCCATGGCTCTTTTTCAACACGCTACCGATGCAACGCGCGCATCCGCGCGCCGCTCAATGCACGAACGTCAGCATCACCGTATCCGGTCCGCTCGGCCTGCCCAGCAGATTCAGCAACCCGGCGAGGTTATCGCGCTGCTCCGGCACGGCGCTCGCGGTGCCACGAAACGACGTCGACGCGGCGGTCACCGTGCCGTTGCCGTTCAGCATCAGCGGTCCCTTGATCGTCGTCAGATCGAGCGTCGACGACGTACCCTGCGCCTGAAACACGACCCGGTAGGAACCGAGTGGCTTCACCAGCGAAACGCGCGAACTCACGTCGTCCAGGGTCACGGTCAGCTGGCCGAACGCTTTGCCGTCGAAGCTGCGCCAATCGGTCCACGAAAGCCGCACGTTGCCGTGCAGATCGAGTGTATTGAATGGCGCGCCGAGCCCGGCGAGCAGCGACGCGGGCACCGCGAGCGCGCCCCCAGTGACCGTCGCGCTACGCGGCGTCGCATCGACGGTGATCGGGTCGGGCATCGCTTCGCTGTGCCGCATTATCATCCGCAAGCGTCCGGTGAAAAGCGGCCAGAACGCGGTATGCCATTCGATCCGGCCAGGCAGCAGCGTCGCCGCGCTCATGTCGGAACCGGCGGCGAGCATCAGCGTGGCAGAGCCGTGCCACAGCGAGCCTTCCGCGTCGACGAGATTCACGTGCCCATGTGTTTGCCGCGCGAACTGCGGGGTAATCCAGGCGGCCGGCAGCAACGCGAGCGTCACGGCCGCGACCGACAGCAGCGCGACCACCAGCCACGGCAGCGCCACACGCAGGCGCCACGTCCAGTAATTCATGCGAAATCCTGTAGCGAGCGGCGCGCTGTTATTTTGCGGTCGACGGCTGCAGCGACACCGTCAGATCCACCTGGCCGTCATCTTTCAACGCGGTGATGTGTGCCTCGGAGACCTGCACCTTGAACTGCCGGCGCGCGTCGTCGACCCACGCGGTCCATGTGGGAAACGACACGTTTTTCATGTGCAACTGCACCGCGCTGCCGGCGAACTGCACCTGCGTCGCGGCGAGGCCATGTTCGCCGAGGGACGCGGTGAGCGCATCCTTGAGCGCCGCGCCGGTCGGCGCGACACCCTGCGCTGCGGCCGCTAGCGAGTGCGCCTCGTTCGCCTGCGCGGTCATTTGCGCGAGTTGCCGCTGCAGGCTCGGCAGCGATTCCTTCAGGTGCGAGCGGGCGTCTTGCGCCGGCGCCCATAGCAGCGACCACACGACCACCGCCGCGAGCGCACCGCCGCCCCACGTCAGCAGCGCCTTTTCGCGATCGGTGCGCTGGCCCCAGAAGCCAGCCCAAGCTTGAGCGAGTTCAGCTTTCATTGTCCGTTCCTGATGGTCCACTTGCCGGTGTTGCTATCGATCGCGCCGCTCAGGCCGTTGCGCGCGAGGCGCTTCGTGAAGTCGGGGTCGACCTTGATTTCCGGCTTGAAGGTCACGTCGAGCCGATGGTCGTGATAGTCGAGCGCGGCGATACCGGTGACCGGCAGCGGCGACAGTGAGCGCGCGAGACCATCGGCGAGCGACAGAAAATCTTCCGGCGACAGTTCGCCCGCCGCGACGCGCAACTGCTGCACCTGGCGCGCCATCTGGTCGGGCGCATCGAGCACGACCGTGGTCTTCGGGAAGGTGTTGAGAAACAATTCCGTCATCTGCGTGTTGATCGCGTCGCGCTGACGCGCGAGCATCAGCCATTGCACGTTCGCGCCGATGACCGCGACCACCAGTGCGGCAACCCCGAGCACGATCGGCAGGCGCAAACGCCGCAGCGTCGCGCGATCGAGCCGCCAGGGCTGCGACGCGAATTCGAACTGGCACAGATCGAAGCGGCACTCGAGCGCGCGCCGCGCGAGCTGTTCGAACGGCAACGGACTCGCGCCGCGAACGTGCGCGGCGAGCCGCGCTGGGCTCGTCGCGGCGAGGCTCGGCTCGTTGCCGGGCACTTCGGTCAGCATGTATAGCGACACCGGCGCCGCACCCGCGAGCGCGGCGAGCGTCGCGTTTACCGCGTCGGCTGGCGCGGCGAAACCTTCACCCTGCAAACCGCGCGCAATCGCGAGTTCGACGCGCGGCACGCCGCTTTCCACCGGGGCTACCGCGCCTTCGAGCAGCAGCGCCGGCGCGGTCTGCACCACCGCGCCGAGCACGGCGGCCACCAGTGGCACGGCCGGCGGCATATCGGGCGCCACCACGGGCGCGTTGCCCGGAAGCGAAGTCGTGGCTCCGGCGGCACCCGCCAGCGCCGGCTCGCGCGCGTCGGCTCGCGCATCCGCCGTCGCGGCGAGCTCGGCCAACGTCTCGACGACAGGCGCCTGCGGCAGGCAACGCGTGACCGGCACCGCGCGCAAGCTGCGATGACCGGCCGCCGTGAACGCCTCGCAGATAAAGCGGAACCAGCCGCGATCGATGATCGCGAGCAATTGCCGCCCATCGGCGAGCGGCTGCGGATCGACCGCGATATGGCAGGTCTGCGGATCCTGGATCAGCTGATCCTCGACGATATTGGGCAGCGCCTGGCGCAGCTTGGGCCCGCGCAACGGCGGCAGCGTGGCCGGCATCAGCAGCAGATCGCGCGCGGCGACCATCAGCACCGCCATGCTCGCGCGCGGCAGCAGTCCGAGCGCCGAGCGGCCCGCGCGCTGCGTGCGCCCGCTTTTATCGAGCAGGACGAACGGCAGCTCGGGCAGTTGCCATTCCTGCGATGGCACCGCCGGATCACGTGGCGGCAGTAGAACGATCAGCGTGCTCAAAGGCCACTCTCTCTGTGAATTGCGTTGTTCAAAGTTGGTCTTGTACCCGCACGATACGCGTAGTGTGAGTCAACGGGTCGCGATACACGAGCGTCGTGCGATCCACGACCGCGCGCTCGTGCTGCACGTCGCCATGGACCAGGAAGTAGCTCGAATTGACGTCGAACTGGTTCGGATCGATCGACACCGATTGCACGCCGGCGGCGGTCAACGCGAGCTGCACGTCGCCGGCGTTGCGGAAAAACACGGTCTGCCGGCGCGCAACCAGCGCCTGCGCCTGCGACAAGCTCATGCCGGGCACGGCGGCCGCGATCACTTCGGCAGACGCGGTATTCATATTGAGCGCGGTGGTGGTCGGCAACACGGTGACGAACGGGCGCAGCCGCGCGACGATTTCCGGCGTGTAGCCGGGAATGTCGAGCAGCGAATCGACGCTCGTCATCAGGAGCGGCGCGACTCGCTGCTTGCCGTCGGTACCGTCGTCGTCGCCGTCGTCGATGCCGGGCCGGTTCGTGAAGGTGCCGCCCGTCGCGCCGCCCTCGGCGACCGGTGGCACACCGCTGGCCGAGGTCGCGCCGTTGGCCGACGTGCTGGTCTGAAAGCGCGTCGCCGATTGCGACAGGCTCGCGCGCATCTGCAGCGCGGTCGCTTTGGCGAGCTGGCCGCTCAGCCCGAGCGAGATGAGCAGGCGCTGATACGCGGCGGTCTGTTCAGCGCTCAGCTGCGTCACGCCGGGTGCGGGGCTCGCGACGAGATTGCGCAGATTGAATTTGGCCTGCGCATCTTCGATCGACCCGGACAGGTACGTCGCCGCGCCTTCCTCGGCGCGCACCTCGCCGATCTGGCCAAGAAAGTCCGATAGCCGCGTCTTGGCGATCGGCACGCCCCACAGCCCGCCCAGATACGTGATGCCCGCCGACGTATCGCCTTCGGAACGCAAGATCAGCCGCGTCCAGTCGAGCGCGCCGCGCGCGACCCATTGCGCCTGCGACAGCAGCCGCTGGTTTTCGATCCGGCGAATCTGCACCTGCTGGCGCCACAGCATGCCGGAGACGAGGATCGCGGACAGCGCGACGACCAGCAGCGCGCTGATGATGGCCGCGCCGCGCTGCTGAACGCGCGCGCGTCGCACATGGCGTTCGGCACCTTCGATGCGTTCGATGCGGCGCCTGCGAACCCGCGCGTCAGCATGCACACCCGCTGCAACCCGCCGCCTGAACAAAGAGGAGAACCTCATCTCATTCGCCCACCAGAAAAACCCGCTTGATCGGCCGCGCGAGCGACGTCGCGCCGATGCTGACCTCGAGTCCCGTCACCGCGCGCGGCAGCGGCGCGTTGCCGAGCTGCGGCACCTTCAGATTGTTGACGCCCTCGATTATCGCGCTCTGCACGTCGTCCATCTGCGTGGTCCAGCCGACTCTCGGCACATACAGGCGCGCCGAGATCGCGCCCACACCGCCCATCAGCGGCACCCCGCTCCAGCCCTCGTCGCTGCCGTGCAGCGCGCGCCGCAATTCGCCGGCATTGCCGAGCGGGGGCGACGCATAGCGCACCACGTGACCCGTCGAGATCTGGTAGCGCACTACCTGCAGGCGCGGCGCCGCGCCCGGCAGCACCATATGCCGCACGATCTGCAGCGTGTTGCCCGACACCGAAATCGCCGCCTCGCCGCCGGCTTCGTCATCGCTGGCGGCCTGGCGCGCGTCGATGCGCATCTGGTCGAACAGTTGCGCGAACACGCGTTCGTCTTCCATCGCGTTGGTGATCGCCGTACGGCCGCGGATGATCTGATCGAGCCCGCGCCACGACAGCACCGCGATCACCGCGAGGATCGCGATCGCGACCAGCAGTTCGATCAGCGTGAAGCCGCGCGCGCCGAAGCGGCGGCGGCGCTCACAGCGAGCGGTTGTTTTCATTGGCGACCACCGTGACCATCTGAGCGAGACTGGCGGAGCGCCCGGGCATTCTCACCATCACTTCGACACGGCGAAACACCGGATTCGGCGTCGCCGTCACATGCTCGGTACAGAGCAATTGCAGATTGCCTTGCGAGCAATCGAAACTCGTTTCGCCGACGTTCGGCCAGGCATGCGTCAGATGCAATTGCGCGAGCGTATTGTCCGCGCTCCAGCCGGCGAGCAGACGCCGGTGCAAATCGGCCTCGCCGGTCGCGAGATTGCCGACCGCGCGAATCGACGCGGCGAGCGCGACCGCGATAATCGCAAGCGCGACCAGCACTTCGATCATCGTGAAGCCGCGCTGGGGCCGGCGCGCAATGCCGCGCATCGGCAGCTGGGAAGCTGCGGGGGTGGTTCTGCAACGACGCACTCGCATGTCAACGCACCTCGTAACGGCCATTGCCGGTGCTGACGATCTTCACCTGTCCGGCCGCCGAAAACAGCGTGACTTCCACCGGGACGTCGATCGCCTCGGTGCCGAACACGATGCGATCGGGTTGCGAGTCCGAACCCGGGTAACTGATTGCGACGCCGGTCACGCCGCCTTCCCACCGGCGCGGGCCGAGCAGGTCGTCGTGCAGCGGACGCCAGCCATCCTGGGTGTGCAGATCGAAACGGAAGCCGCCTTCGGACGGCTGCCACGCGATCGGCCGCGCGCGCACCTGCGCTTCGTCGCCGGCGGATTCGAACAGCAACGCGAGGCGCTGCGCTTCCTCGTTCAGATCGGTGCGCGGGTTGCGGGTCATCGTCACCGCGGTCAGCGACACGAGCAGGCCGGCGATCACCAGCACGACCATCATCTCGAGCAACGTGAAGCCGGCCGCACGCCGACGGCTCGCGCTAACGCGCATCACAGCCGGGGCTCGCCGGGAGTGATGCGCGACCGGGCACTCCACGCGCGGCGGCGTAGCCGTACGCGGAGTATCCACAGGGGACTTGCAAGCGGACATGCGCATAGTGCCGGCCATCGACGATCAACGGGGAATCAAACAGCAATGCATCGATGAAGCACGCGTGTTTCGCCACCTCGCGCGGCCGACGGCCGGGCGGAAGATACGGGCAACGAAGCGCTCGCGTGCGGGAACATCATGTGGCTTTCGGGTATTCGCCAACGTTTATTGCCAGGACCCGACGTCGGCATCGTTGCCTTCGCCGCCCGCCTTGCCATCGGCGCCATAGCTGAACACGTCGATATCGCCATGCACGCCCGGATTCAGATACTGATAGTTATTGCCCCACGGATCGTTCGGCAGACGTTCGAGGTAGCCGCCGTCCTTCCAGTTGT
>NZ_DASXHN010000049.1:0-23949 GCF_036488505.1 Paraburkholderia sp. | reverse complement strand
CCGTCGATCGACGCCGACTGGGAGAACCCGGCGGGTGTCGCGATCGACGCGTTCATCTTCGGCGGCCGCCGCTCTACCACCGTGCCGCTCGTCACCGAGGCGCGCAACTGGATCGAAGGCGTCTACATGGCGGCGACCATGGGTTCGGAGACGACCGCCGCGGCGGCTGGTCAGCAGGGCGTGGTGCGACGCGATCCGTTCGCGATGCTGCCGTTCTGCGGCTACAACATGAGCGACTACTTCGGCCACTGGCTGAAGACCGGCGAGCGCCTGCAGCAACTCAACGCGAAGCTGCCGAAGATTTTCTGCGTGAACTGGTTCCGCAAGGGCGCGGACGGCAAGTTCGTCTGGCCGGGCTTCGGCGAAAACATGCGCGTGCTGAGCTGGATGGTTGGCCGCATCGAGGGCCGGGCGCAAGGCCAGGAACACGCGTTCGGAATTTCGCCGCACTACGAGGACATCGACTGGACCGGCTTGAACTTCAGTCGCGAACAGTTCGAGCAGGTGATCTCCGTCGACGATGCGGCATGGCGCGACGAGCTTGCGCTGCATGCGCAACTGTTTGACACGCTGCAGCACGGTCTTCCGCCCGCGCTGGCCGAAGCCAAACGTTCGCTGGAGGAGAAACTCGCCGCTTGATCCGGTGAGCGCTTACTCCGCACGGAAGCCGCCTACGGGCGGCTTTTTTCATTTGTCGCAACTGCGCGCTGATGCTTTAGGGGTTTTGCTAACGGCGTAGCGATGCTTGCGTCTGTTCCGACAAAAAGCGCAAGCCAAGCTGCGGCGCAGCACATTGTTCTGTTGGGGGGAACAATGGCTCAGCATGCCCCACATCTGTCGATACAGTGGCACCAAAATCGACAATATTTCCTCCTTCGAGGGCAACTTCTGCACGATTCTGCGAGTCGTAGGAGAATTCCAGCCTCGCTTCACTGGTTTTCACTAATTGTCAGGAAGCAGTAACACGGTAGGAGTTGTCCATGGATCATTTGCAGTCGATGCGAGTTTTCGTCAAAGTGGCGGATCTCGGCAGTTTCGCCCGCGCCGCGAGCGCGATGGATATTTCCAACGCAGTTGCCACCCGTCACGTTGCGGACCTCGAAGGCCGTCTTGGTACGCGGCTGCTCAACCGCACGACCCGCAGTTTGTCGCTGACCGAATCCGGTCAGGTCTATCTCGAGCGCGCACGTCAGATTCTCGATGAGCTGGAAGACGTCGAACAGATGGTGGTCGCGCGCAATCACGAACCCGTTGGCACGCTGCGCATCGTCGCGCCTGTCGTGTTCGGGCTACATAATCTGGCGCCCGTGCTGCAAACGTACGCCGAGCGCTATCCGAAGGTCATTCCGGACGTCACGCTGGTCGATCGGCAGGTGGATCTCGTCGAAGAAGGTTTCGACGTCGGCGTCGTGATCGCACGGCAGATGCGCAGCGCGAGCATCGTGACGCGGCGGCTGACCACGGGCTGCATGACCGTCTGCGCAACGCCGGCTTATCTGGAAAAGCACGGCACGCCGACCCGCCCTGAACAACTGCTCGAACATCCGTGCCTTAGCCTGCCGTCCGAATATTGGGGCGATGAGCGCGTGTTCACGGGGCCGGAAGGTGAAGTGCGGGTGCGTCCGTCCAACGTCATCGTCGCGAACAACACGGAAATGCTGCGGCAGTTCGCGCTGCTGGGCATGGGCATCGCGATCCTGCCGAGCTATCTGATCGGGCGCGACATGACGCGCGGGCGGCTCGTGCGTCTGCTGGGCGACTACCGGTTGCCGCAGGTGGAGATCAACATTGCGTACCCGAGCCGGCGTCACTTGCCGGCCAAGGTTCGCACCTTCATCGATCATCTGGTCGACCACTTCAGCCAGACGCCGAATAGCTTGCTCGGCGAGCAATGGATCAAAGACGGACTCGAACGGCCGGCCGCGTCGGCGGCCTTTGATTCCACCGAGCCTCGCACACCGGAAGCGTTCGACGGCGCCGAGCCGCTGTCACGCCTGCTCGATAGCGAGTTGTCGCCCGTCCCCAAAACGCTGACGAAGACGACGAATCGCACGCGTTCGACCGTGTTGTCACCGCTCTAGTCGTTAACGTTGAAGAAGCCCGCCGCAATGCGGGCGGACGTTAAAAAGGCGCAGTCACTTCGGGTGACTGCGCCTTTTTCATACGCAGATGCGGTTCGAGCGTGGACGCAAGCTTACGAGCCGGTTTTACGCGCCGAGGTTTTCTTCGCAGGTGCTTTTTTAGCGGCAGCGGCCTTCGTGGCGGGTGCCTTCCTGACCGCTACTTTCTTCTCCGGCTCAGCCTTGACGGCCACTGCGGTATCACCTTCTTCTGCTTCGGGCATCGCCTTCGCTGCTGAACGAGCCGCCGAGGTCTTGGCCGCGGCGGTTTTCGCCGCTGACGGCTCCTTCTTCTCGAATTCGAAGCCGATCTTGCCGTCGTTCTGTTTGACGAGGAACGCCTTGAAGTTACGACCCGTACGCGACGATTTGAAGTTCGTCAGCAGATCGGTGCGGCCTTCCTCGAGCAGCTTGGCCATCTGCTCGCGGGAAATTTCCTGCTGCAGGATCACTTTGCCGGAGCGGAAATCGCACGTCTTCGGGTTCGCGACCGAGTTTTCGCAGACGTAGCTCATCCCGTGTTCGAACACGCGGCCGTGGCACTTCGGGCACGCGCCGACCGGCTGCTGGTCGGAGAAGTCGGGCGGTTCGCCGTCTTCGCCGCCCGCGTCCTGGCCGAAGTCGAACTCGAGCTTGTAATTCTTGATCTCGTCGTCGAACGATAATTTCAGAATTGCCGAAAACGGCCGGCCCATCTTGCTGCGGAAGCCGGACAGCGGTCCGATCGTTTTGTTTTGCAGCAATTCTTCGACTTCGGAGATTTCGAACTGGCGCCCACCGGGGATTTTCGAGATTGAAAACTCGCACTTCGAGCACGCGAAGCGCCGGTAGTTCTCCTTCACCTGACCGCCGCAATTCGGGCAGGGCGTGCTCAATGTCGCGTAATCGCCCGGGATCGTGTCTGAATCGTATTCCTTCGCGCGCTTGACGATGGTCTGCGTCATGCGCGCGATTTCCTGCATGAACGCATCGCGCGGCAAGCTGCCGCGCTCCATCTGCGACAGCTTGTATTCCCACTCGCCGGTCAATTCGGGCGCGGTCAATTCTTTCACGCCGAGACCGCGCAGCAACGTCATCAGCTGGAACGCCTTGGCGGTAGGAATCAGATCGCGGCCTTCGCGGATCAGATACTTTTCGGTCAGCAAACCTTCGATGATCGCCGCGCGCGTCGCCGGCGTGCCCAGGCCCTTGGCCGCCATCGCTTCGCGTAGCTCGTCGTCTTCGACGAGTTTGCCCGCGCCTTCCATCGCCGACAGCAGCGTCGCTTCGTTGTAGCGTGCGGGCGGTTTCGTCACCAGTTGCTGCGCGGCGATCTTGTCCGTCTTGACCTTCTCGTCCTTCTGCACCGGCACGAGGTTCGCGTCGTCGCCACTGATTTCGCGGCCGTAGATTTGCAACCAGCCCGGCTCGACCAGCACCTTGCCCTCGGTCTTGAAGTGATGGCCGACCACTTCGGTGATACGCGTCGTCACGCGAAATTCCGCGGCCGGGAAGAACACGGCGAGGAAGCGCTTCACGACGAGGTCGTAAAGCTTCTGTTCCGGCTCCGATAGATTCTTCGGTGCCTGCAGCGTCGGGATGATCGCGAAGTGGTCGCTGATCTTCGAGTTGTCGAAGATGCGCTTGTTAGGCTTCACCCAGCCCTTGTCGAGCACCTGCTTCGCGAACGGCAGATAGTTGTTGCTTTCCTTGAGCACGCCGAGCGTCTGCTTGACCGTATCCATATAGTCTTCCGGCAGCGCACGCGCGTCGGTTCGCGGATAGGTCAACACCTTGTGCTTTTCGTACAGCGCTTGCGCGAGCCCGAGCGTGTTCTTCGCCGAGAAGCCGAAGCGGCCGTTGGCTTCGCGCTGCAGGCTGGTCAGATCGAAGAGCGCCGGCGAGAGCTGCGTCGACGGTTTCGACTCTTCGGTCACCGTGCCGAGCTGGCCGCGGCAAGCCGCGACGATCGTCTCGGCCGCCGGCAGCGCCCAAAGTCGTGAGTCGCGTTTTTCCGGGTCGAACTCGTCGCGTTTGAACTTCGGATCGAACCAGCGGCCTTCGTAGAAGCCGGCCGCGCAGACGAACTCCGCCTTCACTTCCCAATAATCGCGCGGCACGAAGCGGCGAATCTTTTCTTCACGCTCGACGACGATCGATAGGGTTGGCGTCTGGACCCGGCCGACCGTGGTCAGGAAGAAGCCGCCCCCCTTGCTGTTGAACGCGGTCATTGCACGGGTGCCGTTGATGCCGACGAGCCAGTCGGCCTCCGAGCGGCAGCGCGCCGCATCGGCGAGCGGCTGCATCTCTTCGTCGCTGCGCAGACGCGCGAAGCCGTCGCGAATCGCGCCGGCCGTCATCGACTGCAGCCACAGACGCTGCACCGGCTGCTTCGCTTTTGCGTGCTGCGCGATCAGACGGAAAATCAGCTCGCCTTCGCGCCCGGCGTCGCATGCGTTGATCAGACGGTCAATGTCCTTGCGCTTGATCAGCTTCGTCAGCACCTTCAGGCGCGACTCGCTTTTCGCGATCGGATTCAGATCGAAATGCGGTGGAATGACGGGCAGATTGGCGAAACTCCACTTGCCACGCTTGACCTCGTAGTCGTCGGGCGCGGCGATTTCCAGCAGATGGCCCACTGCCGACGAAAGGACGTATTCGTCGCTCTCGTAGTATTCGTCATGCTTGGTAAAGCCGCCCAAAGCGCGCGCGATGTCGTTCGCGACGGAAGGCTTTTCGGCGATGATCAGTGCTTTGGACATGACTCGATGTGAGGTTGGTAGATTCGGGTTAGTGGTCTGGAGCGCGTCGGATTACCGCGCGATGCTCGTTTGAGACCTTTTTCGACCCATTAACGACCGCTTTATAGCACACGGCGCGAACCGGGCGGCTCAAGTGCCGTAAAAGCGCGCCATCATAATTGCGCGCCTCGCCGTTAATCAAGCTGAGGCAAACGCGGCGTTTCACGCGCGCGGCCGGCTGTTATGTCGCTGATTCAGCGCAAGGCCCCAACGCGCATAGCAGCAGGCTCGCGGCGCTCGCCAGGCGGAAAACACTCCCGTCAAGCGACCGCCAGCGCGGGCCGCAGCTTGGGCGCGCCGGTCACGCCAGGCAGCGCCGTGCGCTCCGACAACATACGCTCCACAATCGAAACCTGTGGCAAAACCGTACCGAAGAAACGTGTCGTCACCGAGTCTTCGATCAGGATAGTCGGGAAATTCTCGACGTCCAGATCGTCGAAGCGATCCGCATGTGTTTCGATATCGATCCACGCGAAACAGACTTCCGGGTGCCGCTCGGCAAGCTGGTTGAAAGCGTCCCGATACTCGCGACAGGTACCGCACCACTCCGCGCAGAGGCACGCAACGAACAGCGTATCGGGCTCATTGACGCGCTCGGCGATCCGGTCCTGGTCGGTGTCGAGATTCAGCGCGGGCATGGATGGTTTCCTCGGGTGCTTGATCAGATGCTTTGGCGCGAATGTAGCATGGCGGCTCCCGAAGGGTGGCGCATGCGGATTGACGCAGGCCAGCCCCGGGGCTCAGCTCCGATGGGTTCGCATGAACCGGCCGCCTGGCAGCAAGGTGACCTCGCCGGCGAGTTCGAGTTGCAGCAACGTAGCGTGTAACGTCGCGTCCTCCATCTCGGTACGGGCAGCGAGGATTTCAAGCGAAGTTGGTGCATGGCCGAGCGCGGTGAGCAGGCGGTGGGCCTGTGGGTCGAGCGGCGGTTTGGACGGCTGGCGGCTAGCGCGCGGGGGCGCCGCGAAGGCCGCCACACCCGCTGCAGCGGGGCGCGGCGCCGCCGTCGCGGATTCCGGTGTGGGCGACATCGTGTCGGCCGCCGCGGCTTGCGCCGCCGCATCGCGCATTTGCATCGGTGTGAGTGCGTGCTTACCTATGCGCCGATCCGCGAGCGACGCGGGCGAGCCGGCATCCCCGAGCGGAAGAGTTTGCGTCGGGAGCCGCCCTGAGCGCGCCATCACTGGATGGCTGGCGAATCCCAGCTCCTCGAGCACTTCGCCTGGCGTCTCGACCAACCGCGCGCCCTGCTTGATCATCCGGTGACAGCCGCGCGACAGCGGCGCGTGAATCGAGCCAGGCAACGCGAACACGTCGCGCCCCATCTCGTTGGCGAGCCGTGCTGTGATCAGCGAGCCCGAGCGCATGGCTGCCTCGATGATGACGACGCCGCTGACCAGCCCGGCGATCAGACGATTGCGCTGCGGAAAATTGGCGGCGCGCGCCGGCGTGCCGAGCGGCCACTCCGAAACAATTGCGCCTTGCTCTGCAATCTGCCGCGCCAGCGCATGATGCGCGGACGGATAGACGAGGTCCGCGCCGGTCCCGATCACCGCGACCGTCCCGCCGACGCCTGCGAGCCCACCCCGGTGCGCAGCGCCATCGATACCGAGCGCGAGCCCGGACACGATCGTCACGCCCGCTGCCGACAGTTCACGCGCAAACCGCTGCGCGTCTTCGATGCCCTGCGGCGTCGCGCTGCGGCTGCCCACCAGCGCAACCGCTCTCGTGTGCAGCAGATCGAGGCGGCCCTTTATATATAGCAGCGGCGGCGGATCAGGCATCGTTAGCAACGCGGGTGGGTACGCGGGGTCATCGAGCGTAACGATCTGGTTGCCGGGCGAGCCGCACCACGCGAGCGCCACGTCGAGGTGGGCTTCGAATTCGGCAGCGGGTGGGGCCAGCACCGCGCGCGCCGCAGGCTCGCCCGCGACTTCGGCGAGCGCTTGCTGCGATTGCGCGAAGATCGCTTCCGGCAGCCCGAATGCGCTCAGCATCAAGCGCAACGCCGCGGGTTTGAGCCCCGGCGCGAGCGATAGCCGTAGCCAGGCGGCCAGTTCGATTCGGGTTGCGGGCAACGTGTGCATGCGGGACGTTCCTCCTGTAGGGGCCTGCGGGCGGGCGGGGGCCATGCTAAAATTTTCATGATCCGAAATAACCACAGCACCGCGCCCACCCGCGCGGGCTCGTCGTAAGGCGCGCAGGGCGCGTTGAATCGAACCGGTTCGACACCATCTATCCTCGGCGTAATGCGACGGGCTCACAACCTGGCCAAACGGCCAGCGCGAGTTTTCCCGCGGTTAGCGGCGTCTGAATTCACACTCAAATCATGGCTTTACTGAACATCCTCAATTACCCCGACAAGCGGCTGCACAAGATTGCCAAGCCGGTTGCGGAGGTCAACGACCGTATCCGCCGTCTCGTCGCGGACATGGCCGAAACGATGTACGCGGCGCCCGGCGTCGGTCTCGCCGCCACCCAGGTGGACGTGCATGAGCGCGTGATCGTGATCGACGTGTCGGAAACGCACGACGAACTGCTCGCGTTCATCAACCCGGAAATCGTCTGGTCGAGCGATGAGAGAAAGCTGTCGGAAGAGGGCTGCCTGTCGGTGCCGGGTATCTACGACAACGTCGAGCGCGCCGAGAAGGTGCGCGTGCGCGCGTTGAACGAAAAAGGCGAAACCTTCGAACTCGATTGCGAAGGGCTGCTTGCAGTGTGCATCCAGCATGAAATGGATCATCTGATGGGCCGCGTATTCGTCGAATACCTGTCGCCGCTCAAGCAGACCCGCATCAAGAGCAAGATGAAGAAGCTCGCGCACGCGATGTAACGCGCGCTCATCGCACACCTCGCACACCGCCATTCATGAGTCATTCGTTGCGCGTGATATTCGCCGGTACGCCGGAATTTGCCGCGGCCGCGCTGGCCGCAATCCATCATGCCGGTTTTCCGGTGCCGCTCGTGCTGACCCAGCCGGACCGTCCCGCCGGGCGCGGGATGAAACTGCAGGCGAGCCCGGTCAAGCGCTATGCGCTCGAGCACGGGCTGACGGTTGCACAGCCCACGTCGCTACGCCGCGCCGGCAAATATCCAGACGAAGCTGCCGCCGCGATCGATCAGCTGCGTGCGACGCCGCATGACGTGATGGTGGTGGCCGCGTACGGTCTTATCCTGCCGCAGGAAGTGCTCGACATTCCGCGCTTCGGCTGCATCAACATTCATGCGTCCTTGCTGCCGCGCTGGCGTGGCGCGGCGCCGATTCATCGGGCGATCGAGGCCGGTGACGCGCAAACCGGCATCACGCTGATGCAGATGGACGCTGGCCTTGACACCGGCGCGATGATCTCGGAGGTGCGCACGCCCATTGCCGCCACCGACACGACCGCCACGCTGCACGATCGTCTCGCCCAGGACGGCGCGCGGCTGATCGTCGACGCGCTGACCGAACTCGAGCGCAGCGGCAAGCTCGCGTCGACGCCGCAACCGGCGGACGGCGTGACGTACGCCGAGAAAATCGCCAAGCACGAAGCGGCGCTCGACTGGCGCCGGCCGGCCGAGGTGCTCGCGCGCCAGGTGCGCGCATTCGATCCGTTTCCTGGCGCCGCCGCCACGCTCGAAGACGGCAGCCTGGTGAAGATATGGAGCGCTGAGGCCGCGCAGGCTTGCGGCGGCCAGAACCCGCCTGGCACGATCACCGACGTCTCGCCTGACGGCGTGATCGTGGCTTCCGGCGAAGGCGCGCTGCGTTTGACGCAATTGCAAAAGCCCGGCGGTAAGCGCTTGCCGGTGCGCGAATTTCTCGCTGGTTCGACGCTCGCCGCAGGGCAGCGCTTTCAACTTTCCGACGCAGAATAACCGCATCGCGCAGGGTCTGGACATCGTCCGTTCGGCCGATCTTCACGGCCGCCGCCGGGAGCTTGCCGCGCGTTAGAATCCTCCATGCAATAGCCAGCGCTTCGAGGGTTCATCACATGTTCGGCATCGTCCATTTCGAGTTTTTCGTCGTCGCGGTTTTTCTCCTGAACATCACGCCCGGGCCGGATACGGCCTATATCGTCGGGCGCAGCGTCGCACAGGGCCGCGGCGCCGGGCTGATGTCGGCGCTCGGTATTTCGGCGGGCTGCTGCATTCATTCGCTTGCCTGCGCGTTCGGCCTGACCGCGCTGCTCGCGGCGTCGTCCACCGCTTTCACGGTCGTCAAGTTCATCGGCGCGATCTATCTGATCTACCTCGGCGTGCGCCTCATTTTCGCGAAGCCGGCGGCGGATGCGCGCGCCGGCGAAGCGCGCGCGCCGTCCACGCCGAAGTCGCTGCGCCAGCTTTTCCTGCAAGGTTTCTGGACCAACGTGCTGAACCCGAAGGTGGTGCTGTTCTTCGTGTCGTTCTTTCCGCAATTCGTCGCAACGGGCAGCGATCACAAAACGTTCGCGTTCCTCCTGCTTGGCGCGGTGTTCGTGGCGATGAGCATGATATGGAACAGTTTTGTCGCGTGGATCGCGGGTAGCGTGACACAGCGCTTCTCCGGCAAGCCCACGGTGAAGCGGTGGCTTGATCGCGGCGTCGGCAGCGCATTCGTCGGCCTTGGGATCAAGCTCGCCACCGCATCGCGCTGATTGAATTTTCGTCGACTGCCCTTATCTAACGTTTAGCTTACAATCCCGCGCCGCGCCCGGCGGCGTAGAGACGAAGCCCACGCTTGGGGCAAGGAGTTGCAGACATGTTCAATTGGGTCAAAACCGCGATGCTGATGGCCGCCATCACGGCCCTTTTTATCGTGATCGGCGGGATGATCGGCGGCTCGCGCGGCATGATGCTCGCGCTGCTCATCGCCCTCGGGATGAATTTCTTCTCGTACTGGTTTTCCGACAAGATGGTGCTGCGCATGTACAACGCGCAGGAAGTCGACGAAAACAGTGCGCCGCAGTTTTATCGGATGGTGCGTGAGCTCGCCACCCGCGCGAATCTGCCGATGCCGCGCGTATACCTGATCAACGAAGACGCACCGAATGCATTCGCGACCGGCCGTAATGCGGAGCACGCGGCAGTCGCGGCGACCACCGGCATTCTGCGGGTGCTGTCCGAGCGCGAAATGCGCGGCGTGATGGCGCACGAACTCGCGCACGTGAAGCATCGCGATATTCTGATCTCGACGATTTCAGCGACGATGGCCGGTGCGATTTCCGCGTTGGCGAATTTCGCGATGTTCTTCGGCGGTCGCGACGAAAACGGTCGCCCGGCGAACCCGATCGCTAGCATCGCGGTTGCGTTGCTCGCGCCGATTGCCGGCGCGCTGATCCAGATGGCGATTTCGCGCGCGCGTGAATTCGAAGCTGACCGTGGCGGCGCGCAGATTTCCGGCGACCCGCAGGCGCTCGCTTCCGCGCTCGACAAGATCCATCGCTATGCGAGCGGGATTCCGTTTCCGACCGCGGAGGCGCATCCCGCCACCGCTCAGATGATGATCATGAATCCGCTAGCGGGCGGCGGCATCGCGAATCTGTTCTCGACCCACCCGGCGACCGAGGAACGTATCGGGCGTCTGATGGAGATGGCGCGCACCGGGCGCTTCGACTAAGTTGCCGCGCGGCTGGCGCGGCACACGTGAAATTTAAGAAGCGGGCTTGCGAGGCCCGCTTTTTTTCGCGCCTGCGGTGCGCGTTGCGCGAGGACACCGCCGCGACAGCGCACCCGCGGCAGTCCTCGCCCAACCCCACGCTACAATGTACGCAGTTTGCGCCGCGCGCTCCGCGCGGCTTGCCCTGACTCCTTCATGACTTCAAAGCCTTTTTTGCGTTCTGCCAGCTTGTCGGCGCGTTCGCGCGAATCCCGTTTGTCGACGCTGCACCTCTCGCCCGAATCGCTCGGTTTTGCACTCGACTGCGCCGCCCAGGCCGTGGGCGCGGTGCGTCTCGGCGCGGCGTTGCCGGCGGCGCTGCAAAGCATTTTCGTCGCCCTGCCGGAGGGCAGCGCAGCGGCGGCGCGCGGCGCTGTGCAGGACATCGCGTACCGCACGATGCGGCGTCTCGCGACCGCCGACTGGCTTATCGCCAAGCTCGTGAAGAAGGCCCCGCCCCCGCACGTCTCGCATGTGCTCGAGTGCGCGCTCGCGCTGCTGGTTGACGACGAAGCAAGCGCCGCCTACACGCCGTTCACGGTGGTCGACCAGGCGGTTGGCGCGATCAACGCGCGCCGCGAATTCGCCTTCGCGAAGGGACTCGTCAATGCGGTGCTGCGCACTTTTCTGCGCGAGCGCGACGCGCTGCTCGCCGCCGCGCAAGGCGACGAAGTCGCGCGCTGGAACTACCCGGCATGGTGGATCGACGCGGTGAAGCGCGCATGGCCCGACGCGTGGCAGGCGGTGCTGGCCGCCGGCAATACACAGGGTCCGCTGACGCTGCGCGTGAATGCGCGTCATTCGACGGTCGACGCCTATCTGCAGGTGCTGCAACGTCATCACATTGCGGCTAGCAAGGCGGGCGATCAGGCGGTGACGCTTGCCACGCCGATGGCCGTCGAGCGCATCCCCGGTTTCAACGAAGGCGTCGTGTCGGTGCAGGACGCGGGTGCGCAACTCGCCGCGCAGTTGCTCGGCGCGCGCGACGGCATGCGCGTGCTCGATGCGTGCGCGGCCCCAGGCGGCAAGACCGGTCATCTGCTCGAACTCGCCAACATTCAGCTCGTCGCGCTCGAAAGCGACGCGTCGCGCGCCCGACGCATCGGCGAAAACCTGCGGCGCCTGAAGCTCGAGGCGGAAGTGCGCATCGGCGATGCGGGCATGCCCGCGCAATGGCACGACCAGCTCGATCAGCCGTTCGACCGCATTCTCGCCGACGTGCCGTGCTCGGCGTCGGGCATCGTGCGGCGGCATCCGGATATTCGCTGGCTGCGTCGCGCATCCGATATTGCAGCACTCGCCGCCGAGCAGCGCCGCATTCTCGACGCGCTCTGGCCGCTGGTGAAATCAGGCGGCGAGTTGCTCTACGTTACGTGTTCGATATTCCCTGAAGAAGGCGAGTTGCAGGCGCAGTGGTTTGGAAACCGGCATCAGGATGCGGTACGATTGGACGCGCCGGGGCAACTGTTACCCGCCGTTGCCCGCGCGCCCGCCGACTCATCGGCCGGTTCTCAAGCCGGACAACCCGCTGAATACAGCGAGGCGAGCGCCGGCGCCAACTCAGACCACGACGGATTCTTCTACGCGCGCTTTCAGAAACGGTGACCATCAAACGCTTCTTCCCGCTTCGGCTCGCTGCCGTGCTCTGGATCGCGCTGGCCGTCTGGCTTGCTGTGCCCGGCGCGGCGCTTGCCGACTCGATCGCGGTGCAGCGGGCGTCGCTGCAAGCCGATAACAGCGGCTGGAGTCTCGACGCGCACTTCGAGTTCGAGTTGAATAGCAATCTCGAAGATGCGGTCAACAAGGGCATTCCGCTGTACTTCACCACCGACTTCGAACTGAGCCGGCCGCGCTGGTACTGGTTCGACGAGCAGCCGGTCAGCGTGTCGCAAAGTCTGCGCCTGTCGTTCCAGCCGCTCACGCGTGAGTACCGCGTGTCGAGCGTATCGTCGGGCGGCTTGCAGCTCGGTTTTTCCACGCTCAAGGACGCGCTCGCGGTGATCAAGCACATCACGTCGTGGCACGTGATCGATCGCAATCAGGTGCATGCCGACGAAACCTATACCGCGTCGGTGCGCATGCAGCTCGATATCGGGCTGATGCCCAAGCCGTTCCAGATCGACGCGGTGAACAACCGCGACTGGAACCTCGCCTCCGACTGGAAGCGCTTCACCTTCACGGCGACCGAACGTGCTAGATAAAGTGCGCTCCTCCCCCACTAGCGTCAGCAGCATCGTCGTGCGCGTGCTGGTGTCGACGGTCGCCGTGACGGCCGTGCTGCTGCTCGTGCTGCTGGCCGCCGCGAGCGCGAACACCGAATTCTTCGACCGCTATTATCAGTGGCTGTACGCGGCCAACGTCGTGGTCGCGATGATCTTCCTGCTGGTGGTCACGACGCTCGTCATCATCATCGCGGTGCGATTGCGAACGGGAAAGTTCGGCACGCGATTGCTCGCGAAACTCGCGTTCTTCATGGCGCTCGTCGGCGTGGTGCCGGGCGGCATCATCTACGTCGTGTCGTATCAGTTCGTGTCGCGCAGCATCGAATCGTGGTTCGACGTGAACGTCGAAACCGCGCTTGCATCGGGGCTGAATCTCGGGCGCGGCATGCTCGACGCGTCGCTATCCGATCTGCAGACCAAGGCGCGTCTGATGGCCGAGCAACTTGCGACCTCCGACGCGGCCGGCACGACTTTGACGCTGCTGCGTTTGCGCGACCAGTTCGGCGTGCAGGAGGCGACGATCGTCGAGCCGACGCGCAGCATGTCGGGCGCGGCGCCGGACATGCACGTGATCGCGCAAGCCTCAGGCAACTACGCGATGCTCCTGTCGAACGATCTGCCCACGCCGCTGATGATCGAGCAGGCGCGTGGCCGCGGCTATGCGGCGATCGAAGGCGAAGTCGACGGCGATCCGCAAGCGCACGGCGGCAAGGGCGCGCTCCGTCTGCGCGTCGTGCAGCGTATTCCCGATTCGAACGCATCGCTATTGCAGCCCACCGAGCGCTTCCTGCAATTGACGCAGCCGGTGTCGCAGACGCTCGCGCGCAACGCCGATTCAGTGCAGCGCGCGTATCGCGAATATCAGGAGAAGGCGCTCGGGCGCACCGGTCTGCGCAAGATGTACATCGGCACGCTGACGCTGTCGCTGTTTCTCGCGACGTTCATCGCAATGATGCTCGCGCTCGCGCTCGGCAATCAGCTCGCGCGGCCGCTGTTCCTGCTCGCGCAGGGCACGAAGGAAATCACCGAGGGCGACTACACACCGAAGCGCGAGATCAAATCGCGCGACGAACTCGGCTTCCTCACGCAATCGTTCAACGCGATGACGCGGCAGTTGTCCGAGGCGCGCGCCGCGGTCGAAAAGAATCGTGTCGCGCTCGAGCATTCGAAGACGTATCTGGAAAGCATCCTCGCGAATCTGACCGCAGGCGTATTCGTGTTCGACCGGCAGTTCCGTCTCACCACGGCGAATCGCGGCGCGGAGCGGATTTTCCGGCAGCCGTTCCAGACCGTGCTCGGTGCGTCGCTCGATCAGATCGGCGTGCTCAGCGAATTTGGCGCGATGGTGCGCAAGGCGTTCGCCGACCGGGAGGCGGCGAGCGAAGACGGTCACGACGACAACGGCCACTGGCAACAGCAGTTCTCGGTGCAGGTGCCCGGCGAGACCGAACCTCTTACGCTGCTCGTGCGCGGTGCGCGTCTGGTGGCGGCCGACGAACGCAATGCCGAGGACAGGCAGACCTCGGGCTACGTGATCGTATTCGACGACATCTCCGACGTGATCTCCGCGCAGCGTTCGATTGCATGGGGCGAAGTCGCACGGCGTCTCGCACACGAGATCAAGAATCCACTCACGCCGATCCAGCTGTCCGCCGAGCGTCTGCAGATGAAGCTCGCCGACAAGCTCGCGCCATCCGACGCGGATGTGCTCAAGCGCGGCGCGACGACGATCGTCAATCAGGTCGCCGCGATGAAGCAGATGGTCGACAATTTCCGCGACTACGCGCGCACGCCGCCCGCGGTGCTCGCGCATCTGCAGCTCAACGATCTGGTCAGCGAAGTGCTCACGCTGTACGGTATCGAGGAAGGCAAGGGCGCGATCCAGGTGGAGCTCGCGGCGCTGCCGGCGATTCGCGGCGACGCGACGCAATTGCGCCAGGTGATTCACAACCTGCTGCAGAACGCGCAGGATGCGGTGGCCGAGCTCGAGCGTCCGCGTGTTTTGCTCGAGACGAGGACAGTAGAATACGGAGACCCCGACGCGGAAGGAAAGGTGCGCGTCGCGGTCCGTCTGACCGTGTCGGATAACGGAGCGGGCTTCCCCGCGCGTATCCTCACGCGCGCGTTCGAGCCTTACGTGACGACCAAGGCCAAGGGTACGGGCCTGGGCCTTGCGATGGTCAAGAAGATCGTCGACGAACATGGCGCGCGCATCGATATTCGCAATCGCATGAAAGCGGGCGACGTGATCGAGGGCGCGCAGATTTCGATCCTTTTCCTTCAATTGGCGGACGACACCGCAACGCCCAACGCGCCCACTACGGGCGCGCATCCGGCGCATGGCGGCGCGTCGCGGGGAACGACAAAAGCAACAGTGCAGACAAGGGCAGCGTAAATGGCAACCATCCTGGTGGTAGATGATGAAATGGGCATCCGGGAATTGCTCTCGGAGATCCTCAGCGACGAGGGTCATGTCGTGGAGGCCGCTGAAAATGCGCAGGAGGCGCGCGAGTTCCGCTTGCGTCAGGCGCCGGACCTGGTGCTGCTCGACATCTGGATGCCCGATACCGACGGCGTGACGCTGCTCAAGGAGTGGGCCGCGCAAGGTCAGTTGACGATGCCGGTCATCATGATGTCCGGTCACGCGACGATCGACACCGCGGTCGAGGCCACCAAGATCGGCGCGCTCAATTTCCTCGAAAAGCCGATCGCGTTGCAGAAGCTGCTGAAGGCGGTCGAACAGGGCCTCGCGCGCGGCAATGCGGCGGCCGTGCCCGGTGGTGCGACGGCGAAGCCGGTGATGCCGCTGAGCGCATCGACGGTGGCGTCGGCGGCCGCGTTGCCGATGCTGTCGGCCGATGGCGTGAGCGGCGGCGCGCTCGCCGCGCAGACCGCGTCGATCTCATTCGACATCCCACTGCGTGATGCACGCGATGCGTTTGAGCGCGCGTACTTCGAATATCACCTCGCGCGCGAGAACGGCAGCATGACGCGCGTCGCGGAGAAAACCGGCCTCGAGCGCACGCATCTTTATCGCAAGCTCAAACAGCTCGGCGTCGATCTCGGCAAGAACAAAGGGGAGTGAATGTCACCCGTTGCAGGTACATGCGCGTCGAGAGCTTTTTTCGCGAAAGGGCTTGCTGGGCCGAAAGCGCTTTGATATAGTTTTGTCCTTCGTTGGCCCGGTAGCTCAGTTGGTAGAGCAGCGGATTGAAAATCCGCGTGTCGGTGGTTCGATTCCGCCCCAGGCCACCAGGATTTAGCCCCAGGAAATCGCAAGATTCCTGGGGCTTTTCCGTTTGGCGGGCAGTGGTTGCTTCGGTTCGTGCGTGGGCTGAGTCGTGAGCGCGCTGCGGCAGGGCCGACTGCCATTCGGTGTCGCGTGATAAAATCCGCGCCGGCTCAAGGACTTGCACGCAAGGGTAGCGCACGGTTCGCAGTGACGCACCGTGCCACGAAGCCGTGCGACATGCGATACACAGGGCACGAACCCTCCGCCCGACGATCCGCGGTATAAGCGGCCAGCCACGTTCGCGCGCAACGCGCGACCTATACTGCTTTGGGCGGCATAGTGCCGGCCCACATCGCGCCGTGTTGCTTGCATCGCGCACCTTGCGCGGCGCGACGGCGCACTCTCTTTCACGGAGTTTTACGGTGATCCGCAAAGACGCTAAGCGTAGCGCGCTCGTGCTGTTTTCCGGCGGCCAGGATTCCGCCACCTGTCTCGCGTGGGCGCTCGATCGTTATGACACGGTCGAAACCATCGGTTTCGATTATGGTCAGCGGCATCGCGTCGAACTCGAGTGCCGTGAAGGCTTCCGGCAGGCAATCACGCGCGCGTTTCCGGCATGGGCCGATCGCCTTGGCGACGACCACATGATCGATTTGTCGGTGCTCGGCGCGATCAGCGATACCGCGATGACGCGCGAGATCGAGATCGAAGCTTCGGCCAACGGCTTGCCCAACACGTTCGTGCCGGGCCGCAATCTGATGTTCATGACGATCGCCGCGGCCGTTGCCTATCGGCGCGGTTTGCAGGTGCTGGTCGGCGGCATGTGCGAAACGGATTTCTCGGGCTACCCCGATTGCCGCGACGACACGATGAAGGCGCTGCAGGTTGCGCTGAATCTCGGCATGGATACCCGTTTCACGCTCGAGACGCCGCTGATGTGGCTCGACAAGGCTGACACATGGCGCCTTGCTCATCAGCTCGGGGGCGATGAACTGGTCGAACTGGTGCGCGTCGACACGCATACCTGCTACGTCGGCGAACGCTCTGAATTGCATGCATGGGGCTTTGGCTGCGGCGAATGCCCGGCATGCCGTTTGCGCAAGCGCGGTTACGACGCGTACCTCGCCGGCGAAAAGATCACCGAGCCGGTTTAATTACTATTTCGCAGCGATGCAGCACGCGCGGATCACTCATTTCAGGAACACGAGGCAGAAAGCAGCATGACTTACGCGGTCAAGGAAATCTTCTACACATTGCAGGGCGAAGGCGCGAATGCCGGGCGGCCGGCCGTGTTCTGCCGCTTCGCGGGCTGCAATCTGTGGTCGGGCCGCGAAGAGGATCGGGCAGAAGCAGTGTGCCGCTTCTGCGATACCGATTTCGTCGGCACCGATGGAGAGAACGGCGGCAAGTACCGCACCGCTGACGAACTGGTCGCGATGATCGCGTCGCAATGGCCGCAAGGCGAGGGCGAGCGTTTCGTCGTTTGCACCGGCGGCGAGCCGATGCTGCAGATCGATCAGCCGCTCGTCGACGCACTGCACGCGGCCGGCTTCGAGATCGCGATCGAAACCAACGGCTCGCTGCCGGTGCTGGAGACGATCGACTGGATCTGCGTGAGCCCGAAGGCCGACGCGCCGCTCGTCGTCACCAAGGGCAACGAGCTGAAGGTCGTGATTCCGCAGGACAACCAGCGCCTCGCCGACTACGCGAAGCTCGACTTCCAGTATTTCCTCGTCCAGCCGATGGACGGTCCGTCGCGCGACATCAACACGCGGCTCGCGATCGACTGGTGCAAACGCCATCCGCAGTGGCGCCTGTCGATGCAGACCCACAAGTATCTGAACATTCCCTGATTTGCCGTGCTGACGATTACCCGAAAACTCGAATTCGACGCGGGCCACCGCATTCCCGATCACCGCAGCCAATGCCGTAATCTACACGGCCATCGCTACGTGCTCGAAATCACGCTGCAAGGCGATCTCGTCGACACCGAAGGCGCGCCTGATCGCGGCATGGTCATGGACTTCGCCGACGTAAAATCGCTCGCGAACGAGCATCTGGTCGACAAGTGGGACCACGCGTTTCTCGTCTACGAAGGCGACACGCAGGTGCGCGGCTTTCTCGAAAGCATGGCGGGCCATAAGACGGTCGTGCTCGACCGCATCCCGACCGTCGAAAACCTCGCCGCCGTCGCGTTCGATATCCTCGCGCACGTGTACGACGCGCACTACGGCGTGAACCTGCGCCTGCACAAGGTCCGTCTGTACGAGACGCCGAACTGCTGGGCCGACGTGGTCCGCGATTAACGAGGCGCACTGCGCAAGGCCGCCTTCGCGTTATTTATTGGCACGGTATGATCGCTTCGATAACCATACGGAGCGAGACATGCCGGTCACCGCATTGCGTCGCAGCAGGCACCGAGGCCGTCCGCGGCCCGGTTCGAGCGTGAGCTCTTTTCTGCGCCCGCGTCGGGCCTCGCTTGAGGCTTCGTTTCGGGCCCCGCGTTGGACCTCGCCTGCGGTCCCTCCTTCTATCCGCTCCCCGAGATGCTCGTTGAGCCGACCGCTGGCCGCGAATCTGCACGAGGCTAGCTGATGAGCACGTTCACCAATCCCCTCAAGCAACGTCTGAAAGAATCCACGCCGCTGTTCGGGCTGTGGCTGTCGCTCGGCAGCGAGGCGGCCGCCGAAGCGCTTGCCCATGCGGGCTTCGACTGGCTGTTGATCGACATGGAGCACGCGCCGAACGATAGCGGGGGCGTCGAGTCGCAACTGCGCGCAATCGCTGCCGCGCATCTGCCGACCGAGCCCGTGGTGCGCGTGCCCGCGAGCGAGCCATGGCTGGTCAAACGCGTACTGGATGCCGGCGCGCGCACGCTGATGTTCCCGAACATCGAATCGGCGCAGGACGCGGCACGCGCCGTGCGTCTCACTCAATATCCGACCGCCGGGGCGCTCGACGGCGAGCGCGGCGTCGCGGGCGTCGTGCGGGCGGCCGGCTACGGCATGCGGCGCGACTACGTGCAAACGGCCAACGCGCAGATCGCGACGATCCTGCAGATCGAATCGGCGCGCGGGCTGGACCAAGTCGAGAAGATCGCCGCGACGCCGGGCGTTGACTGCCTGTTCGTGGGACCCGCCGATCTTGCCGCGAGCCTCGGTCATCTCGGCGACGCGAAGCACGCCGACGTGCAGGCGGCGATGGCGCGGATCGTCAGCGCTGCGGATAAGGCCGGCATCGCGGCCGGCATTTTCGCGATGGATGCGGCGAGCGCGCGGCAGCATCGCGAGGCCGGCTTTCGCTTCGTCGCACTGGCGGCCGACGTCATCTGGATGTTGCGCGCGACCCGTCAGGCGTTACAGGAGGTCAGGACATGAACGGCACAGTGCAGGGCGCGCTGGGGCGCCTCGCCGTCGCGGTGGCGCTGCTCGCGAGCGGTGCGACGGGCCTCGCGCACGCGCAGGATCGTGTCGCGAAATCGAACGACCCGCAGACGCAAACGGCGGTCGCCGATTACAACGCCGGCAATCTCGGCGCGGCGCTGAGCGAATTTCATCAGGCCGCCGTGCGCGGCAGCCGGCTCGCGCAGTTCAATTACGCGATGATGCTGCTCAATGGCGAGGGCACGGCGGTCAACGTCGACGAGGGCAAAAAGTGGCTGCGCAAGGCTGCCGATGCGAACATGTCACACGCGCAATACGTGTACGGCAAGATGTACGACGATGGCGAGTTCGTCGCGCGCGATCCGGTCGAGGCGCATCGCTGGTTCCTGAAAGCGGCCCAGCAGGGGCACGTACAGGCGCAGCTTGCGCTCGCCAACCAGTTCCTCGATGGACGCGGCACCGAGCGCGACAACAAGCAGGCGTTCGTCTGGTACAAGAAGGCGGCGCAGGGCGGCGACATGACCGCGCAGTACGTGACCGGCTCGTTCTATGAGCGCGGTGGCGATGGCGTCGACAGGAATCTGAACGTCGCGCGCGCTTATTACGCGGCGGCGGCCGCGCAGGGTGATCCGGCAGCGCGTCTGAAGTATCAGCAGCTGAGCGCGCAGTTGCGCGATCAGAAGGAAGTGAAGCCGCAATAAAGAAAGGGCGCTCGTTGATGCAGAGCGCCCTTTCTGTTTGTGGCTGCGTGCTTCTGTGTGCGCGTATGCGACGTCAACCCTGCATCAATCGCTTCTGCCGCGCGACGCTCATGATCAGGCCGACCGCGACGCCCAGCGTAGTCAGCGCGGTGCCGCCGTAACTCATGAACGGTAGCGGCACACCGACCACCGGCAAAATCCCGCTCACCATGCCGATATTCACGAAGGCGTAGGTGAAGAACGCCATCGTCAGTGATCCGGCTAATAAACGTCCGAACAGGGTCGCGCCGTTGGCCGCGATGTAGAGTCCGCGCACGATCAATAGCATGTACAGCGTGAGCAGCACGATTCCACCCGCCAGGCCGAATTCCTCGGAGAACACCGCGAAGATAAAGTCGGTGTGCTTTTCGGGGATGAATTCCAGATGCGCCTGCGTGCCCTTCAGCCAGCCTTTGCCGAGCGGGCCGCCGGAGCCGATCGCGATCACCGCCTGGATCGTGTGGAAGCCTTTGCCGAGCGGGTCCGAGGTGGGGTCGAGCAGCGTGCAGATGCGGTGCTTCTGATAATCGTGCATCAGCGGCCATTGCACGTCGGGCTGGCAGATCTTGTCCTGAAACGCCGCGATCGATCCGACCGCGATCACGCCCGCGATCAGCACCGGCACGATCAGCTTGAAGCTCAGGCCGGCGAAGTAAATCACGAACAAGCCGGCCGCGAACACGAGTACCGCGGTGCCCAGGTCGGGCTGCTTCGCGATCAGACCGACTGGCACCGCGAGGATGACGAAGCCGACCAGGTAGTCGTACCAGCGCATCACGCCTTCGCGGCGCTGATAGTACCAGGCGAGCATCAGCGGTGTGGCGATCTTCAGAATCTCGGACGGCTGGATCACCACGCCGACGTTGATCCAGCGCTTTGCTCCCTTGCGCGTGAGGCCGAACATCGCGACCGCGACCAGCAATGCGATCCCGAACGTATACAGCGGGACCGCGAATCGCATCAGCGTATTCGGCGGCACATTGGCGAGCCCCCACATCAGCACGAACGTCAGCAGGATGTTGCGCAACTGGTCTTCGACGCGGCCGGGCATGTCGAGCGTCGCGCTGTACAGCGTGACGATGCCGACACACAGCAGCAGAAACACAATCAGTGCGAGCGGCCGGTCGAAGCCCGCGAACATCCGTTTGATGCGGTCGAGCCAGGCGCGCTTGTCGAATTGCATGCCCTTCTCCTTATTCGTCGATGCCGCCGGCGGCCGGCTGGCGTGGCGATGGCCGCTGAGCGGCGTCTTCGCGCGACGGCGCGGCGACGCTCGGCGCTGGTTCGCTTGCCGGACGAGGCTTGCGCGGTGCGTTGGACGAGCGCGACACCGGCTTCTGCGCGGCGGCGCTCGACGAAGCGGGCTTCGCCGCCGACGCTGCCTGTGCTGCGGCCGCCGAGGCGGCGACGTGCGGGGTGCCCGATCCGACAGCCGATGCGGCGACGGGCGCGGAAGCGCCATCCGCCGCCGACGCTGCGGAAGCCGCGATGGCCGCCGACGCACCCGACGCACCCGACGCTGCGGCGGCAGCCGCTTGCGCTGCCCCCGGCATCGGCAGCGGCGTGAACCCCGCCGCGATCTTGAGCGCCTGCGCGCCGTCGCGCGCAGGCGGCGCATCGCCGACCTGCGGCGCGGACGCGTCTTGCGTGGCCGAAGCCGCGGCCGCGATGGCGGCCGCCTCGGCACCCGGCTTGTTCTTGCCGATCAGGTAATAGTCGAGCACGCGGCGTGCGATCGGACCGGCCGCTTCCGCGCCCCAGCCGCCGTTTTCGACGACCAGCGCAAGCGCGATCTTCGGCTGGTCGACCGGTGCGAACGCGATGAAGAGCGCGTGATCACGCAGATTCTCGGGGATCGCGTGACCCTTGTAGTTGGCGCCCTGCAGCGAGTAGACCTGCGCGGTACCGGTCTTGCCGGCGGCCTGGTACGGCGCGCCCGCGAACACCTTGGCGGCGGTGCCGTTGGTCACGACGCCTTCCATCGCGCGCTTGATGAAGTCGATGTCCGCCTGCTTGACCGCGATCTTGTCGCTCGGATCGCGCACGACCGGCCGCATTTCCTTGGTGATCGGATTCTCGATGTCGCGCACCAGGTGCGGTTTCATCACGATGCCGTTGTCCGCGAGCGTGGCCGTCGCGTGGGCGAGCTGAAGAATCGTGAACGAGTTGTAGCCCTGGCCGATGCCAAGGCTGATCGTCTCGCCTTCGTACCACTTCTGCTGCTCGGGCTTGCGGTACGCCTTGCGCTTCCATTCGGTCGACGGCAGGATACCGCGCGCCTCGCCCGCGATGTCGATGCCGGTGATCTGGCCGAAGCCCCACGGCTTCATGAAATTCGCGATGTTGTTCACGCCGAGGTCGTGCGCGAGCATGTAGAAATAGGTGTCGTTCGACACGACGATCGCACGGTTCATGTCGACCCAGCCCTGACCCGAGCGCACGTCGTTGCGGAACGTGTGGCCGCCGAACGTGTACGAGCCCGGATCCTGGAAGCCCCAGCCAGGCGTGCGCTTGTGTAGCGTCAACGCGGCGAGCGCCATGAACGGCTTGTACGTCGAACCGGGCGGATAGGTGCCGTGCAGCGGGCGGTTCAGGAGCGGGTGATCGGGCGAGTTGTTCAGTTCGTCCCAGGTCTGCTGGTCGATGCCGTCGACGAACGAATTCGGATCGAAGCTTGGCGCCGACACGAACGCGAGCACGTCGCCGGTGGAAGGCTCGATCGCGACCAGCGCACCGCGGCGCCCGGCGAACGCCTGCTCGGCGACCTCCTGCAAGCCGATGTCGAGCGACAGCACGAGATTGTTGCCGGGGGTCGCTTGCGTGCGCGACAGCGTGCGCACCGGCCTCCCGCCGGCGGTCACCTCGACTTCCTCGAAACCCGTCTGGCCGTGCAGTTCGGTCTCGTAGCTCTGCTCGACGCCGATCTTGCCGATGTAGTCGGTGCCCTTGTAGTTGTTGGCGTCCAGACGCGGATCGTAGTGGTCCGGGTCGCTGTCGTTCTGGTCGCTCGCGTCGTCGATGCGTTCCTGATCGCGCTGCGAAATCCGGCCGATGTAGCCGATCACGTGCGCGGCGGTCGGCCCGAGCGGGTACTGGCGGAACAGGCGCGCGCGCACTTCGACGCCGGGGAAGCGGAAACGCTGCGCGGTAAAGCGCGCGACTTCCTCGTCGGTCAGGCGGGTGCGGATCGGCAGGCTTTCGAAATTCTTCGAATCTTCCTGCAGCTTCCTGAAGCGGCGGCGGTCGCGCGCGTCGATCGACACGACGGTCGCCAGGTTGTCGATCACGTTGTCGAGCGAGTCGTTCAGCTTCGACGGAGTGATCTCGAGCGTGTACGCCGAGTAGTTTTTCGCCAGCACCACGCCGTTGCGGTCGGTGATGATGCCGCGGTTCGGCACGATCGGCGCGACGGAGATGCGGTTTTCGTCGGCCTGCAGCGAGTACTTGCTGTAGTGCCAGACCTGCAGGAACAGGAAGCGGAAGCCGATCAGCCCGAAGCAGACGAACACGAACAGGCCCGCCGCCGCGACGCGCAGGCGGAATTTCGAGAGCTGTTGCTGAGTGTCCTTGAATTCGGTCATGCGATTCTGCAAAAGGCCGGATGACGGCCATCATGAGTGTGCGCCCAATCCGGCCGGAACCGGGAGGCATGAACAGCGCTGCGCGTCGGGCGGGTCGGGCGGATGAGTTCCAGCAGAACGGAACGGCCGGCGAGCCCGATGCGGGATCAAATGGGCCGCGTATCGTCCGGATCGGCCGGGCGGCGTTGCGGCATCAACAACAGCACGCTGGCGATCGGCCACAGCGCGGCTTCGACGAAACCGTCGATCAGGTAACCCCAGCCCGGAAACGCCG
>NZ_DASXHN010000007.1:0-39741 GCF_036488505.1 Paraburkholderia sp. | reverse complement strand
AGGTCGCGCGCAGCGCCTCGTTCGCGCCGTCGCCGAGATCGTTCAGCGCGGTTTCGACCTGATCGAGGTCGTACACGCGGCTGAACGAGGCCACCGCGATTTCCTGTTTCACCACTGCTGTTGTCATCGCACACCCCGCCGGACTGTTGTTGCCAACGCGACGCCTGATGCGCGTCGCTTTCAGGTCCAGTGTAGCGACGGCATAAACCCATGCAAGCCAGCAGTCGTGCGGCTCTGCTGCTAACAGCCGGTCGCTGGCGCGCTGTTTGCGACGGTGTTCGTCGCCGCGTTGGCCGCTTGCTTTGGGCGATTGCCGTCCTCATTTGAAATGCATTATTGCTGAACCGGTCACCACCCGACAGGTCAGAAAACGATCGGGTCATCAGGCGTAAGATGGCTTTCGGATTCAGCCGGCACCGAACCGGAAACCAGCTCGCCGCTACGCGGGCCGACGCCGGGAGTGGAGATTCCTTCTATGTGGAAAACCAGTATCGCGGCCATGCTGCTTGGTGCTTCGTTGCTCGCTCACGCGCAACAACGGCCGGCGCAGCAGGTCGTGCAATGGCAGTTGCAAGTGATCCAGGACGGTCAGCAGATCGACACGTTCGCTGGCACTACGACGGTCGGCCAGGCCCGTACCGATACGCATCATCGGGTCGTGCAGCATGACGTCGGCTGCAAGGACCAGCCTGCTGGCAGCATCGATCTGTCGCGCACGCTGACCGTCTCGCCGCTGCGGGTGGATCCGGAAGGCGTGATGTTGTCGATCGACACTCAGGAAACGCTCGAAGACGACAGCGCGCCGCGCACCGGCATCGGCTGCAAGCTGCCGCCGCAGCCGCGCCAGGTGAGCGCGAGCCACCCCGGTCTGGTCGTGCCGCCGGATCAGTGGGCCAGTTGGACGATCGTCGAGCACAATCCGAATCTGGTCTATCGCGTTCACGCGAGCGTCGTCGACGGCGGCACGAGCGGTGCAAACAGTCCCGGCGATGCAGGGACGAACGGTGCGGCGAGCGGCAACGCGGCCGGCAACTCAAACTGAACATACACAGCGGACCTCGGCAGCGCGCGTTACCGACGCGCTCGAACAGAACACGTGGATAACACGGCATGCGAAACCCAGAAGAATTGATCCGCGAGAACCTCGCGCCGAACGACTTCGTCGCAGTGAGCTGGAACCTGCACAAGGGCCGCACGCCGCTTGGCTTTCAGGCCTGGCAGGCGATGCAGAGCTGGGTGCAGTCGACCCACGCCGACGCGTACTTTCTGCAGGAAGCGATGGCGCGGCGTCTGCCGTCGCCGGTGCTGGCGAGCAGCTTCGGCGCGCCGATGAACGAGCCGGAGAGCGACGTCTGGCACTGTCAGGCAACCGAAATCGCGCGCGCGCTCGAACTCGAGGTCGCGCTCGGCCCCAACGTATTCAAGCCGTCGTGGCGACATGGCAATGCGATCCTGTCGCCGCATCCGCTCGATCTCGGCGGCCGCTGGGACATCTCCGCGCATCGCTTCGAAAAGCGCGGCTTGCTGGTCGCGCGCGCGACCTTCGGGGGACGCCTCGTCACGCTGCTGTGCGCGCATCTCGCGCTTACGCGTCCAGCGCGAATGCGGCAGATGGAATGGATCGCGCACTGGATCGCGAAAGAAGCACCCGCCGGTCCACTCGTGCTGGCCGGCGATTTCAACGATTGGCGCAACGACTCGGTGCCGCTGTTTCGCGAGCATGGCTTGCAGGAGGTCGCGACACTGCTGGGCGAGCCGGCGCGCACGTTTCCGGCGTTCTCCCCAGCGCTATCGCTCGACAAGATGTTCGTGCGCGGGATGCAGCCGGTCGAATGGATCCAGCCGGCTCAGGAAACGGCGTGGCTGTCCGATCATTTGCCTTATATGGCGCGATTGCGGCTCGATTGATCCGGCCGGCGGAATTTGTCTCATTAAGTCCGGCCACCGCCTCCCGCCGCCGATTTGCCAGTTTTATCAGGAGGGTCAATGCTGCAGCGGGCGCGCCCTTTCGGTATGATCCTGAAACTGTTTGCGCGTGGGGCGCCTGGTTTGCGCCTGCCGGACAGTCCATGGCAGCCGCCCCGCGCGGCTTGCGCCGAATCGTCGTACCTCGCTGAAGCATCGCCGCTCCCACGCCACCGTACTTTGCGGCGCCAGCAAGCCCGGCGCCGCGGTGCCGGTCCGGCAATCCGTTTCACCACGCTCGAGCGCCGCGCCGCCGCTTCATACTGCGGGCACGGTAAAATAGCGGATTGCGCATGAGCTCCGAGCACGGATCAGCGCAGCATTGCCCTTGCCGTGCCGGCCGGCTCAGACGACTGGTCGCCTTTGTTTTCGCACTATCCAAGAAGCCATGAGCAATCTCAATTCACAAACCGTCCTGAGCGTCCATCACTGGACCGATACGCTTTTCAGCTTCACTTGCACGCGCGATTCGTCGTTCCGCTTCGAAAACGGCCAGTTCACGATGGTGGGTCTCCCGGTCGACGGCAAGCCGCTGCTGCGCGCCTACAGCCTCGCCAGTGCGAACTACGAAGAACATCTCGAATTCCTCAGCATCAAGGTGCAGGACGGCCCGCTCACGTCGCGTCTGCAGCATCTGAAGGTCGGCGACGAAGTCCTGATCGGCAAGAAGCCGGTCGGCACGCTGGTGGCCGATAACCTGCTGCCAGGCAAGACGCTGTGGCTTCTGTCCACCGGCACGGGCCTCGCGCCGTTCATGTCGATCATCAAGGATCCGGACATTTACGACCGCTACGAGCGCGTGGTCCTGACTCACACCTGCCGTTTCGTCGACGAACTAGCGTACAAGGATTACATCACCGAGCACCTGCCGGCGCACGAGCACCTTGGCGAGCTGGTGCAGGAAAAGCTGCTGTATTACCCGACCGTTACCCGCGAGGCGTTCGAGAACCGCGGCCGCATTACCGAGCTGATCGAAACCGAAAAGCTGTTCGCCGACCTCGGCGTGCCGGGCTTCTCGCTCGAAAACGACCGCGTGATGCTGTGCGGCAGCCCGCACATGCTGCGCGACACCCGCAAGCTGCTCGACGATATGGGTTTCCAGGAAGGCAGCAACAACGAGCCCGGCCACTACGTGGTCGAAAAGGCTTTCGTCGGCTGAGTGAGCCCCCTGTTTCGCGGCCGCCGCGCCGCGCATCTGCAAGAAGGAGCCCTCGGGCTCCTTTTTTGTTGCCCGTTACAAAATGCCGCCGTCGTTCTGACATTGCGCGTCAGTATTATTCCGACACGCAATGATGCGAAAACATCGCGTGTCGCATGAACGCCAGGCGCTAAGCCTTGGTACGACTGCATGTTTTCATTTTTTTGAGATATCATCGCGCCGCAGGAGAAGATGCCCTGGCGCGCCATCCGCGCCGCGCCGTTGTTACTGAATGTAAATTTCGTTACGTCCGACGTGGGCGTTCGGCTTACATCCGCGAGTCACAACCGGCATCGGAAACTCCGAGATGCACACGCAGCCATTCGCGTTCGATTGTGACGCCACCTGCGCACCTGCTTCGCCGTCACACCGCTTCCTGAAGAGGGAAACTCATGGATCCGTCGCTTGCCGTCCCGTTCAACGCTCCGCTGGCGCCGTCAGCAGAGCGTGGTGGCTACGACGCGCAATCATTCGCCACCGAGTGCGAGCTGCAGCGGCTGCGCACGCGCGTGCGCGAACTGTCCGCCGAACTTGTGCAGGCGCAGGAGAGCATCCGCCGTCACGTCGCGCGCGAGCTGCACGATGGCGTGGGCGCCGAACTGACCGCGACGCGCTTCGCGCTCGCCGGCATCGAGACCTGGCTGCCCGCCGACGCCCCGCCGCAATGCGCGGACGCACTCGCGATCGCGAAATGGTCGCTCGACGCCGTGTGCGCGGCGAACCGCGACGCAATCGAACAGTTGCATGCGCCATCGTTCGACACGGGTCTCGCCGATGCGATCAGGCGCTGGACCGACGCATTCGCGACGCGCACCGGCGTGCACGCCACCTTCACCAGCGCCGCCGACGCGCGGCTCGCGCGCCTGCCCGCCGATGCGGCGCTCGCGGTGTTCCGCGTCGCGCAGGAAGCGCTCAACAACGTCGCAAAGCACGCGCGCGCGGCATCCGCCGACGTGCGCATCGAAGCGGGCCCGCGCCACCTGACGCTGCGCGTCAGCGACGACGGCATCGGCCTGCCGCGCGGCGTCTCGAAAAGCCATCGCGGCCAGGCTCACCGGAACGGCCATTTTGGCCTCGCCGGCATGCAGGCACGCTGTGCGACGTTCGGCGGCAGACTGCGGGTAAGCGCCGCGCGCGGCAAAAACGCCGGCAACGATCGCAGCCCGGCCGCGAGCGATCGCGGTGACCACGGCCACGCCGGCACCGCTGCGCACACCGGCACGGCGAGCGCCGTCGCCAGCAATGCATCGGACCGTCGAAGCCACGGTGGCACCGTCGTCGAAGCCCGTTTCGCATGGGACGCGCTGCTCGTCCCCACTGTCGCACCGCGCGCCGCCCGGCGCATGCTGCAATCGTGAACGTCCGACCATGAGCCTGCGCATTCTGATCACCGAAGACCACGCCGTCGTGCGCGAGAGCGTGCGCCAGTTGCTGCTCGATCGCGGCGTCGCACGCGAGGTCGCCGAAGCCCGGAACGGCTCGGAAGCGCTCGACGCCGTCGTCCAGCACAGCTTCGACGTCGTGCTGCTCGACATCTCGCTGCCCGACATGAACGGGGTCGAAGTGCTCAAGCGCCTGAAGCGCAAGGCACCGCGCGTGGCCGTGCTGATGTTCTCGATGTACCGCGAGGATCAATACGCGGTGCGCGCGCTGAAGGCCGGCGCGTCCGGCTATCTGTCGAAGACGGTCGACGCCGCGCAGATGATCGCCGCGATCCAGCAGGTCGCCGCGGGCCGCAAATACGTGAGCCCGGCGATGGCCGAAGCACTCGCCGACTACGTGTCGTTCGACGGCGAGCAACTGCCGCACGAAAAATTGTCCGACCGCGAATACCAGACGCTTTGCATGCTTGCGTCCGGCAAACGCCTGACCGATATCGCCGCGACGCTGTCGCTGTCGGTGAAAACAGTCAGCGTTTACCGCACCCGGCTCCTCGAAAAAATGAAGCTGCGCAACAACGCGGAGCTGACGTTCTACGTGATGAGCAACCGGCTGGTCGATCTGAATCCCGCGATGGCGGGCTGAACCGCGCCGCGACGGCTCATGCGCTCCCCTTAACTGTTCCTGATGCTCGATCTGCTACGCATCGCATGGGCCGCGTTCGGGATCTGGCTCGCGATGGGCATGGTGATGTACATCGGCTACTCGCGCCGTCGCTCGAAACGGGCGAAGTAATGTCCGTTTTTGCCGGGCGTCGATGCTGCGCCGGATCAACCCGCTGCTTGCGGCGTAAGCCGAGCGTTATCGCTGAATCCATCGATCCGCGCCGGCATGCGTCTGCCGATTGCGTCTGCATGCGCGGCGCGTGTTTTTTAACGTACCGGGTCGCGCGTACTGCCGCTCTTCTCGCGCTAGCGAACACCAAACACACTTCCCCTCATAGCGCGCTCGCGCGATTTGTGCTTTACTTTTCGGCAGACCCATAAAAACCCGTAGCACCCTCATCGGACCTCGCGAATGGCAGTCAGTACGCAGTCGAAGGAAAGCAAGGGCAATAAAAATCACAGGTCCGGTCTCACCCACAGCAACCATCTTGCATGGGATCGCGGCAAGCGCTGAAGCGCATGATCCGGTCGACACGGCAACGCGTGCGGCTGGAGCCAGTGCCGAAGCACTCGGTCCGATCGACAAGGAGACAGCTTCATGGCAATCAGCATCAGTCTGACGGTCAACGGCGCGCCTGTTAGCGCCACGGTCGACCCCGGCACCCTGCTTGTCCAGTTCCTACGCGACCAACTCCGTCTGACCGGCACGCACGTCGGCTGCGATACGGCCCAGTGCGGCGCCTGCACCGTGCATCTAAACGGCCGCGCGATCAAGTCCTGCAACATGCTCGCCGCGCAAGCCGACGGCGAGCAAATCACGACCATCGAAGGGCTCGCGCAAAACGGCACACTGCATCCGATGCAGGCCGCGTTCAAGCACTGCCACGGACTGCAATGCGGCTTCTGCACGCCGGGCATGGTGATGAGCGCGGTGTCGCTTGCGGTGCGCCAACCCGATCTGACCGGCGACGACGTGCGCGCGCAACTCGACGGCAATCTGTGCCGCTGTACCGGCTATCACAACATCGTGAAGGCCGTGCTCGAAGGCGCCGAGGGCATGAAATCCGGCGCTGGTGCCGGCGCAACCGCAGGCGCGGCCACCGCGCCCGCCGCCTGAGGAGCCGACGATGAACGCACCCGATATCCCGAGCCTGATCGGCGCCTCCGTCGAACGCAGGGAAGACTATCGCTTCCTCACTGGCAAAGGCCAGTACACCGACGACATCGTGCTGCCGCAGCAAACCTACGCGGTGTTCCTGCGCTCGCCGCACGCGCACGCGAAAATCAATCGCATCGACACTAGCGCGGCGAAGCAGTCGCCGGGCGTCGTCGCGATCTTCACCGGCGCGGACCTCGCCGCGGAGAACGTCGGCGGCCTGCCGTGCGGCTGGCTGATCCATAGCACCGACGGCAAGCCGATGAACGAGCCGCCGCATCCGGTGATCGCGCATACAAAAGCGCGCCACGTCGGCGATCAGGTCGCGCTGGTGATCGCCGACTCGATCAAGGCCGCGAAGGACGCGGCCGAGCTGATCGAGGTCGATTACGATGTGCTGCCGGCCGTGGTCGACACCGCACACGCGTCCGATCCGGGCCAGGCGGCGGTGCACGACGAAGTGCCCGACAACATCTGCTACAACTGGGGCCACGGCGACAAGGCCGCGACCGACGCGGCATTCGCCAAAGCCGCGCACGTGACCACGCTCGACATCGTCAACAACCGGCTGGTGCCGAACGCGATCGAACCGCGCGCGGTCAACGCGAGCTATTCGGCGCAGGACGAGAGCTACACGCTGTATGTCGCGAATCAGAACCCGCATGTCGAGCGGCTGCTGATGGCCGCGTTCGTGCTATCGCTGCCGGAGTCGAAATTGCGCGTGATCGCGCCGGACGTGGGCGGCGGCTTCGGCTCAAAGATCTTTCTGTACGCGGAAGACGTGGCGCTCACGTGGGCATCGAAGAAAATCGGCCGGCCGGTCAAATGGACCGCGGAGCGTTCCGAGGCCTTCCTCTCCGACGCACACGGTCGCGATCACGTGACCAAAGCCGAACTCGCGATGGACGCCGACGGCAAGTTTCTCGCGATGCGCGTGCACACGATCGCGAACATGGGCGCCTATCTGTCGACGTTCGCCTCCAGCGTGCCGACCATCCTGTACGCGACGCTGCTCGCCGGACAATACGCGACGCCGGCGATCTACGCGGAAGTGAAGGCGGTGTTCACCAACACGGTCCCGGTCGACGCGTATCGCGGCGCGGGCCGGCCGGAAGCGACGTTCGTCGTCGAGCGCCTGGTTGAAGCCGCGGCTCGCGAGATGAAGCTCGATCCCGCGGAAATCCGTCGCCGCAACTTCATCACGCAGTTCCCGTACGCGACGCCAGTCGGCCTCACCTACGACACCGGCGACTACAACGCGCTCCTCACGCGCGCGCTGGAACTCGCGGACATCGAAGGCTTCGCCGCGCGTCGCGAGGCCTCCGAAAAGAACGGCAAGCGGCGTGGCCTCGGCTACTCGTGCTACATCGAGGCATGCGGTCTCGCGCCGTCGAACATCGCAGGCGCACTCGGCGCGCGCGCGGGGCTGTTCGAAGTCGGGCAGATTCGCGTGCATCCGACCGGTTCGGTCACCGTGTTCACCGGTTCGCACAGTCACGGCCAGGGACACGAAACGACCTTCGCGCAGGTGGTCGCGGACCGGCTCGGCATTCCGCTCGAAAGCGTCGAAATCGTGCACGGCGACACCGGGCGCATCGCATTCGGCATGGGCACCTACGGATCGCGCTCGATCGCGGTAGGCGGCTCGGCGATCATGAAGGCGCTCGACAAGATCGAAGCAAAGGCGAAGAAGATCGCCGCGCATTTGCTCGAAGCGTCGGCCGAAGACATCGAGTTCAAAAACGGCATGTTCCGCGTCGCGGGCACCGACCGCACCAAGGCGTTTGCGGAAATCTCGCTGGCGGCCTACGTGCCGCACAACTATCCGCTCGACGTACTGGAACCGGGCCTCGAAGAAAGCGCGTTCTACGATCCGACCAACTTCACGTATCCGTCGGGCGCGTATATCTGCGAAGTCGAAGTCGATCCTGACACCGGCGTGAGCCGCATCCAACAGTTCACCGCGGTCGACGATTTCGGCAACGTGATCAATCCGATGATCGTCGAAGGCCAGGTGCATGGCGGGCTGGGACAAGGCATCGGCCAGGCGATGCTCGAACGCTGCGTGTACGACAACGACAGCGGCCAGTTGCTGTCGGGCTCGTATATGGATTACGCGATGCCGCATGCGTCCGATCTGCCCGACTTCACGGTCGAAACCGCGAAGGGCACGCCGTGTACGCACAATCCGCTGGGCGTTAAAGGTTGTGGCGAGGCCGGCGCGATCGGTTCGCCGCCGGCGGTGATCAACGCGATCATCGACGCGCTCGCGCCGCTGGGCGTGACCGATATGCAAATGCCAGCCACCCCGCATCGCGTATGGTCCGCGATTCACGCGGCCAGGCAACCCTAACCATCGATCCTGAGCGGAGCATTCGACATGTATTCATTCGAGTATCAACGCGCGACGGATCCGAAAGCCGCCGCCGCGGCCCTCACCGCCGACAGCGAAGCGAAATTCCTCGCCGGCGGCCAGAGCCTTCTGCCGACGATGCGCCTGCGTCTCGCACAGCCGTCGCAACTGATCGACGTGACGCGGATTGCCGCGCTGAAGTCGATCGCGGTCGACGCGAACACGGTGACGATCGGCGCGGCCGTCTGTCACGCGGACGTTGCCGATCATGTGGACCTGCGGCGCGTGTTGCCGGCGCTCGCGGACCTCGCCGGACATATCGGCGACCGCCAGGTGCGCGCGCTCGGCACGATCGGCGGTTCGCTCGCGAACAACGACCCGGCCGCGTGCTACCCAGCCGCGGCGATGGGCCTCGATGCGACGATCGTCACCGACCGTCGGCGCATCGCGTCGGGCGACTTCTTTGTCGGCATGTATGAGACGGCGCTCGTGCCGGACGAGCTGATCGTCGCGGTCGAATTTCCGGTACCCGAGCGCGCCGCGTACGAGAAATTCCGTAACCCCGCGTCGCACTTCGCGCTGGTCGGCGTGTTCGTCGCGAAATTGGCGAGCGGCGTGCGCGTCGCGGTAACGGGCGCCGCGTCATCGGTATTTCGCGTGCCGGAGCTGGAAAGCGCGCTGTCGTCGAACTTCACGCCCGCTGCGGCACGCGCGGTCAGCGTGCCGCACGGCGAGCTGAACGACGACATGCACGCGAGCGCCGAATATCGCGCGCATCTGATTCCGGTGCTCGCCGCGCGCGCTGTGGCGAAGGCGAATGGTTAGCGTCTTTGGCTGACACGCCCGGCTTGCCGCGCATCGATGCACGGTGCTGCGGGCAAGCCGGCTTCGCTTGCGTCGCGTAGCGCACGCGGGGCGCGCTTCACACTTTCCGCAGCGGGTGCCTGTCTCTCGCGTCACGCGCGAGTTGCGCTTTAGATGCGCTCAGTTGCGTTTCAGCCACCCTCATCGCGCAGATTCAGGACCACCATGCAGCCGGCCTCGATCGATGAAACCCTCGCTCAACTCGCCGCCCAGCGCTATTTCGCAAGCCGCGAACTGGCGACCGCGCTGTATCTCGCGCTGCGCATGGAGCGGCCGCTATTCGTCGAAGGCGAACCCGGCGTCGGCAAAACCGAACTCGCGAAAGCCGCGGCGGGCATGCTCGGCACCACGCTGTTGCGGCTGCAATGCTATGAAGGGCTGGACACGGCGAGCGCGCTCTACGAATGGGACTACCCGCGCCAGATCATGGCGCTGCGGCTCGCCGAAGCCGCCGGCGAACGCCCGGACAACGACACACTGTATCGCGGCGAATTCCTGCTTAAGCGCCCGCTGCTGCAGGCGCTGTTGCCCGACCAGGATCATCCCGGCGCGCGGCGCGTGCTGCTGATCGACGAAATCGACCGCGCGGACGAACCGTTCGAGGCGTTCCTGCTGGAACTGCTGTCGGATTTTCAGGTATCGATTCCCGAATATGGCACCGTGCGCGCGGCGCAAGCGCCACTCGTCGTGATGACGTCGAACCGCACGCGCGAAGTTCACGACGCACTGAAACGCCGCTGCCTGTATCAATGGATCGGTTATCCGGACCGCGAGCGCGAACTCGACATCGTCGCCGCGCGCGCGCCGCAAACGTCGCAGCAATTGCAGCGGCGTGCGGTCGATTTCGTGCACCGGCTGCGCGCGATGGATCTGTTCAAGGCACCGGGCATTGCCGAAACCATCGACTGGTGCCGCGCGCTCGAAGCGCTGTGCGTGACGGAACTCGATCCGCAATCGGTGCAGAACACACTCGGCGTGCTGCTCAAGTATCAGGACGATCTCGCGCGCGTGGACACTGAGCAGATCGCGCAGTGTTTGTCGGCTTGAGGATGGTGGACGTGGCCAAGCCAAACGGCGCAGAGGATCGAGGCAACGCGAAGCGGGCCGCCGCATCGGCGGACGGCGCGCCGATGCTCGCGCGCAACGTCGTCCACTTCGTGCGGGTGCTGCGCGGCGCGGGCTTGCCGATGTCGCCCGCGCAAGCCGTCGACGCGCTTGCCGCATTGCAATGGATCGATCTCGGCCGCCGCGACGACGTGCGCGCCGCGCTCGCCGCGCTGCTCGTCACCGCGCCGGACGAGCGCGAGCTGTTCAATGCCGCGTTCGATCTGTTCTGGCGCGATCCCGACTGGGAAGGCAAACTGCGCGCGCTGCTGTTGCCGAAAGTCCGCGACGGGCTGCCGCCGCCGAAGCGCAACAACCGTCTCGCCGATGCACTCGCGGTGCGCATGCCGCCGTCGCCGCATCCGAAGCCGCCGCAGGAAACCGAACAGCACGAGCTGCATGCGCAACTGACGTTCAGCGCGGAGGAGCGGCTACGTCACCGCGATTTCGATACGCTCACCGCCGACGAATGGCGCAGCCTGCGTCATCTGATCCGCGCTCAGCGCCTGCCGCTTGCGACCGAACCGACGCGCCGTCTGAAGGCGTCCTCTCACGGCACGCATGCGGACTTGCGCGCGAGCGCGCGACATGCGGTGCGCGCGGGCGGCGACTGGACGGTGTGGAAATATCGCGCGGTCGTCGAACGCAAGCCGCCGCTCGTGCTGCTGCTCGATATCTCCGGCTCGATGAGCAACTACTCGCGCGCCGTGCTCTACTTTTGCCACGCGCTGCTGCAGTCGCGCGAACGCCTGCAGGTGTTCCTGTTCGGCACGCGGCTCACGAACGCGACGCGCGCATTGCGCGAGCGCGATCCCGACGTCGCGATCGCGACGCTCAGCGATCAGGTGGTCGACTGGTCGGGCGGCACGCGCATTGGCGCCGCGCTCGCCGAGTTCAACCGGCGCTGGGCGCGCCGGGTGCTGACCGGCCGCGCGACCGTGCTGCTGGTCACCGACGGACTCGATCACGAAGCGATCGACGTGCTCAATACCGAGATGGCCCGCCTCGCGCGCTTCGCGCATCGCATCGTGTGGCTCAACCCGCTGCTGCGTTTTAGTGACTTCACGCCGAAAGCGCGCGGCGTGCAGGCGATCCTGCCGTATGTCGACGCGCATCGCCCGGTTCATAATCTGGATAGTCTCGCAGCATTCGGCCGCGATCTCGCGCAACTCACGCGCGCGCCCCGCCACGTCGTCGCGACGACGACACTCGCAGGAGCAAGCTCATGGAATTGACCGAAACTCATACACTGCCGGTCCCGCAGCAGCAAACCTGGGACGCGTTGAACGACACCGAAATCCTGCGCGCGTGCATCCCCGGTTGCGAAAGCATCGACCCGGATGGCGAGAACGCGTACCTGGTCGCGCTGAGCGCGACGGTCGGGCCGGTGAAGGCACGCTTCAAAGGGCGCATGCAGTTGACCGACATCGATGCGCCGAACACCTACACTATCGTTTTCGAAGGCCAGGGCGGGGCCGCCGGCTTCGCGAAGGGCAACGCACGGGTCAACCTCGAAGCCGATGGCGACGCGGCCACGAAGCTCAGCTATACGGCGAATGCACAGGTCGGCGGCAAGCTCGCGCAGATCGGCTCGCGGCTCGTCGACGGCGCGGCGCGCAAGATCGCCGGAGAATTTTTCAAGCGCTTCAGCGCGCAATTCTCGGCGGACAGCGACGCGCAAGCGCCAGCGCCTGGCGACCTCTCGGCCGCGGCCGATGGCACGCCCGTGCAAGCGGAATCGAATCAAGCCGAGGACGGCGAGTCCGGCGGCGAGGACAATAAAGGGAAGAAATCATGGACAGCGTGGATCTCGAAGTTCTGAAGTCCAGCGCTCGCTGGCTCGAAGATGGACATCGCGCGTTGCTGGTGACGGTGGTGAAGACGTGGGGCTCGTCGCCGCGTCCCGAAGGTGCGATGCTCGCCGTGCGCGACGATGGACTCGTGGTCGGCTCGGTATCGGGTGGCTGCATCGAGGACGATCTGATCGAGCGCGTGCGGCAACGTGGTATCGAGCAAGCGCATCCGGAGGCGGTGAAGTACGGGATCACCGCGGAGGAAGCGCATCGCTTCGGGCTGCCGTGCGGCGGCACCATCCAGCTGGTGCTCGAACCGTTGACCCCGACGAGCGGCATCGGCGAACTGTGTCGCGCGGTAGAGAGCGGCCGGCTCGTCACGCGCGAAGTCAATATGGCGACCGGCGCGGTGCGGCTCGATAACGCGCAGGCGACCGACGGCGTGCATTTCGACGGCCAGCGTCTGCTGACGATCCACGGCCCGCGCTACCGGATGCTCGTGATCGGCGCCGGCCAGTTGTCGCGCTACCTGTGTCATATCGCGGTCGGGCTCGACTATCAGGTCACCGTGTGCGATCCGCGCGAGGAGTACACAGAGGAATGGGACGTGCCCGGCACGAAGATCGTCCGTACGATGCCGGACGATACAGTGATCGACATGAAGCTCGACGAGCGCTGCGCGGTGATCGCGCTCACGCATGATCCGAAGCTCGATGATCTCGCGCTGATGGAAGCGTTGAAGACACCGGCGTTCTATGTCGGCGCGCTCGGGTCCAGAAGAAACAATCACGCGCGGCGCGAGCGGCTGAAGGAGTTCGATCTGAGCGAAGCCGAACTGGCCCGATTGCATGGACCGGTCGGCATTTATATCGGCAGCAGGACGCCTCCTGAAATCGCGGTGTCGATTCTCGCCGAGGTGACGGCCGCGAAGAACGGCGTGTCGCTGCCGACGCTGTTGCAGGTGGAAGGCGCAAAGGCGGCACAGGAGATCGCGGCGTCGGGCGGAACGGCTTGCAGCGTTTGACGCTTATGAAATGAAGCGGTCCGTTGCGCGCGGGAACTCGGGTGGCGTAACGCTCAGCTTCGCGCCGTAGCGCTCACCGCGACCGGCATACCAGTGCGGGCCAACACCGACATCGGACGATACGTCGACGTCCAGAACCTTTAAACCGGCCACAACGGCCCTTCCTGCATCGCGCCGATTTGCTCGCGCATCTCGAGAATGCGGTCCTCCCAGTAACGCTGGGTGTTGAACCACGGAAACGCAGCCGGAAACGCGGGGTCGTTCCAGCGACGCGCGAGCCACGCCTGATAGTGAATCAGCCGCAGCGTGCGCAGCGCTTCGATCAGATAAAGTTCGCGCGGCTCGAAGTCGCAGAAGTCCTCGTAGCCGGCGAGCAGATCGGTGAGCGCGAGCGACGCCTCGGCTCGCTCGCCCGGCAGCAGCAGCCACAGATCCTGAATCGCGGGGCCCATGCGGCTGTCGTCGAAATCGACGAAATGCGGGCCTGCGTCGGTCCATAGCACGTTGCTCGGATGACAGTCGCCGTGCAGACGCAGCTTGCGAATCTCCCCCGCGCGGTCGAACGCATGCGCGACGCCTTCGAGCGCGAGGTTCACGACGGTTTCCCACGCGGTGCGCACATCGTCAGGCACGAAGCGCTGCGCGAGCAGAAAGTCGCGCGGCTCATAGCCGAAGGTTTCGATGTCGAGCGTTGGGCGCTCCATATAGTTGTGCGTCTGCCCGCTCGCATGAATGCGTCCGATGAAACGCCCCAGCCACTCGAGCGTATCGCGCCGGTCGAGATCCGGCGCGCGGCCGCCGCGCCGTTCGAAGACCGAGAAGCGAAAGCCGTCGAAGGTATGAAGGGTGCGGCCGTTTAGCACACGAGCGGGCACCGCCGGAATTTCACGCGCGACCAGCTCGGCGACGAACGCGTGCTCTTCGAGAATCGCGGCATCGCTCCAGCGCTCGGGACGATAGAACTTCGCGACCACCGGCGGCCCGTCTTCGACGCCGACCTGGTACACGCGGTTCTCATAACTGTTCAGCGGTAGCAGGCGGCCGTCGGTGCGCACGCCGGCCGTCGCCAGCGCGCCGTCGAGCGCGTCGAGCACGGTTTCCGGTGTGAGCCGGGCAAACGGCACCGCGCTATTCGCGCCGGCCTCGGGATTCGGAATGTCGGGAGTGGTGTCGTTCATGCCCGCATTGTGCGCCGCGCCGTGTCGAAAGACGAGGGTGGCAGATCAAAATCGGAGCACGTGCGTGAATCCACGAATCCACGCGGCGCGCACGAGCAAGCACGAGGATTTAACCGTTGCTTACACCAGGACTACGATTCGCACGCATATAGCTGTCGCACCCGTCGCCTGTGGCACCCGTCGCGTTCAATGCGTCTGCGCACCAGCCGGGCGTATCAGATCGCCGGTATCGATCAGGTCTTCAAGGAAAAAGGGTTCGGTGTTCAGTTGCTCGGATGCGCCGGGTTCACCGGCGTACCACGCCACCATTGCCATGTCGCCAAGTATGCGCATGACAATTCCGCGCGCACCTTGTGGCACGGCGATATGTACCGAGCGGACAATGGAACCGACTTGCATGATATTTCCCCGTTTCCCTTAGCCGGCTTTGTGTTTTCTCGCCGGTCGAGGTGATGATAAAAAGCGCCGCTTCGCCGCTAAGCTTGCAAACAAAGCCGTCATGAAGATCATCATAAACCCTGCTGACGCGGACATCAAAACGGGGCGCCGCCACAACGGTTGGTTTGGTACGAGCGCCGCATCGCCACGCACTGGCCTTCGCGGCGCACGTAAAACACACCGCAAGCACGCGTTGTGCCGACTGATTTGCGCCGCCGTTGCGTGTCCCGCTCGTCGCCATTGAGCGACGCACGCTCAGCGATGAATGTCCAGGCGCGCGGTTTGCGTTTCTGCCCGCCGAGATCGTCAGCCACACGCGCAATGTCGGCATGCCGTCACCGATCGGTATTGGGATCGGCGCATCTTCGGAGATCGAGCCTCCGGCTAGGCTTTCGGCGCGGAGCCACGCATGAATCGTGGCTGGCGCGCGGCGCCGGCTCACATGTGTTTTCAGCGTATCGTTAAGGTTTTTTCCGCGCTTTTTCGTCGCTTGTTCGTGTAACCCAAGGAGTTTGTAGTGACCCTGCCGCCGGAATCCCAGCGGACCGCTTCTGCCGTTCCCTCTACTACCGCAGCCCCTGCTGCGTCCTCCGGCGCACGCGCCGTCTCTGACGTCCCCTATCTCGAACGCGGCTCACGTGCGTACTGGCGTGCGAGCGTCGCGCTGCTGTTCGCCGGCTACGCGACCTTTTCGCTGCTCTATTGCGTGCAACCACTGTTGCCGTCGTTCTCCGACGCGTTCAACGTGACGCCTGCGCAAAGCAGTCTGTCGCTGTCGCTGACCACCGCGGCGCTCGCGCTCGCGATTTTCGTCGCCGGCTTCGTCTCCGAGGGCTGGAGCCGTCACAAGCTGATGACGCTGTCGCTGACCGTGTCGGCGGTGCTGACGCTCGCCGTGTCGGTGGCGCCGCATTGGCATCAGTTGCTGGTGCTGCGCTTTCTCGAAGGACTCGCGCTCGGCGGCGTACCGGCCGTCGCGATGGCGTATCTCGCCGAGGAAGTGCATCCCGACGGTCTCGGTCTCGCGATGGGGCTGTACGTCGGCGGCACCGCGATCGGCGGCATGGCCGGACGCGTGATAACCGGCGTCGTCGCGGATCTGTTTTCGTGGCGGGTCGCGATCGCTACGATCGGCGTGCTCGGCCTGCTGTCGATGCTTGCGTTTCGCGCGCTGCTGCCGCCGTCGCGCCACTTCGTGCCGCGCCGGGGGCTCGGCTTCGCGCATCATCGCGCCGCGCTGCTCAAGCAATTCACGCGGCCGGGGTTGCCGCTCCTGTTCCTGCTGGGCTTCGTGCTGATGGGCAGCTTCGTCACGCTGTACAACTACATCGGCTACCGGCTGCTCGCGCCGCCGTATCGCCTGAACCAGACGGAGATCGGCGCGATCTTCATCGTCTACCTGACCGGCGTCGTCGCGTCGCCGTGGTCAGGGCGCATGGCCGATACGTTCGGCCGCGCGCGCGTGCTGACCGCGAGCCTGCTGTTGATGATGCTCGGTCTCGCGCTGACGATGCTGCATCCGCTCGCGGCGATCGCGACCGGCATCGCGTGCGTGACGTTTGGCTTCTTCGCGGGGCACTCGGTCGCGAGTGGCTGGGTCGGGCGGCTCGCGAAAGACGCGAAGGGGCAGGCGGCCGCGCTCTATCTGCTTGCGTATTACCTCGGTTCGAGCGTGATCGGCTCGTATGGCGGACACCTGTGGGCCGGCCATGGCTGGAATGGCGTCGTCGCGCTGGTGGGAATGCTGCTCGTGATCGGCTTGCTGGCGGCGACGCGTTTGCGTCAGCGCGAATAGCGAGCAGGTGCATTGCGCATGCATGTCCGATTAAACGTAAGCCGGACGTAAGCGGACGCTTCATATTTTTTCGCCGGGTCTGCTGCATTGCGCCAATGCCGTATTGCCTGTCTGGCGGCCTTCAGCGGCTTGCGAACAGGCGCGGCCGCGCGATGCGGCGCGGCAATGTTCGAGTAGCGGTCTCCTATACTCAAAACGAGCGTGGGCTATGCATGTTTCAGGACCGCAGCCCTCGCCGGAAAACAATGGAGACGAATATGACGACGTACTTTACGATCGGCGATTTCATTCTGGTCATTCCGATGGCGCTGGCGGGAGCGCTGTTTGTCGGCGCACTGCCTTGCAAGTCGGAGTTGCGGCACAACGGCTTGCGAGTGCTCGGCGCGCTGATCGGCGTAATGTGCGCGGTCGCGCTGGTCGAGGGCCTGCCGGCGCTCGTGTAGCGGCGAAGCCCAAGTGAAAAAGCCGCACGCTGAGCGTGCGGCTTGCGCTACCCGCGACTGTCGCGGACGGTCCGCTACGCGGTCAGATCGCTTGATCCGTCGACGGCTTTTCCCACAGATTGATCCCGCCTTCGGTCGCGAAACGATCGATCTCAGCGAGTTCTTCCGCCGAAAAGGCGAGGTTCTTCAACGCGCCGACGTTCTCGCGCACCTGCTCCGCGCGACTCGCGCCGATCAGCACTGAGGTCACGCGTCGATCGCGCAGCGCCCATGCAAGCGCCATCTGCGCGAGGCTCTGACCGCGCCGCTGCGCGATCTCATTGAGCTTGCGCACATGCTCGATGTTCTGCTCGCTCAGATGCTCCTGCTTCAGCGAGCCGCCGCCCGCCTTGTTGACCCGCGCATCGTCCGGCACGCCGTTCAGATACTTGCTGGTCAGCAGCCCTTGCGCGAGCGGCGTGAACGCGATCGCGCCCGCGCCGACCTCGTCGAGCGTATCGAGCAGGTCGCGCTCGATCCAGCGGTTCAGCATGTTGTACGACGGCTGATGGATCAGCAGCGGCACCTTGTGTTCGGCGAGCAGTTTGGCCATCTCGCGGGTCTTCGCCGACGAATACGACGAGATGCCGATATATAGCGCCTTGCCCTGCTGCACCGCGCTCGCCAATGCGCCCGCGGTTTCCTCCAGCGGCGTATTCGCATCGAAGCGATGCGAATAAAAAATGTCGACGTAGTCGAGCCCCATGCGCTTCAGGCTTTGATCGAGACTCGCGAGCACGTACTTGCGCGAACCGCCGCCCTGGCCGTACGGACCGGGCCACATGTCCCAGCCAGCCTTCGACGAAATCAGCAGTTCATCGCGGTACGGCTTGAAATCGTCGTTGAACAGACGCCCGAAATTGGTTTCCGCACTACCGTACGGCGGCCCGTAGTTGTTTGCCAGGTCGAAGTGCGTGATGCCGAGATCGAAGGCCGTGCGCAGGATGTCGCGTTGGGTCGAGATCGGCGTGGTGTCGCCGAAGTTGTGCCACAGGCCGAGCGACAGCGCCGGCAGTTTGAGACCCGATTTGCCGCAGACGCGGTATTGCATATCCGAATAGCGTTCTGAAGCTGCTTCGTAAGCCATTGCTAGTGTCCTTGTCGATGAAATCGCCCGGCGGTTGCGGGCATGAGGAATCGCGCGTTGCGGGAGGCGTGCTGCTCGGGGATTTATTGTCGTGGTGCGGCCAGACGCTATGGTAGCCAATCGACGCGACGCGTGCAGGCACCCGGGCTGCGGGATGGACGAGCGCGAACGCGTCGCCTACACTCTGCCCGATCCAACTGAAGGGAGAATTCAATGACGAAAGCGATTTCGATCGCGCTGATTGTCGGCGGTATCGTGCTGCTGTATTTCGGCGGCCAGGCTTTCAATTCGGTTAGCAGCGACGTGTCGCGTTTGTTCACCGGTTCGCCGAGCAACAAGGCGATCATGCTGATCGTGGCGGGCGTCGTCGCGACGCTGGCCGGATTGACCGGGATCGCGTTGTCGGGCAAGAAGCGGTAACACGGGCTGTCATGCGCTTGCTGTCGCGGCGCGTGATTGGTCGCCTGTCTTGTCGCCTGTTTGCTCGCGCGCTATCGCATGAACGCAAGGGACGGGCGACCAGCCGGCGACAAGCCGGCGCCGTCGTCATTCGCCAGTCTAAAACGTGAGCTCGGGCTTCGAGGCCGAGCGGGTGCCGGGCAGCGGCACATTGCTCGCTCCGTGATACGTGTACACCAGCGAGAACTTCACCTGATCGCTGAGATTCTTGCCGGCCGAGTGCAGCGTATTGCAATGGAAGAACACCACGTCGCCGGCCTTGAGCTCGGGTGACACCGCGGTGCGGATCGCGGCCTGGTTCTCCGCGAGATCGGCGCGGAAAAACTTCGCTTTGTCGAAACGATCGGATGTAAACGTCGCGCCATGCGATGTCGGCACGAACCACAACCCGCCGTTATCGATGGTCTCCGGGCCGACCGCGAGCCACACCGATACCAGATCGTCGCGCTCGAACGACCAGTAGCGCACGTCGCGGTGCCAACCCGTCAGGCTGCCGTACGCGGGATGCTTGGTCATCATGCAGTTGTGATGCACGCGCGACAGGCGCGGCTCCTCGCCGAAATAGAGTTCCATCCAGCCGCGAATTTCCGGCGCGGTTGCCCATTGCGCAAACGCCGGATGCCGCCCATACGCGTCGAGCAGACGCCGCACCGTATGCCCACCCGGTGCATCCTTCGACGACGGCGCGCCCGGATACTGCAAATCCGCTTCGAACTCGACCGGCGCCGCCGCTTCGAGCAGTTGTTGCTGCGCGATCCGCTTCAGTTCCTCGCAACGCTCAGGCGAGACGAGTCCTGGCACGACGACAAAACCCTGCTCTCGCAACGTGTGAATCTGCTCTTTCTTGGAGTGGAGTGACATGGTGTTCCGTGACTGTCGACTAACCTGATCTTCGATTGTAAAACGGGCGCGATCGCGGTGCGTTGTTTCGCTGGCGGTTTCGCCGGGTGTTTTGTCCGCCGGAGCGTTCGATGCTTGTTCGAAGTGATTTCGCTATGTGTCCGGTTTGCGCCGCTGGCCGCCCGTCTTCTTACCCGCTCATCGGCGGCGCACCGATGCACCGGATCCGGCGCGACGCGCGCGCCGTCGCACATCCGACGGGCAAAAGCGCACGAAAATCGATCGCCAACGACGCGCTCCCCGCGGCTTGCGCGCCGCAGTTTTGCGGAGGCGGCCCCGTTTTCGCAGGGTAATAACGGACTTTCTGACGTCACGAATCCCGTGTAGCCTGCTCGCATGTTAATCGTTGCTAGCGCACTTCTTTGCCGTGCACGGGGCCTCAGCGCTCGTGCCGGCGGTCTTCCCGCGTTGTTCCGCCGCCCCGCTTCGCGCCGTGTCTCGCATGGCAGCGTTCGTCCTAGCGATGGGCACCGGATTTCCAGCTTTCAGGCCGTTCATTGCAACCCCGTCATCGGCACATTAGGTGCTTCGTGCTGTGCGCATCTGGGCGCACATGCCGACGTGCGGTACATTGCCTACTCGTGAAGCCATGCACACTCTTTTGAGCACCCGTCTTACCCGCGCCGCGCTGAAAGCGGCGCGCCCCACGCGCCGTCACGTGATGCGTGCGCTGCGTCACCATGCCGCCCGAACCCGCGCACTCGGCGAACAATGGCGCGAGGCCAGAGCCGTCGATGGCATCCGCACCTGGTTCCATACTTTCTTCTCGGCGCTGCGCCAGCAGAGCAGCACGCGCCGGCTGTCGCTGCGCACGCTGCTACGCAAGCCGACGCCATTGCGTCTTGCCGTCAAGAAGCGCGCACCGGAGGTGCCGATTCATGCGAGCCGCCGGCCGCGCCGCCTGTCGACGAGCAGTAGCGGGTGGTTTGCGTTCGCGTTCGCGAGCCGGTGAAGTTTCGGTTAGCGCGCTGTTGAACCGTTGCTGGGCGGTGCGTTCGTCGCGGCGCCTGGCGGATCCCGGTATCGTGACGAGCGCGATTTTTTCGCGCGTCGCAGGCCATCACAAAACTTGCGCGGCCGTTCCGGACGCCGATGAGCGGAAGCGAGTGGAATGCGCGTCTCAGTCGGTGAGCGCGTGGTCGATTGAGCCGCTCATTCATCAGAGGACTTCGTTACGCGCAGTGCGTTGTGGCCGCACGCTGCGTATGGCAGCGCTGATCGGCGCGCGCATGCGGGCTTCCGATAGGTAAAGAAAAACCCCGCCCGGCTCGCGCCGGCGGGGTTTGTTGCTGGCAGGCAGCGATCCGCCCGCGCTTATTCGGCGAGGGCTGCGACCGGTTCCGTGCCGGCGGCTTCGGCCAGCGCGAGCGCCTTGTCTGTCGCTTCCCATGTGAATTCCGGCTCTTCGCGGCCGAAGTGACCGTAGGCCGCGCTCTTCTCGTAGACCGGACGCAGCAGGTCGAGCATCTGGATAATGCCCTTCGGACGCAGATCGAAATGCTGACGCACGAGTTCCGTGATCGTCGCATCGGACACGCGGCCCGTGCCGAAGGTGTTGACCATCACCGAAGTCGGCTGCGCGACACCGATCGCGTACGACACCTGGATCAGGCAGCGCGAAGCGAGGCCCGCGGCCACGATGTTTTTCGCGACATAACGGCCGGCATAAGCGGCCGAGCGGTCGACCTTCGACGGGTCCTTGCCCGAGAACGCGCCGCCGCCGTGGGGCGCTGCGCCACCGTACGTATCGACGATGATCTTGCGGCCCGTCAGACCGCAATCGCCCTGCGGACCGCCGATCACGAAGCGACCAGTGGGGTTCACGAGGAACTTGATGTCACCCTTGATGAGATCGGCCGGCAGCGTCGGCTTGATCACTTCCTCGATCACCGCTTCACGCAGCGTGGCGAGTTCGATGTCCGGCGAGTGCTGGGTGGACAGCACCACGGTGTCGATCGAATGCGGCTTGCCGTCGACGTAGCGCACGGTGACCTGCGACTTCGCGTCCGGGCGCAGCCAGGGCAGACGGCCGTCGCGGCGCAGATTCGCCTGACGCTCGACCAGACGGTGCGACAGGTGGATAGGCAGCGGCATCAGCTCCGGCGTTTCCTCGCATGCGTAACCGAACATCAGGCCTTGGTCGCCCGCGCCTTGATCGAGGTTGTTGTCGTGCGCGCGATCCACGCCCTGGGCGATATCCGGCGACTGCTTGTCGTACGCGACGAGCACCGCGCAGCCGCGGTAGTCGATGCCGTAGTCGGTGTTGTCGTAGCCGATGCGCTTGATGGTGTTGCGCGCGATCTGGATGTAGTCGACGTTCGCCGCCGTGGTGATTTCGCCGGCCAGCACGACAAGACCCGTGTTGCACAGCGTTTCCGCTGCAACCCGCGAGTACTTGTCTTGCTCGAGGATGGCGTCGAGGATGGCGTCCGAGATCTGGTCCGCGACTTTGTCGGGATGGCCTTCGGAAACGGATTCGGAAGTGAAGAGATAGTCGTTTGCCACGTTGCAGACTCCAATGTTGTGGTTACGGGTGAGTTTCACGTAGCCAGCTTCGGGAGCCTGAAGCGGCGACGCTTTAGCGGATTACCTTGCCGTTGGACGCATGTCGCATGGAGACCATGGACCGCACCCGCCGGCTTCGCCCCGCAAGTTGTCTATTAACTCGGCGAAGCCCTTATTATAGCGACTTCTTCAGATTGTCATAGAGTATCGACGAGTGCGGTATCACGCCAAATTCCCCGCTTTACCGAGCCCCGCCGCATGCCGCGCCTCCTTTACGGAGGCGGCATGCTGAGTCGCTGCGGTCCGAAGCTCGCGATCGGGCTGCTCAAACTTTTGGCATTGTTGCCGTATGGTTTCGTCGCCCGTCTCGGTGACGGCCTCGGCTGGCTGCTCTACCAGGTTCCGAGCCGACGCAAGCGCATCGTTCACACCAATCTGAAGCTGTGCTTCCCCGACTGGAACGATGCGCGCCGCGAGGACGTCGCGCAGAAGCACTTTCGCCACGCGATCCGCAGTTATCTCGAGCGCAGCGTGCAGTGGTTCGGCTCGGCGAAGAAGCTGGAAAAGCTGATCCAGCTCGACAGCGCAATCGACCTGACCGACCCGAATCTGCCGCCGACGCTCTTTCTCGGTTTTCACTTCGTAGGCATCGAGGCGGGCTCGATCTTCCTGAACTATTCGCTCAAACGCCAGTGCGGCTCGCTCTATCAGCCGATGTCGAATCCGGAATTCGAGGCGGTCGCGAAAGCGGCGCGCGCGCGTTTCGGCGCGGACATGGCGAGCCGCGCGGACAGCGCGCGCATCGTGCTGCGCTGGCTGCGCGAGCGCAAGCCGGTGATGCTCGGCGCGGATATGGATTACGGCGCGCGCAATTCGACCTTCGTGCCGTTCTTCGGCGTCCCGGCCTGCACGCTGACCGCGGTCGGCCGTCTCGCGAAGGTCGGACATGCGCAGGTCGTGCCGTTCATCGGCGAAGTGCTGCCGAACTACAAGGGCTACCGGCTCAAGGTCTTCAAGCCGTGGGACAACTATCCGACCGGCAACGACGATGCGGACGCGCGGCGCATGAACGCGTTTCTCGAACAGCAGATTCCGCTGATGCCCGAGCAGTATTACTGGGTGCATAAGCGCTTCAAGACCCGGCCGCCGGGCGAGCCTGCGGTGTATTGATCGGGCGGGAAAGCGGCCAGCCCGCGTAGATGAACAAAGCCGACGTATGAAAGTCGCCTTTTCAATGTCGCGCGATCGGCCAGCGCGGGCTGCGCCGCCGGATAGTAGGCGGAACCGACTGGAACCAGGCGGAACCAAGGCCGTTTGCGCCGCCAGCCGTACCGTTCGTTACGGACCAGCGTGTATCATCCACTATTGGTCCAACCCGGCTCGGATCGTCGCTAACCAGACGGCCAGCCAGACCGGGTTTTCGGCTTCGCCTACGCGCGCGCGAAGCCCCTGCGGCAACGGATACACAGAAAACGTGAAGCTCAAATTCACCAAAATGCACGGCGCCGGCAACGACTTCGTCGTGCTCGACGGCTACAGCCAACCAGTCAGCCTGACCACCGCGCAGGTGCGCGCGCTCGCGAACCGCCACTTCGGCGTCGGCGCCGACCAGTTGCTGCTGGTCGAAAAGCCAACCGTCGACGGCGTCGATTTCAGATACCGAATCTTCAATTGCGATGGCGGCGAGGTCGAGCACTGCGGCAACGGCGCGCGCTGCTTCGTCAAGTTCGTGCGCGAGCGCGGCTTGACCGATCAACGCAGCGTGCGCGTACAAGTACAGAAAGGCACGATCACGCTGACGATGCAGGACAACGGCGAGGTGATCGTCGACATGGGCGCGCCGGTATTCGATCCCGAATGCGTGCCGTTCGCGACCAAGGGCCTGCAAGGCCGTCATGAAAACACCGCGACCCTGTGGCCGCTCGACGTCAACGGCACGACACGCTGGATCTCGGTGGTATCGATGGGCAATCCGCACGCGGTGCAGGTCGTCGACGATGCCGAGGCGTTCCCGGTGCTCGTCGAAGGTCCGGCGATCGAGCGGCACACGCGCTTCCCGCAGCGCGTGAACGCCGGCTTCATGCAGATCGTCAGCCGCAACGAAATCAGACTGCGCGTCTACGAACGTGGCGCAGGCGAAACACTCGCCTGCGGCACCGGCGCGTGCGCGGCGGTCGCCTCCGGCATCCGTCGCGGACTGCTCGACTCGCCGGTACTCGTGCACACGCACGGCGGTGATCTGACGATCACGTGGGACAGCACACAGGAAGGCGCGCCGCTGCTGATGGCCGGTCCCGCCGCGACCGTCTTCGAAGGCGAGATCGAACTGGCCGATGACGTCGCCAACGAGTTGGCGAGTGCGCCGTCCAGCACATCGCCCAACAATGCATTCGCGAGCTCAACCACCGCCGCGCCCACCGCCTAACTCATTGACCGGCGCGCCGCCGCTAACCGGCCGTCCGGTCGCCTCTAGCCGAAACCATGAACGATCGCGAAGTCGCCGAATACCTGCTTGCCAATCCTGAATTCTTCGTCGAACACGCGGAAGCGCTCGCGACGATCCGGCTCGCGAACCCGCACGGCAAAGCCGCGGTATCGCTGCAGGAGCGGCAGATGGAGATGCTGCGCGACAAGAACAAACATCTCGAGCGCCGGCTCGCCGAACTGCTGCGCTACGGTCACGAGAACGACAGCATTGCGTCGAAATTCCACCGCTGGACGATCCGGGTGATGGCCGAGCGCGATCCATATTCGCTGCCGCGCACGATCGCGGGCGGTCTGCGCGATATCTTCGACGTGCCGCAAGCGGCGCTGCGCGTCTGGGACGTCGCCGAACCGTATGCACAAGCCGACTTCGCGCGCCAGGTCAGCGAGGAAGTGCGCATTTTCGCGAGCAGTCTGACCACGCCGTACTGCGGCGCGAACACCGGTTTCGAGGCGGCGCAGTGGCTCGCGCCGGCGGCGAGTGCGGCCAGTGCGGCCACTGCAACCCATGGCGCCGACGAGAACGGCGCGGCGGCGGCCGATCCGGCGCAGCAGCCCACCGAATCGATCGCGCTGCTCGCGCTGCGCAACCCCGAAAGCGCCGAGGATGCCCCCACGTTCGGCCTGCTGGTGATGGGCTCGGCCGACGCGCGGCGCTTCCACGAAGGCATGGCGACCGACTTCCTCACGCAGATCGGCGCGCTCGCGAGCGCCGCGCTGAGCCGGCTGCTGCCGCGATGAGCCGCAACGAGCGCCACCCACGCGCACCGATCCGCCGCCCGCGTCTACCGTGACCGCCGTCGACCCGATCGCCGCCTACCTGTCGCATCTCGAACACGAGCGGCGGCTGTCGGCCCACACGCTGCGCGGCTACACGCATGAACTCGACGAACTGAAACTGCTCGCCAAAGGCAGGCCGCTCGAAAGCCTGAGCGCGGTCGACATTCGCGGCGCCGTCGCGCGCGCGCATGCGGGCGGGTTGAGCGCACGCTCGATCGGTCATCGGCTATCGGCATGGCGCGCGTTCTACCGCTGGCTGGCCGGCCGCATCGATCTGCCGGCCAATCCGGTCGCCGCGATACGCGCGCCGAAGCAGGCGAAAACGCTGCCGAAAGCACTTTCCGTCGACGATGCCGCGCGCCTGATGGACAGCGCGCCCGCCGCGTCGCCTGAGGGCCTGCGCGATCATGCGATGCTCGAACTGTTCTACTCGTCGGGCCTGCGGCTCGCCGAGCTGGTCGGCCTCGACGTGCGTTTCACCGAAGGCGACGGCTACCGCTCCGCCGGCTGGCTCAAGCTCGATTCCGGCGAAGTGGAGGTGCTCGGCAAAGGCAACCGGCGCCGCGTCGTGCCGGTCGGCCGGAAGGCGATCGCGGCGCTCAACGGCTGGCTCGCGGTGCGCGACCAGATGGTCAGGCAAGATCCGCATCCGCTCTTCCTGTCGGCGCGCGGCAACCGGCTGTCGCCGAACGTCGTGCGCGAACGCGTGAAGCGCGCGGCGCTCGTGGCCGGCATTCCGGCCAACGTGCACCCGCACGTACTGCGCCATTCGTTCGCGACGCATGTGCTGCAGTCGAGCGGCGATCTGCGCGCGGTGCAGGAGCTGCTCGGCCACGCGAGCATCACCGCGACGCAGGTTTATACCGGGCTCGATTTCCAGCATCTCGCCCACGTCTACGACAGCGCGCATCCGCGCGCAAAAAAGCGCGACTGACGCCGACCGTCGCGACCCGCAGTCCGCGCCTGAATTTCACCCGCCGCGCAGCACCGAGCGCGCGGCCCATTGCCTGACCGACACCCTGATGAATACCGTTACGCTCAAACCGTCGAAGGAAAAATCGCTGCTGCGCCGCCATCCGTGGGTCTACGCCAACGCGATCGACCGCGTCGACGGCCGTCCGGCGCCTGGTGCGACCGTGCTCGTGCGCGCGCACGACGGCCGCTTTCTCGCGCGCGCCGCGTATAGCCCGCATTCGCAGATCCGCGCGCGGGTGTGGAGCTTCGACGAAGCGGAACCGATCGATCACGCCTTCTTCAAGCGGCGCGTGCAGCGCGCGCTCGCGCATCGTCAGACGATGGTGCGCGACACCGGCGCGGTGCGGCTGATCTTCGGCGAGGCGGACGGCCTGCCTGGCCTGATCGTCGATCACTACGTCGCCGAGGACGCGGGCCAGCGCAGCCAGCTCGTCTGCCAGTTCATGGCGGCGGGCGTCGACGCGTGGAAAGAGGCGATCGTCGCGGCGCTCGTCGACACGACCGGCTGCCCGAATGTGTACGAACGCTCGGACGTTTCGATCCGCCAGAAGGAAGGACTCGAGCAGATCACAGGCGTGCTCGCCGGAGAACCGCCGTCGGACACGTTGATCGCGAGCGAAAACGGCGTGCGCTACCACGTCGACGTGCGCAACGGCCACAAGACCGGCTTCTACGTCGATCAGCGCGACAACCGCCTGCTCGTGCAGCAGCTCGCGCAGGATCGCGACGTGCTCAACTGTTTTTGCTACACCGGTGGTTTTTCGCTCGCTGCATTGAAGGGCGGCGCCAAACGGGTCGTGTCGGTCGACTCGTCCGGCGAAGCGCTCGCGCTCGCGCAGCAGAACGTCGCGGCCAACGGTTTCGACGCGGAGCGTGCCGCCTGGCTCGACGCCGACGCGTTCAAGACGCTGCGGCGTCTGTACGACGAAGGCGAGCGTTTCGATCTGATCGTGCTCGACCCGCCGAAATTCGCGCCGTCGCGGGAGCACGTGGACCGCGCGTCGCGCGCGTACAAGGAGATCAACCTGACCGGCCTGAAGCTGCTGCGCCCGGGCGGGCTGCTGTTCACGTACTCGTGCTCCGGTGCGATCGATCCCGAGTTGTTCCAGAAAATCGTGTCAGGCGCGGCGGCCGATGCACGCGTCGACGCACGCATCCTGAAGCGTCTCGGCGCGGGCGTCGATCATCCGCTGCTCACCGCTTTCCCGGAAGGCGAATACCTGAAGGGATTGCTGTTGCAAATCGCCTGACTGCCCTTATTGTTCGGGGCGATTGCGCGTGCCGACGGCGACGGCGGCCGCAGCGACAACGGCAGGAGACGCACGGCCCCCCGAACTGGACAAGCCTGCGCCCGCCTGGCAAATATGTTTCAATAACCGGCTAGACAGGGTCGCGAGCCATCTGCCCGCGGCGCCCGGCTCAATGCATCTGGCTAGCTTCGCGCTAGCGTTCGATCACGCACCGTTTCACGACTTACAGGCGACCCACATGATTCCAGTCACCATCCTGACCGGCTTTCTCGGCAGCGGCAAAACCACTCTGCTCAAGCGCATCCTGAACGAAAAGCACGGCATGAAGATCGCCGTCATCGAGAACGAGTTCGGCGAAGAGAACATCGACAACGACATCCTCGTGCAGGACAGCGACGAGCAGATCATCCAGATGAGCAACGGCTGCATCTGCTGCACGATTCGCGGCGACCTGTCGCGCGTGCTGAACGATCTGGCCGCGAAGAAGCAGGCAGGCGAAGTGGACTTCGACCGTGTCGTGATCGAAACCACCGGCCTCGCGAATCCGGGCCCGGTCGCGCAAACCTTCTTCATGGACGACCAGATCGCGAGCGAATTCCTGCTCGACGCGATCATCACGCTGGTCGACGCGAAGCATGCGAATCATCAACTCGACGAACACGAAGTGGTGCAGCGCCAGGTCGGTTTCGCGGACCGCCTGTTCGTCACGAAGTCCGATCTTGTCGACGAACAACACGTGGCCGATCTGCGCCACCGCCTGCTGCACATGAACCCCAAGGCGGCGATCAAGGTCGTCAATTTCGGCGAGGCCGACCTCAAGGAGATCTTCGATCTGCGCGGCTTCAACCTGAATTCGAAACTCGAAATCGATCCGGACTTCCTCACCGAAGACGAACACGCGCACAGCCACGCGCATGCGCATGACGAGCACGGTCACGCGCACGGCGATCATGACCATGACCAGGATCACGCGAACTGCGATCACGACCACGGTCAGTGCGATCACGAAGGCCATGATCACGCGCACCATCACCACGCGCATCACGACGACAAGATCAAGTCATTCGTGTACCGGAGCGACCGCCCGTTCGATCCGAACAAACTCGAAGACTTCCTCGGCGGCATTCTGCAGATCTACGGTGAGCATCTGCTGCGCTACAAGGGCGTGCTGTATATGAAGGGCGTCGATCGCAAGGTCGTGTTTCAGGGCGTGCATCAGATGATGGGCAGCGATCTGGCCGCGAAATGGCAACCGGCCGAGAAGAAGACCAACAAGATGGTGTTTATCGGTATCGAACTGCCGCGCGATCTGATCACCGACGGCCTCGACGCCTGCCTCGTCTAAGCCGACAGCGAAGCTCGCGCCGCACACGCCAGCCTTGAAGGTACACAAGGATGCATAGCCCGCATGTCGCGCCCGATTGGCGCGGCATCTGCCGCGCTGCTGCGATCGCGCCCGGCACGCGTACTGCCAATCCCCACGCCGCTACGTTAACCATCCGCTGAATACGATGCGCGCGACAAAATCGCCCGAAGTCGGACGAAAGTAAATTGGATGAAAAGCGCGTGAAAACCCTGCTGTATTAAAGCGTGCACGACCATCGCTTTTTGCTCTTCTGCGCGCTATATTTTCGGGATATCGATGCGTCGCAGGCAGCCATCGAGCAGTTGCGGTACCGGATTGTGATTCAGTTACAATACGTGCCCACTGGAGAATGACAACGAATTGCCCGGTTGCGCGCAGCCCGCGCCGGGCCCGAAAAGGCGCCGGAAAATCTTGTCCGGAGACACGCCGAAACGCTGGCGGGCATGGCCTGAAAGGGCACGCGCTTGCCGGTGAGCGATGCCTCAGGAGCATCTGAGAATCGGTTTCCAGAGGAGTTCGGCCCCGCAGCGGCGTAGTTTGCAACGCCCGGCGTGTGGGCGCCAGGCGCTTTGGCGTCACGACAGGTCATCGTTCGTGGCCACGCTGCGCCGCGCGTCCGCGCGACGCCTTTGCGGGCAATGCGAAAGTGCGGGCACCTGTAAGAGTGTTGCCTCACATTGAAGAAGTAAGCCAGATGACGACGAAACGACTCTTGACCGAAGCCGAAATCCTGAAGATGAGCGACAAGGATTACATGAATGAGGATCAGCTCGCTTTCTTCAAGAACAGGCTCGAACAGCTGCAGGCGGACATTCTCCGCAATGCCGGCCAGACGACCGAGAACCTGCGCGAAACGGTCATCGTGCCGGACCCGGCCGACCGCGCAACGATCGAGGAAGAGCATGCGCTCGAGCTGCGCACGCGTGACCGCGAACGCAAGCTGCTGAAGAAGGTGCAGCAATCGATCGCGCGCATCGAAGCGGGCGAATACGGCTGGTGCGAAGAAACCGGTGAGCCGATCGGCATTCCGCGTCTGCTCGCCCGGCCCACGGCCACGCTGTCGCTCGAAGCGCAGGAGCGCCGCGAACTGCGCCAGAAGCTGTTCGGCGACTGATAGTCCGCGGCGCGGCTTCGGCCTGGCGCCCACAAAACGCTGCTTCGTCGAGAGGCGCACGGTGAACCGTGCGCCTTTTCTTTTGCGCGACGACCGCGCACCGCGCGGCTCACCGCCCTTGCGCCCCTCTTTTTGCGCACCCGCAGACGCTATCCCGTTTTTGGTCCTATGCCGTTTGGCGGATCTTGATATGACCGCGCACGCCCTAAAATAGATCGGACATGCGCTCACGAGCGCGCCAGCCGGCGCGCCGTCCGCTGCGAGGATTCATGCGTTAGCGCGCCGCGCTATCGCGTCCTACCCGTTTTGCAAAGAGGAACGCATATGGAGCAATTTCACGGCACGACGATCGTTTCGGTGCGCCGCGGCAACAAGGTCGCGCTCGGCGGCGACGGCCAGGTGACGCTCGGCAACATCGTGATGAAAGGCGGAGCGAAGAAGGTCCGGCGCATCTACAACGGCAAGGTGCTGGTCGGCTTCGCCGGTGGCACGGCGGATGCGTTCTCATTGCTCGACCGCTTCGAAGCGAAGCTTGAAAAGCATCAGGGCAATCTCACCCGCTCGGCGGTGGAACTCGCGAAAGACTGGCGCACCGACCGCATGCTGCGCCGCCTCGAGGCGATGCTGATCGCCGCCGACGCCACCACCACCCTCGTCATCACCGGCAACGGCGACGTGCTGGACCCCGAGGGCGGCATTTGCGCGATCGGTTCGGGCGGCGCCTATGCGCAGGCGGCCGCCAAGGCGCTCTCGGACAACACCGAGCTGTCGCCGCGCGAGATCGTGGAGAAGTCACTGGAGATTGCTGGCGACATGTGCATCTACACGAACCACAACCGAGTCATTGAGACGATCGAGTAAGGACCCACGATGAGCACCATGACCCCCGCGGAGATCGTCTCCGAACTCGACAAACACATCATCGGCCAAGGCCGCGCGAAGAAAGCCGTGGCCGTCGCGTTGCGCAACCGCTGGCGCCGCCAGCAGGTCGACGAGCCGCTGCGTCAGGAGATCACGCCGAAGAACATCCTGATGATCGGACCGACCGGCGTCGGCAAGACCGAAATCGCGCGGCGTCTCGCGAAGCTCGCCGACGCGCCGTTCATCAAAATCGAGGCGACCAAGTTCACCGAAGTCGGCTACGTGGGCCGCGACGTCGACAGCATCGTGCGCGACCTGATCGAAATTTCGGTCAAGCAGACCCGCGAAACCGAGATGCGCAAAGTGCGAACCAAGGCGGGCGACCTCGCCGAAGACCGCATCCTCGACATCCTGCTGCCGACCGCGCGGCCGGTCGGCTTCGGCTCGAGCTCGAGCGCGACCGATACCGCCGACGAAGGCGGCAGCACGCGCCAGACGTTCCGCAAGCGCCTGCGCGAAGGGCAGCTCGATGACAAGGAAATCGAACTCGACGTCGAACAGCCGCAGGTCGGCATGGACATCATGGGGCCGCCGGGCATGGAAGACATGACCGAGCAGATCCGTTCGATGTTCGCCAACATCGGTGGCGGCAAGAAGAGTCGCCGCAAGATGAAGGTTAAAGAAGCGCTGAAGGTACTCACCGACGAAGAAGCCGGCAAGATGCTGAACGACGAGGAGGTGAAAACCAAGGCAGTGCAGAACGTCGAACAGAACGGCATCGTGTTCCTCGACGAAATCGACAAGATCGCGTCGAGGAACGAGGCCGGCGGCGGCGAAGTGTCCCGTCAGGGGGTGCAGCGCGATCTGCTACCGCTCGTCGAAGGCACGACGATCAACACCAAGTACGGGATGGTGAAGACTGATCACATCCTGTTCATCGCGAGCGGTGCGTTCCATCTCGCGAAGCCGAGCGATCTGATTCCGGAATTGCAGGGGCGCTTCCCGATTCGCGTCGAGCTCGACTCGCTGTCGGTCAACGACTTCGAGTCGATCCTCGTGTCGACGGATGCGAGCCTCGTCAAGCAATATCAGGCGCTGCTCGCCACCGAAGACGTGCACCTCGAATTCGCCGACGAAGGCATCCGCCGCCTCGCCGAAATCGCGTATTCGGTCAACGAGAAGACCGAGAATATTGGCGCGCGGCGTCTGTACACGGTGATCGAAAAGCTGCTCGAGGAAGTATCGTTTTCGGCCGGCAATCATTCGGGCCATGCGTTGCAGATCGACGCGGCGTATGTCGATCGCGCGCTCAACCAGGTGGCCGAAGACGAAGACCTGTCGCGTTACGTGCTGTGATATTGCTCAACGCTAACGCGTAAGAACGGGCTGCCTGTGAAAAGGCAGCCCGTTTTCTTCTGGTTCGACTCAGTTCGGGTTCGACCGTCTGAATAGCGGGACGCCGCACTCACTGCTAACCGCTTACTGCTTGACCGGCCGCTTCGCGAGCTTGCGCTGCAACGTGCGCCGATGCATGTTCAACGCGCGCGCGGTCGCCGAAATATTGCCGCCGTTTTCGGCGAGCACGCGCTGAATATGCTCCCATTCCAGCCGCGCGACCGACAGCGGCACCGGACGCTCGATCGCCTCGTCCGCTTGCACTGCGCTCGCCTCGCTTTGCAGCGCCGACAGAATCGTCTCGACATTGGCGGGCTTCGCGAGATAGTTATCCGCACCGTCCTTGACCGCCTGCACCGCGGTGGCGATGCTCGCGTACCCGGTCAGCACGAGCATCCGGGCGTCGGGCTGCAGATCGCGCAACGGCGCGATAAGCGTCAGGCCCGAGTCGTGGCCCAGGTGCAGGTCGACGGTGATCTCGCTGAACTTGTGCTGATTCGCGAGCCGGATCGCCTCGTCCGCACTGTGCGCTTCGCTGACCGTATAGCCGCGCCGCGTCAGACCGCGCGCGAGGATGCCGGAGAACACTTCGTCGTCGTCGATTACCAGAAAACTCTTTTCGCTCATGCCTGCTTCTCCGTATTCGGTGGCGCGGCGCCTCGTCGGCCCGCCCCGGAAGTTTTGCGCGTGGCGAGAGGCAGCCTCAGCACCGCGCGTGTGCCGCGCGGTCTGCCCGCGCCGGCATCGGTCAGCTCGATCGATCCTCTCAGACGCGCCGCCGCCGAAAAGGCCAGGTACAGGCCCACACCGTGGCCGCCCTGCGTGCTATCCACCGGCATCGAACCGAGCAAGCCGCGCAGCGCGGGCGGAATGCCTGGCCCGTTGTCGCACACCTCGAACACGATCTGATCGCCTCGCGCCGCGAGCGCGCACGATAGCGTCACGTGATCGCGGCTCGCGCGCGCCGCGTTGTCGAGCAGGATCGTCAGGATGTGGCCGACCGCAACCGTGTCGTCCAGACTGACATCGGCGGGCGGCGTGCCGATCCGTTCGAAGCTCACATGCGGATGACGCAGACGCCACTGCCCGGCAAACGATTCGAGCCACTCGTCCACCGGCTGACGGTTGGTCGCCGTCGATGCGCGGCTGCGCAGCCGCGCGAGCGCCGACGTGCATAGCGTCATCTGCTGTTCGAGCAGTTCGAAATCGGCGCGATACGGCGCGAGCCGTTCGTCGGTGCGCGCCGCGTCGCGCAGTTCTTCGGACAGCATCGCGATTGTAGACAGCGGCGTACCGATTTCGTGAGCGACAGTGGCCGCCTGCACGCCGAGCGCGACCGCCCGCTCGTCCTGAAGCAAGCGCTGCTGGGCTTCGCAGAGCGCTGCGTCACGTAGCCGCAGCGCCCGCGACATGCGAGCGACGAACCACGCGATCAGCCCGACGCTCACCATGAAGTTGACCCACATGCCGGCGCGGTAGTACTCGAACAGGTTCGCGGGATTGTCGAGATTGAGCGGTAGCGAATCGAAACCGAGCACCGCATAGCAGGCAACCGCGAACGCTGCGAGCCAGGCCATCAGATGCCACGGCAGCACGGCCGCGGCGATGGCAAGCGACGGCAGATACAGCGAAACGAACGGATTGGTCGTACCGCCGGACAGAAACAGCAGCGCGGACAGCGCGCCGAGATCGACCCAGATTTGCCCGAACAGCTCGATATTGGACTCGGGGCGCTGCCGCGAAACGCGCCACCACGTGAGCGCGTTGAACATCACCTCGAGCGCGATCACGAGCAGCATCGCGGGCAACGGCAAGTTCACGCCGATGAAGATCTGCACGAACGCGATTGTTAGCAGCTGACCGATGATCGCGAGGCTGCGCAGCCAGAACAGATGACCGAGATTGACCCGGCCGGTGTTGGTTATACGGTGCATGGCCCTAGTCTACCCGCTGCGACGATTCCGGCAGCGTTGGGTGCCAGCGCTATGCCGCGCATTTCGCCGCCCTCAGCGATGTCACCTTCTACTCGCTGCAGCCGGGCGCCGCCGCCGGCGCGGCGGACCTGCGGATGACCGATCGCACCGCCCCCGTCTCACGACGTTGGACGACACCGCCGCTTTCGTCAGCGCGCTCGATCTCGTGATTACGGGGTGTACGTCGGTCACGCATCTGAGCGGCGCGCTCGGTCAGCGCACCCGGGTGCGGCGCGACGTCGATCCCCACTGGGTCTGGCTGCTCGATCGCAACGACAGCCCGCGGTACCCGAGCGCCACGCTGTACCAGCAGCCGTGGTTCGGCCAGTGCGAGCCGATGCTGGACGCGGTTGCCCGCGAGTGGCGGGCGCTCATGCGCGGACCAGCGGGAGCAGTAAGCGAGCACGCGCCGCTGGCGGCCGCCTTCGCTTTCGCGACGATACTCAGCATGCGGTTCGCCGCTCAGACGCACGTTCCGCTACTCACGCCCTCCGCCCGCGATACGCAAACCGGTTCGATCACGATTGGCCACCCGTGGCTTCCCCCCGCGCCGCCCGTGCGATCTCCGCGGCCAGGCATTCCGGGCACAGACAAGGGCTCGCCGGAGACAGCCGGTCGGCCGGCAGCGGCGGCAACGCCTGACACCAACACTCGTCCGGCCCCGCGTGCATGCAGCAGTCGAACGCATTGCCGCAGCGTGGACAGCGGGCGCTGCGCGCGGACGTGGAAGACGGGTTCATCGCAAGCTGACGAAAAGTGCCGGGGACATGGTTCAGCCAATGATGCCATGATCGCCAGTCCGCGGTGCAGTCGTCCATCCGGCCGATTCACAGCCGTCCGGCAAGCGCGTTAAGCTGGCGCCTCGACTAGTCCCCACGCATGGTCATGTTGCGCACGCCAAACGCGCATCGAGCGGCTGTTGCGACGCTGCCGAAAACCCTGTTGCAGCGCGCCAGTCCTGTACAATTCGCGCTGTTTTAACCGTTCCGTGCCCGAGCCTGCCGCCATGTCCGAGCTTCCCGACCTTTCGCAGATTGCGCCTACGCTGAAAGCCGAAATTCTGGCCGAAGCGCTGCCCTACATTCGTCAGTATCACGGCAAAACCGTGGTCATCAAATACGGCGGCAACGCGATGACCGAAGAGCGTCTGAAGCAGGGCTTCGCACGCGACGTGATTCTGCTGAAGCTGGTCGGCATCAACCCGGTCATCGTGCACGGCGGCGGTCCGCAAATCGATCAGGCGCTGAAGAAGATCGGCAAACAGGGCACCTTCATCCAGGGCATGCGCGTCACCGACGAAGAGACGATGGAAGTCGTCGAATGGGTGCTCGGCGGTGAAGTGCAGCAGGACATCGTGATGCTGATCAATCACTTCGGCGGTCACGCGGTCGGCCTGACCGGCAAAGACGGCGGCCTGATCCACGCCCGCAAGATGCTGATGCCCGATCGCGACAATCCGGGTCAGTACGTGGACATCGGTCAGGTCGGCGAAGTCGAGACGATCAACCCGGCCGTCGTGAAAGCACTGCAGGACGACGCGTTCATCCCGGTCATCTCGCCGATCGGCTACGGCGAAGACGGCCTGTCGTACAACATCAACGCGGACCTCGTCGCGGGCAAGCTGGCGGTCGTGCTGAACGCCGAAAAACTCGTGATGATGACCAACATCCCCGGCGTGATGGACAAGGAAGGCAATCTGCTGACCGATCTGTCGGCACGCGAAATCGATGGTCTGTTCGCCGACGGTACGATCTCTGGCGGCATGCTGCCGAAAATCTCGTCGGCGCTCGACGCGGCTAAAAGCGGCGTGCGCTCGGTCCACATCATCGACGGCCGGATCGAACACTCAGTGCTGCTGGAGATTCTGACCGAACAGCCGTTCGGTACGATGATCCGCTCGCATTGAGCGCGGTGAAGCAAACCGCACCGGCGGCGCGCCACGGCGGTGCGGTGCCCGTGCCGAACGGCGCGGTTCGCGGCCCAAGCGGCGCAAGCGGCGCAAGCGGCAGGGGCGATCGAGCCAGCGTCCGCGCGGCACCCTGCCCGCAGCCGTCACATGAAGCGCCCGTCGGCGTCTGACAGACACCACATTATGCGCACCCCTACTTCGCGCCGCCGCCGTCCCCACATCTCGGGTGGCAAGCCGGTCTGGCTGTTCGATCTCGACAACACGCTGCATCACGCGTCGCACGCAATCTTCCCGGCGATCAATCGCGCGATGACGCAGTACATCATCGATGCACTGCAGGTCGACATCGACGAAGCCAACCGCCTGCGCACCGGCTATACGCTGCGTTACGGCGCCGCGCTGCTCGGCCTCACGCGCCACCATCCGCTCGACCCGCACGACTTTTTGAAGGTCGTGCATACGTTCCCCGATCTCGGCTCGATGATCCGTCACGAACGCGGCGTCGCGCGGCTCATCGCGGCGCTGCCGGGCCGCAAAATCGTACTGACCAACGCGCCCGAGGCGTACGCACGCGCGGTGCTCGCCGAGCTGCGTATCGAGCGGCTGTTCGAGCGCGTGATCGCGATCGAGCACATGCGCGACCGCCGCCAGTGGCGCGCGAAACCCGACCACGCGATGCTGCGCCGCGAGATGCGCGACGCGCGCGTGTCATTGAAAGACGCGATCCTCGTCGAAGACACACGCTCGCATCTGAAAAACTACCGGCGGCTCGGCATCCGCACGGTGTGGATCACCGGCCATCTGCCGCGCAAGCCGCACGCTGACGGGGTGCCGACGCGCGTGCCGGGAACCGGCCGGCCACACTATGTCGACCGCAGCATCCGTTCGCTAAAATCGCTACGACTGAGCACGCGCTCGGTTCGATGGAAAGGACGCAAGCCGGGGCCGTAGTCAACGACAGCAAGCCGGGGGACGATAGCCATGCAGCCGATCGACAAGCGTGACGAAGCCTTAGTTGAAGCGTTTGCGGCGGTGCCCGCCGCGGCACCCAGCGCGGCTCGCGCACCGCGCCCCAAACCGGGTGAGCGCCGCGTGCAAATCCTGCAAACGCTCGCCGGCATGCTCGAGGCGCCGAAGACCGAAAAAATCACCACGGCGGCGCTCGCCGCCCGGCTCGGCGTCTCGGAGGCCGCGCTATATCGTCACTTCGCCAGCAAGGCGCAGATGTTCGAAGGGCTGATCGAATTCATCGAGCAGACGCTGTTCGGGCTCATCAACCAGATCACCAGCCAGGAAAGCAACGGCGTGCTGCAAGCGCGCGCGATTGCGCTGATGCTGCTCAACTTTCCCGCGAAGAACCCCGGCATGACCCGCGTGCTGACCTGCGAGGCGCTCGTCGGCGAGCATCAGCGGCTGGCCGAGCGCGTGAACCTGATGCTCGAACGTATCGAGGCATCGCTGAAGCAGTGTCTGCGGCTTGCGCGGACGGAGGCGCTGGCAAGCGCGAACGGCAACGGCTCGAGCCACCTCGACGCGCATCGCAATCATGAAGCCAGCGCGCACGCCACACCGCTTCCCGCCGACTACGATCCCGCGATCCGCGCGAGTCTGCTGCTGAGCTACGTGATTGGCCGCTGGCATCGCTATGCACGCAGCGGCTTTGCGCGCCCGCCCGCCGAACACGCGGACGCTCAATTGCTGCTGATTCTGCGGTAGCGCATCGGCGCGCCACGTGCGCGGCGCGTGCTGGTATCCGGTCGGCGCTTGCCGGACAGCCGATCTGGTGCGAACGGGACACTTCCCTGCCGGGCGCACGCCGCCGTCCCCGCGCGTCTGTCGCCCGAGCCTTCGCGCCGGCTCCGCACGCCAGCGCCAGCGACGCTGGCGCGCGGGATTTTCCGCTATACTTTGCGCCTGACGCGTCCGCCACATCTCAGCCTCACGCTGGGCCGCGTTCGAGAATTCCTGAATACGCAGCACCCTTTTTTGCACTATTTCACGCGCCGATTTGCTGACTCGATTGCGGGCGCGCGAACCACTGGTCACCGGCCCGCGGTTCACTATAAATGCGGCTAAAGAGGTCGTCAGCCGCGCACACAGCCTTTTCCTCCGTGCTTCGCCGACGCCGTTTAGCCGCCCTGTTCACTCAATGGCGGAATGAATGGAATCGATCGGCATCGTCGCTCCCCAAAAAATGCACTTCCCCGAGCCGCTGCCATTGCGCAATGGCAGCTCGCTCGCCGGCTATGACCTGATGGTCGAGACCTACGGCACGCTCAACGCCGCGCGCAGCAATGCGGTGCTCGTCTGTCATGCGCTGAACGCGTCGCATCATGTCGCGGGCGTGTACGCCGACAATCCGAAGGACGTCGGCTGGTGGGACAACATGGTCGGCCCCGGCAAGCCGGTCGATACCGACAAATTCTTCGTGATCGGCGTGAACAACCTGGGCTCGTGCTTCGGCTCGACCGGGCCGATGAGCGTCGATTCGGCTAGCGGCAAGCCGTATGGCGCGGCGTTTCCGGTCGTCACCGTCGAAGACTGGGTCGACGCGCAGGCGCGGGTCGCCGACGCGTTCGGCATCGCGCGCTTCGCCGCGGTGATGGGCGGCAGCCTCGGCGGCATGCAGGCGCTCGCGTGGAGCATGATGTATCCGGAGCGCGTCGCGCATTGCATCGTGGTCGCCTCGACGCCGAAGCTGTCCGCACAGAACATCGCGTTCAACGAGGTCGCGCGCTCGGCGATACTGTCGGACCCCGACTTCCACGGCGGCAACTACTACGCGCACGGCGTGAAGCCGAAGCGCGGCCTGCGCGTCGCGCGCATGATCGGCCACATAACGTACCTGTCGGACGACGACATGGCCGAGAAATTCGGCCGCTCGCTGCGCCGCGCGGAAGGCGCGCCAGGGGACTACAACTTCAACTTCGACGTCGAATTCGAAGTGGAATCGTATCTGCGCTATCAGGGCGACAAGTTCGCCGACTACTTCGACGCGAACACCTATCTGCTGATCACCCGCGCGCTCGACTACTTCGATCCGGCCAAATCTTTCGACGGCGACCTGACCGCCGCGCTCGCGCATACCAGCGCGAAGTATCTGATCGCGAGCTTCAAGACCGACTGGCGTTTCGCGCCCGCGCGCTCGCGCGAACTGGTGAAGGCGCTGCTCGACCACAAGCGCACGGTCACCTACGCGGAGATCGATGCGCCGCATGGCCACGACGCCTTCCTGCTCGACGACGCGCGCTATCACAACCTGCTGCGCGCCTACTACGAACGCATTGC
>NZ_DASXHN010000446.1:0-5327 GCF_036488505.1 Paraburkholderia sp. | reverse complement strand
AGCCGCAACGCGTTTCAGGTGGCGGTGCAGTACTACATGTTTCTCAGGCAGGGCTTCGATGGCTACCGGCGCATCATGCAGCACACGCTCGATAACGCGATCGCGTTGCGCGGGGTGCTGGTGGAGAGCGGCTATTTCACGATGATGAACGAATCGCAGCGAATTCCGGTGGTCGCGGTGACACTCGACAGCAAGATCAAGAAGTTCAACGAATTCGACGTGTCGAATAAGGTGCGCGAGAAAGGCTGGGTGCTTGCCGCCTATTCGATGCCGCCGAACGCGGAAACGGTGAATAGCCTCAGAGTCGTGGTGAGGCCGCACGTGAACCGCAATGTCGCGATGCTGCTCGCCAACGATATCGTGACCGCATGCAAATACCTCGAGCAACATGGCGGCAACGCGGCGCCGCCCGAGTTGCATGCGCACGCATCGGGGCGGGCCACGCCGACCAAATGCTGATACCGATGCAGCGAGCGGCGCGCGCGCCGCTTTGGAACGGATCGAAGCACATCATGCGTCACGACAATTGTGCTTCGATCTCCGCCTTGTCGATCACCGACCACACCTGCGCGATCTTCTCGCCGCGAAACCTGTAGAACACGTTCTCCGCGAACGTGATCCGTTTGCCGCCCACAGGCAGGCCCAGAAAAGCGTGACTCGGTGTGCAATCGAAGCGCAGACGGCTCGCGACGAATGGCGCCTCGATCGTGAGCAGCTCGATATCAAAGTGCAGGTCAGGGATCTCGCGGACGTCGCGCTCGAGCATCTCGCGATAGCCCGACACCCCCAGCGGCCGGCCGTTGTGCTGAACGTCGTCGGCGACGAACTGGCCGAGCGATGTCCAGTCGCGCCGGTTCAGGCAATCCAGGTAATGCCGGTAGATCGTGCGCAGGTCCGGCGGATTCATCAAAGCCTCCATGTCGGGCGACGCAACAGGGCGCGCATGATTGCTCAGCCCCGCGTCGTTGCGATGACATGCAAGCGGCCGGCCTGCGGTCCCGGTTGTTCGGCGCGGCGACAACCGCCCTGGTTAGCACGGTGATAGCGTAGCTGAAACTCCGCATACGGCGGCGATGCGGCAACTCCCATAGTATCTCGACGAAGTGGCGGCTAGCTGATCGAAAGCGATTCGAAAGGCGACGCCGGGCCCATCGAATTGCCCGAAGCGGACAGCGCAGGCAAGATAGCGTGAACGCCGCGTGGGCGGCGAATGTGCGAATCAGCGAATCCATTCTTCGAGGGCAATCAGATGGCGCATTTCGACTACGCGCGCGAGGACACCGGCAATCTCGTGCTGCTCGAGCATGTCAATCTCACGATACCGGACCAGCGTCTTGCAACGGCGTTCTATGTCAGCGGGCTTGGGCTCACGCGCGATCCATATCTGATGACCGGCGTAACCAACATGTGGATCAATGTCGGCCGTTCGCAGATTCATCTGCCGCATGGCGACGCGCAGCGTCTTCGCGGACATGTCGGGCTGCGGGTGGGCGAGCGAGCGGCGCTGATCGAACGGCTGCGCGCGGTTCAGCCGTTGCTCGAAGCAAGCCGTTTCGGCTGGACCGAGCGAGCCGATCGCGTCGAAGTGACCTGCCCGTGGGGCAATCGCTATGACTGCCTCGATCGCGCTGCGAGCGCGCCGGGCGATCGCTGGTCCGGCATCGATCTCGGCATCGTGTATGTGCAGCTCGACGTTCCGGTGGGCTGCACGATGGCCATCGCGGCGTTCTACCGCGAGATCTTCGATGCGTGCGTCGAGGTGCGCGAGCGCAATGGTTCGCTGCAAGCGGCGGTCGCACTCGGTGGCCATCAGCAGCTCATCTACGTGGAAACGCCCGATGCAAGCCAGCCATACGATGGGCATCACATCCAGATCTATGTGGCCGACTTCTCCGGACCTTATGCGCGTCTTGCCGCGCGCGGGCTGACTTATGGCGAGGAGAAGCATCAGTATCGTTTCGCCGATATCGTCGATCCTGCGAGCGGCGCGCGTTGCTTCACGCTCGAACATGAGGTGCGCAGTTTGCGTCATCCGCTTTACGCGCGGCCGCTGGTGAATCGCAATGCGGATGTGACGAACCGCAACTATCGGACGAACGGCGAGAAGTTCAGCGGCGCGTTCTGATCGACGAGCGGTTTTATACCGTTGCTCGCCATTCGTCGATCGGCGCGAAGCGCTGCTTTTCGGCCGGGCTCTCTGCAAACACAGTACTTGAAATTCGTTCGGCGCCGACCTATTTTATTTTCGGCTCGGCAGTCGCGGTGCACGCGCTGCGTGTTCCAGCAACGGCTGGCCGCGAGTCTCTTCGACGGCTTTCCAGCGAGCATTCGCGCCGCGGGTTCCGGCGGGTTTGCGCGCATCGGCATCGGCAACACCGACGGCTTCATCTGAAGCTCGTTTGCGCGGCCTCGAAGTGCGGACGAACTGACCCGGCGCATTCGCCACGACGACAGGAGAAAACGGGTGGCGGCGTTGCACCGCCGCATCCGCCATCTTTGCGGTGGTGTGGCGTCAGCGCCATCGTGAATATGCGGTTCTCGTAGAAGACGTGAAGGAGGATGCGATGAACACCGATCCAAAAAAATGGAACCCTTTCAAGTTTCTTCGCAGCCCGGCGCGCAAGTCCGAGGCGGACAGCGCGCCGGCGAGCGAGCAGTGGCGTGCGGCGTGGGCTGATATTTCGCGGCTTTTGCCACGCGATTCCTGGCGCGCGGTCGAGGAGTTTTTTCACGATCCGTTCGCGGGTCGCGGGGCGCTCGAACGATGGTTCGGCGATTTCAGTTCCTCGCAGTTCCAACCGCGCATCGACGTGGTCGACGAAGGCAAGGTGTTACGCGTGACCGTGGAGCTGCCGGGCATGGAGCGCGACGATCTGACCGTGAGTGTCGAGGATGGTGCGCTCGTATTGCGCGGCGAAAAAAAGCAGGACGTCCACAGCGAGGAGGACGGTTGCTACCGGCTCGAACGTGCATACGGAACCTTTGTGCGTGCGATCCCGATGCCGGAGGAGGCAGACCCGGATCGCGCGCTGGCCAGATTCGACAGGGGCGTGCTGACTTTGACGGTACCGAAACAGGAGCGGCCACGAGCCGCCAGCCGGACCATCGAGATCGGCTAGTGCGGGCGGCATCGGCTTCTCCGGCAGCGTTTGCCTTCCTCCATGTGACTTGTGCTGTCCATTTCGCTCAACGCGCGTACCAACGAAATCCAAGCCGCACTTAACTACTTCCATGGAAACCAGGTCACAACGGATTGTGGCGGTCGCGTCGCATCGACCGACGCGATACGCCGAGGCCGCAAGAAGGCCGCGCGCACGTGGCGGCGGTCGGGGATCGGGTTTCGCGCGCGATCACTCCAGCGAGCCGCGATATCAGACTTGCTTGCTGCTTCGATGTTATCGGGCCAATGAGAGAGGGAATGGCAGCGCAACCGCGGCGCAACGGCGGCGCAACGGCAGGCGTACAGCGCCGGGCGCAAGCACGCCGTACTCGTTGCAGCGTTACATCGGTGGGGCGACGCCGTCCTTTTCGACAACGACGAATTTGCCGTCGTAGCTGCCGGCGCTCTTCGAAGTGGCCACGACGAACACCTTCTTGCCGGTTGTGAGATCAGCGCGGGTTGCCGGAATCAGCGTGACGACCGGTACGTTCGCCGGCACGGTAATCGTGCTGGTGCCGCCCTTGTATGACAGTTTGAGATCACGTCCGCTGGTGCCTTGCACGACAGTATCCACGTTGGCATTGGTCATCGTGCTGTTCGTGCCCAAATCCCACGCGTAGTGGCCTTCGCCAGTACCACGCGCGGCTTCCGGGAAGACCAGCACTTCCTTTGCTGTGAGCTTGCCATCGGGACCGGGCATGGCGGCCGCACCGACGTAAGAGCCCGGCTTGATATCGGATAGCTCGATTGCCTTTACAGCGTTCAGACCCGACGACTCCTGCATGTCGATGGTCACGGTGTCGCCACTGCGCCGATGCACTTTGAGGGTGCTGCCACCGAATGACACGATCTCGCCGCGGATTCGTTCGGGCTTGCCGGCGGAGGATTGGGCGAATGCTGCGCCGGCGAACGCCAGCGCGACGAAGGAAACGGCTAACTTGATACGGGTGGACATGGTTGCTCCGAGAGAGGGGGACGTGAAAAGATATCTGCGACGTGTGGTTCAGGATCCACCGAACCAGTTGTAGCCCTGGTTTTCCCAATAGCCGCCGGAAAATTCGTTGGTGACGGTGATGGCGACGATGTGCTTCGGGTTCTTGTAGCCGAGTTTGGTGGGCATGCGCAGCTTCATGGGGAAGCCGTACTTCGCGGGCAGGACGCTGCCGTCATAGGTCAGCGTGAGCAGCGTTTGCGGATGCAGCGCCGTCGGCATGTCGATACTCGTCCAGTAGTTGTCGGCGCAGTGGAGCGCGACGTATTGTGCGGTTGTATCGGCGCCGGCCAGCGACAGAAAGTCGGCGAAGCGCACGCCGCCCCATTTGCCGATTGCGCTCCAGCCTTCGATGCAGATGTGCCGCGTCACCTGGCTGTGCTGCGGCAACGCATGCAGTTCGTCGAGCGTCCAGGCGCGCTTACCGTTGACGAGACCGCTGAGTTCGAGGCGGTAGCTGCTTGCGTCGACTTCGGGCACCTGGTCGATGTCATAGTAAGCATTGAACGGAAATGGCCGCGTGATCATCGATTCAGGATACGTTGGAGCCAGCTTGCGCGGGTCGAACAGCAAGGCTTGCGCGCCATCGTTGAATGAGGACATTCTTCGCAGCATGGTGTTGACCGTTTTGTCGTTCGTCAGATCGCAGCCCGACAGCAGCGCAAGTCCGCCCAGGGTCAGGATTCGCTTGCCAAACAGGCGGCGCGCAGACGATTGCAGTTCCTTTTCCGCGTCCTTGATGATCGATGCGGCGTCGAGCCGCGGTACCGATTTCGATGAAGTCATGGTTAGCGGCCCCGGATTATCGTGAGCAAAGATCGCGGCACCAGCGCAATCATCAGCACGTGTATCGCGAAGAAGGCGACCAGCACGCTCATCGCGACGAAGTGGACGATGCGCGCGTTGTCGAAGCCTCCCATCAACATGCGCAGCAGCGGCAACTGAACCGGCTTCCAGATCGCCAGACCTGATAACACCACGAGCACGATGTCGGCGATCACGACGAGATAGGCGAACCTTTGCACCGCATTGTATTGGCTGAGATCGCCATGACCGAGCTTGCCGCGCAGCGCGGCAACGAGGTCGGTGAGAATCGCGCGAAGGCCGAGCGGAAAGAGTTTTTTACGCAGGCGTCCCGTGGTAACGCTCAGGATCAGATAGGCGGCAAAGTTTGCG
>NZ_DASXHN010000354.1:0-7605 GCF_036488505.1 Paraburkholderia sp. | reverse complement strand
ATGCTGGGCCGACTGTTGTCGGGAGTCTCTGCCGGCATCTTCACAGGAACCGCCACCGTAGCCGTGATCGAACTCGCGCCGCCCGCGTGGCGCGGCAAAGCCATGCTCGCGGCTACCGCCTCCAATATGCTCGGGCTGGGTTGCGGTCCTTTGCTAAGCGGCATCATGGTCGAACTGTTTCCCTGGCCGACGCAGTTGCCCTATACGGTGCATCTGGCGCTGGTCGGCATCGCCGCCCTCGCCGTCCGCGGTGTGCCGGAGACTGCCACGATTCCCGCGCGGGTGAAGCTCGGCATCCAGAGAATTTCGCTTCCTGTCGAGGTACGCGGTGCATTCATTCCTGCCGCGCTAGCGGGGTTTGCCGGGTTCGTCGTGGTGGGCTTCTTTGCGGCGGTCGCCCCTCAACTGATTCGGGTCGTCCTCGGCTTTCACAGCGGCATAGTCACCGGCTCGATCGTGTTCCTGCTGTTCGCGTGCTCCGCTCTCGGGCAGATCGTGCAGACGATCATTGCTGCCCGGTGGCGGCAAGCGGCCGGGTGCATTGGCCTCGTCGTGGGACTGATCTGCGTCGGCCTGTGCGTGCCCGAACGCTCGCTCGGCCTGCTCTTGCTCGGCACCGCCCTGGCAGGAATCGGGCAAGGCATCAGCTTGCGCGCCGGGTTGGGCGAGATCGCGTCGGCGGCGCCCGCGCACCGGCGAGCGGAAGTTACGTCGAGCTTTTTCGTCGTGCTTTATGTGGCGATCTCACTACCTGTGATCGGTCTGGGCTTCGCCGTGCAGCTCGCCGGCATTCAGCGCGCGACGCTGCTCTTTGTCGGCTTGACGATCGTGCTTGTGCTCATCGCGCTGCTCCTGCTGATGCGCGGGCAAGCGAACCAGCGGACAGACGCTCATGCGATCGGTGACTGAACAGGAAGCCGGTCGCAGTCAGCGCAGCACCCGCCTGGAAAAGCGTCGGCGACCACGGACTCGAAAGCAGTTGATGGATTGCGGCCCACTGGCATCGATTCTGATCCTGCCGCGAAGCGGTCCGCAATGCCACCTGCGCGTCACCCTCAGGCGCCTTCCCGCGCCGGAAGCAGCGCTGGCGCGCTCGTGAGGAACGCGCGCACGTGCATCGCAATCACCGCGTCGCTCGGCGTGGTGTTGTCGTTCGAATAGATACGGCGCCGAATCGCAAGGTGGGATACCGCGCCGTGCAGCAGCCAGCCCACCTCGGTCAGATGCGCCGGATCGGCCGGTACGCCGCATCCCAATTCGTGCGCTGTCTCACTGACAACGATTTCGAGCGCATGCGTGACGACCGCGTTAGTGTACGTCGGCGCCATTTGCAGATCTTCAAGCGAAGAGTACAAAAACAGCCGGAGCCACTGCCGCGTCAGCAGGGTATCGTAGTAGTCTCGATAAAAAGTATTGAGCCTCCTTTCAAGCGGCACACTGCGGTCTTTCAATTGAACGAACCAGATCGCCTTGAAGCTGCCTACGATTTCACGCTTGTAAACTTCGTCGATCAACGCCGCCTTGCTAGGAAACAGGCTATACAGCAAACGTTGCGAGACGCCACAGGCTTCGGCGATCGCGCGAGTCTGCGCGTTCAAACCGTGCTCGGCGAAATATTCCGCGGCTTTCTCCAGCACGCGTGCCTGACGCTCAGCGCGCGGCAAACGCTGCGGTGCTTTCTTCATCGGCCGCTTGACCGGCGCGCGACCCGCACCGGTCTTGCCGCCCGGCTGTGCAACATCCTTGGGTTTAGCCTTCATGACGCTCCTGTGTCCATCGCTTTCGAAAAATAAGTCTTCACATGACGACTTATGATTTGCTACAGTATATCGTCCGGGTACGAGGAAGAATCTCCCCAGGTCACCCAAGCGCAGCCATGCATTATCTCAGGCTACCGCGAAGCCAGTCCCGTCTTTGAGCACCATCAAATGCAACGGCTCCAACAGGATGCGTTTGAGGGCCTGCCGCATAACCCGAATTCCGTTCTCCGTCCATGTCTTTGTCAAGCCGCCAGTCAGTCATCATTGCGCTGATCGTCGCTAGTGCGTATTTCATGGAGAATCTGGATGCGACGGTGATCGCGACCGCCCTGCCGCACATGGCCGCCACATTCGGCGTTACATCCGTGAGCCTGAGCATCGGCATGACTGCCTATCTGCTGGCGCTCGCGGTCTTCATTCCAATCAGCGGATGGGTGGCCGACCGCTTTGGACAACGTTCGGTGTTCGGCTGCGCGATCATCGTGTTCACCGGCGCCTCCATACTTTGCGGGCTGAGTAACGGCCTCTTCGAATTCACCGCTTCGCGAATCCTGCAGGGAATTGGCGGGGCAATGATGGTGCCGGTAGGCCGCCTCGCCGTGCTGCGCAGCACCGAGAAGCGTCACCTGATGCGCTCGATAGCCTATATCACGTGGCCTGGGCTTGCCGCTCCGGTGTTGGGACCAGCGCTGGGTGGCTTCATCTCGACCTATTTCAACTGGCGGTGGATCTTTCTACTAAACGTACCCATCGGTTTGCTGGGTCTGGTGCTCACAGCCCTATTCATTCCGAACTACCGCGAACCCACCCGCCGCCCCTTCGATGTGCCGGGGTTCGTGCTGAGCGGTGTCGCGTTGACGTGCCTGATGTACGGCATGGTCCTGATCGGGCAACCGCACGGCGACTGGCGCACCACGACCGCCGCGGTGCTCTCCGGCTTTCTCGCCGCAATCCTGGCCGTCCGGCATTTCGGCCGCGCCGAACATCCGCTGATCGATCTTTCGCCGTGGCGGATTCCGACGTTTCGCGTGACCCTCGACGGCGGTTCGCTGTATGTCGTCTCGGTCAGCGTGTCACCTTTCCTGTTGCCGTTGCTGTTCCAGATAGGCTTCGGGTTGAACGCATTCGCTGCGGGGTTGCTGGTGCTCGCCTACGCAGCCGGCAATCTCGGCATGAAGACCGTCACTACCCCGATCCTGAAACGCTTTGGCTTTCGCCGCGTAATGATCGTCAACGGGTTGCTTACCGCGGCCACGATCGCGTTGTGCAGCCTGCTCTCACCGGATACCCCGCGCGCGCTGATCATGCTCGTGCTGCTGGTGGGCGGCCTGTGCCGATCGATGCAATTCACAAGCATCAACACGCTCGCGTTCGCGGACGTCCCGCCGGCGCGAATGAGTTCAGCGAGCACGTTCTTCAGTATGGTCCAGCAGATGACCATCGGTCTGGGCATCGCTTTTGGCGCGATCGCGCTGCACGTTGCAGTCCTGGTTCATGGCAATCACGCGCAACTGTCAGTGGCCGATTTCCGGGTCGCCTTCGAGCTAGTCGCCGCGCTGGTGCTGCTATCGGTCCTTTACTTCATCGGCATAGAACCGGATGCAGGCCGCGAGGTAAGTGGCCATACACAGACGGCATCGCGATAGCGCCGAATTGAAGCGGGCGAATACGCATGTCCTGATGGGCTCAATGGTAGAACTTGAAAAGAGAGAGAGATAGCCAGTGCAGGAAACAAGCGCTACCCCGTGCGCAGCACGACCGGACGCCCCCGCCGGCGTCATGCCGGCAGTGAACGTAACAGCCCCCCACAGCGCGTCGCAACAGATGCTGATTCTTGTGGGCATTTGCATCGCAGTGCTCGTGCTGCCGCTGAATTTCGGCGGTGCGGCCGTGTCCGCGCCAGCCATCGGCATTGCGCTGGGCGGCGGCCCAGTGGCGGTCAACTGGATTCTCAACGCTTTTATGCTGAGCTTCGGCAGCACGCTGATGGCCTCCGGAGCGCTTGCCGATCTGTTCGGACGAAAGCGTGTCTTCGCCACAGGCGTCGTGCTCTTCGCGTTGACGTCACTCGGGATCGCCGCGTCGCCGTCTCTATCGTGGGTCGATTTTCAGCGCGCGCTACAGGGCATTGCCGCCGCGTTGGTGCTGGCGGGCGCGTCGGCAGCGCTCGCCCAGGAGTTTGACGGAGAAGGGCGCGCCCGCGCGTTCAGCATGCTCGGCACCACCTTCGGCCTGGGCTTGGCACTTGGCCCATTGCTCGCCGGGTTTCTCACCCAGACGTTCGGTTGGCGCTCGTTCTTCCTGGCAGATGCCGCAATCGGCTTGACCGGATTCGCACTCGGAGTGCCGAAGCTGACAGAATCGCACGACCCCAATGCCAGGGGTCTCGATTGGTCTGGCGCCGCCAGTTTTACCGCCGCGCTGACACTCTTCACATTCGGGCTGTTGCAAGCGCCGGAAAGCGGCTGGAGCAGCCCTCTCGTCGTTGGACTGTTCTCGGGCGCCGTGGCGATGTTCATCGCGTTCGTCTCGATCGAAAAGCGTGTTGCCCGGCCAATGCTCGACCTGTCGCTGTTTCGCTACCCGCGCTTCGTGGGCGTTCAGGTGCTCCCGTTGGCGACGGCGTTTTGCTACGTCACTCTGCTTCTCGTCCTGCCGACGCGATTCATCGGAATTGAAGGACATTCTGCTATCGATGCGGGCGTCATGATGGTCTCGCTATCGGCGCCAATGCTCTTTGTGCCCATCACGGCTGCGTTCCTCACGCGATGGATGTCGGCCGGTGTCATTTCAGCGGTCGGCCTCGTCATAGCGGCGGCCGGTATGCTTTGGTTCGGCGACATCGCGCCCGACGCGCCAGCCGATGCGTTGGCGCTTCCGCTGTTCATCATCGGAGTCGGAGCCGGCCTGCCGTGGGGCCTGATGGATGGCTTGTCCGTCAGCGTCGTCCCAAAGGAACGCGCGGGCATGGCAACCGGCATTTTCAGCACGACGCGTGTAGCGGGAGAGGGCATGACACTCGCAATCGCCGGCGCGATATTGGCGGTTCTGACACGTCTGAGGCTATCGGATGCACTGGCAGCGTTACCGCCCGTGTCGCGCGATGCCGCCGCGCAAGCCGCGCAACGCGTGGCAACCGGCGATCTGCCGCATGCCGCCGCTCTTCTGCCCGGGCTCGGGCAACCTGTTCTCGCGCAAGCGTACGACGACGCGTTCCGCATCCTGCTCCATATTCTCGTGGCAATCACGCTGGCCTCCGCGCTCGTCGTGCTGGCATTTCTCGGCCGCACGCGATCCGCTGCGGAGCCCAGCAATAACGGCCGCACGCTTTTGGGAGGCGAAGGCGTGGCTGACTAAGCCAACACGCTTACGATCATGTCAGCCAGATCAGCCGACCGCCCTACCCCTCGCAGCCCCATACTTTCCCCCATGGACACACATTGCGACGATACGCTTTGCGCCAACGACAACGCGCAAAAGAAAACCGATGATCTTGCGCGCGACATCATTGAGCAGATCGCCGATAAGTGGAGCATTTTGGTGATCGACGCACTTGGGACTCGTGGCGAGATGCGTTTTTCGCGCCTGCGCGAACACATCGGCGGCGTCAGTCAGAAGATGCTCACGAAAACGTTGCGCCAACTCGAACGCGACGGCCTGGTTTCGCGCCACGTGCATCCAGTGATACCGCCGCGCGTCGACTATCGGCTGACACAGCTCGGAGACAGCCTCCTCGCCAAGATCTGCGGAATTTGGGATTGGGCCGAAAGCCACATGACCGAGATGGAAGCGGCGCGGCTGGAGTTCGATCGTAGGGAAAAGCGCGCCGATACTTCGCGCTCACCCGACCCGGCGACCCTTTGAACTGCGTGGTTGGTACTTCTGTGTTGTAAATGTAGCCGGCAGTTCGATGCCGGCAACGGCGAGCGAGGCTTCAATTGAGCCGGTCAATGATGCTCGGTTGGCAACGAACCGCGTATCCGGAAGGCGCCGACCGCACTGCGCAACGCAAGCGCCTGTTCTTTCAGTGATCGCGTACCGGCCGACGCTTGTTCCACAAGGGCGGCATTTTGTTGCGTCGCTTCGTCCATTTGCACGATCGTTTGTCCCACCTGCTCGATGCCGATGCTCTGCTCTTCCGACGCCGCGGCGATCTCGGCCATGATCTCGTTGACCTGCCGTACCGATTGCAAAATTTCCGCCATCGTCGCACCGGCGTCGCGCACTCTGAACGACCCCGCCTGAACACGCTGGACCGATTCATCGATAAGCGCTTTGATTTCCTTCGCAGCGGTCGCCGCGCGCTGCGCAAGTGACCGGACCTCGCTCGCGACAACCGCGAAGCCGCGCCCCTGCTCGCCCGCACGAGCGGCTTCCACTGCCGCATTGAGCGCGAGAATATTGGTCTGGAACGCTATCGCCTCGATGACCGAAATGATCTGTGCGATCCGCTCCGACGAGGCCGAGATTCCGTCCATCGTTTCAACCACGCTTTGCACAGTTTGACTGCCGCGCGTGGCTATCTCCTCGGCCACCGTAGCTACCGCGCTGGCTTGCCTCGCGCTGTCCGAATTCTGTTTGACGGTGCCCGTGAGTTGATCCATCGACGCTGATGTCTGCTGCAGCGACGCAGCTTGCGATTCCGTGCGCCTGGACAAATCTGCATTGCCCTGGCTGATCTGAATACTTGTCGCAGAGACGCCGTCGGCATGCTGCCGCACCCTTTCGACGACCTCATGCAGTGCGTTGCGCATCCGCTCCATGCTCGCAAGTATGCTGTCGTTGTCGCCAGGTCGCACCCGCACCGCCTGCAACAGGTCGCCGCTGCGGATCGCGTCAGCCAGATACTTGACCTGACCCGGTTCGCCGCCAAGCGCCCGGGTGATGTCATGCGTGATCCAATAGGCAATCACACCGCCTATTGTGATTGCCAGACCGGTCAGCACGAGCATCAGCACCTGGAATGTGCGCCCAACTTCCCGCGCCGCGTGCCCCTGTGCACCATTCAATTGCTCTTCGAGATTAATGAATCGATCGATGGCGTCCAGCCAGTCGACGAATGCCGGCCGGGCCTGTTCAAGCAGCACGCGCTGCGCACCGGCTGCGTCCCCCGCCTGCTGCCTTGCAATCACGTCGGCCATCAAGGGCAGTGTGCGAGCCTCGTCGGCCTTGATGGCCATCAGCGCGGGCTGCTCCTCGTTAGAGGCCGCGCTGCGAACAGCGACCATTTTGTCGAGCGGACCGGCTGCCTGCTGGTACGCCTCGTTCAATTCCTCGATATGCGACAGCACCGAAGGAAGTTCTCCCGGTGGCACGAGCACCGCGTCGCGCAGCGCAATGGCGCGGTTGTGCACGCTTCCGCGGAATGCGATCGCGTAGGTTTCCTTCACGCTGTTGATGTCGTTGATTGTCATGAGGCTCGCATTGATCTTGTCGACGCGCGTGATCCCCACAATCGTCAGCGCGATAAGCGCAAACAGAATCAATCCAAAACCCGCAGCAACCCGCGTCCCTGTGCGAACATTCTGAAGTTTCAACATCGCTCCCTGTGCGATAACTTTTACCAACCTATGTACCTGCTTGCGAATGTCCAACGTGCGCTCGGTTGGCGAACATCCGAGTCACGGCCTTATCGCGCGGCGAAGAAGTCGCGCACGACGGTCAGCGCCGTTTCGACGGCGCCGGCGGAGACGTCGAGGTGCGTCACCGGGCCCTGCTGCGTCTGGCATGCTGCACCGCTCATCGGAATCTCCGCAAAGAGCGCCGATCCTGGCACTCGGATCGGGTTGAGGCAATACACAGCAAAGCTGAATCTGTTACATAACAGATTCACAGCGTTGAAATG
>NZ_DASXHN010000326.1:0-1616 GCF_036488505.1 Paraburkholderia sp. | reverse complement strand
CGCGCGGCGCGCCGCCGCGGCGAACCGTCCGCGCTGCTGCGCACCGAACTCGCGCAGATCGGCCGCGCAGGCGAACAGCAGATGCTGCGCGCGACCGGCGGCAGCAACGCGCATCGTGGCGCGATCTGGATCATCGGCTTGCTCGTCGCCGGTGTGGCGCTGCAGACACCGGCCAGCGCTCGCGCGCTGACACGACTATCGAGCACTATCGCGCATCCTGACCCCGCGCGCGTCTGCGCGCTGGCCGCGCGGATCGCCTGCTTTCCGGACCGCTTCGCCGCGTCCACCGACAGCCATGGCGAACGCGCGCGCCAACGCTATCAGGTCGGCGGCGCGCGGCGCGAAGCGCAGGACGGTTTTCCGCACGCGCTCGATATCGGCCTGCCCGCGTTGCACGCGGCGCGCGCGCGCGGGATCGACGAAAACGCCGCGCGCGTCGACGCGCTGCTCGCGATCATGACCACGCTCGACGATACCTGTCTGCTGCATCGCGCGGGCCTCGCCGGTTTGCATGCCGGCCAGCGCGGCGCGCAGCGCGTGCTCGACGCGGGCGGCAGCGCGACACACGCGGGCCGCGTCGCGCTCGACACGCTCGAGCGCGAGCTGTTGTCGCTGAACGCATCGCCTGGCGGCGCGGCTGATCTGCTCGCCGCCACCCTCTTTCTCGACATGCTGGCGCCTCGCGACGCCGGCCGGAGCTGAGCCTCATGGAACATCTGACCTTCGAGTATCCGGCGCGCCGCGCCGTCAAGACCCGCGCGCACGTCGGCGTGGTCGGTTCGGGCGATCTGGAAGTGCTGCTCGCGCCCGCCGGCACCGGCGACGCCGCGAATACCGGCAACGCACTGAGCGCGCAGGTGGTCGTGCGCACGAGCGTCGACGGCTATAGCCACATCTGGAAGAGCGTGCTCGATCGCTTTTTCACGCACTACGACGGCGCCGCGCAGATCGAAATCAACGACTTTGGCGCAACGCCCGGCGTGGTCGCGTTGCGCCTCGCGGAAGCGGTCGAAGCCGCCGAGGAAGGAGACGCCGCATGAGTGACGCCACGAATGTTCAAACTGCGGTTCAACCCGCGGTTCAAACCACCGCGCCAACCACGACGCCGCTGCGCGACAGTTTTATCGAGTTGCCCGCGCGCGAACGCGCCCGCGTGCTGCTCGATGCGGGCAGCTTCCGCGAACTGCTGGGGCCGTTCGATCGCATCGAGTCGCCGTGGCTGCCGTTGCAAGGCATCGTCTGCCAGGCCGACGACGGCTGCGTGATTGCACGCGGCACGATCGACGGCGAGCCGGCCGTGGTTGCCGCGATCGAGTCCGCGTTCCAGGGCGGCAGCATCGGCGAAGTGTCGGGCAGCAAGATCGCGGCCGCGCTGGAGATGGCGTTGCGCGACTGCGAACGCGGCAAGCGCGTGCGCCCGGTCGTGGTATTCGAAACCGGCGGCGTGCGGCTGCAGGAAGCGAACCTCGGGCTCGCAGTCATCGCCGAGATTCAGGCGGCGATCGTTGCACTGCGCCGACATGTGCCGGTGGTCGGCGTCATCGCGGGGATGGTCGGCTGCTTCGGCGGCATGTCGCTCGCGGCCGCGTTGTGCTCGTATCTGGTCGTGACGAAGC
>NZ_DASXHN010000308.1:0-3301 GCF_036488505.1 Paraburkholderia sp. | reverse complement strand
GGCAGAACGCTGCTCTCGTTGAAGAGGCCGCGGCGGCGCAATCGCTCCAGGAACAAGTGGCCCGGCTCAACCAGATGGCCTCGGTGTTCACGGTTCCCATGTGACCCGGGACGAAAGACGATCCAACCTGAAGGGTTCAATCCAGGTTTAGCGAGGCGAAGCGGCCTGATTTGCGTGGCTATGGGATTCGTCAAACAGGGGCAAGGTCAATCGGATGGCGCCTGCGAGCTTTTTTGTGTTCTGAAATAATGGGCTTCGCTCACGACCGCGGCGGGCTACGCTCATGCAAACACGATCTGGTGCCTCAGCCGACAGCGAATCCGCCGGCTACTGGCGCGAACACGAAATGCTGCTATTGCAGCAGGTGATGGCGCTTGTCGGCAAAAGCCTGTCCCCCGCGCCTGCGCTGCGCGAGATGCTGCATCTGATGTCCGAACTGCTCGGCCTGAACCGGGGCCGCATCGTGCTCGCGGACGAAACGCGTCGCAGCGGGCGCATCCGGTACGCGTACGGACTCACCGCCGAGGAAATTGGCCGGGGTGTGTATGCGTACGGTGAAGGCATCACCGGGCGAGCGCTGCAGCACGGACAACTGACGATCATCCAGAACATCGACCGCGAGCCGGATTTCCTGGCACGGGCGGTTGAGCGCTCACGGTTGCCGGACGGCCCGGTCGCGTTCATTGCGCTGCCAATCGTCGTCGAACGGAGGGCGGTCGGCGTTCTTGCGTGTCACCGCATTCGCGACCGCTCGCGTACGCTGGCCGACGACATCACGGTGCTGCGCATTCTCGCGACACTGGCGGGGCAGTTGCTGCAGCTGGAAGCCGGCCTCGAGGAAAAAACCCGTGCGCTCGAAGAGCAGAACGTAGTGCTCGCGCGCGCCCTCGAATCGGCGGCCGCCCGCTATGGAATCGTCGGCACCGCGCCGCCTTTGCTGCGCGCGATCTCGGAACTGGAGCGCGTATCGGATTCCGCCGCGAGCGTGCTGTTGCTCGGCGACTCAGGTACTGGCAAGGAGTTGTTTGCACGGGCCTTGCATCTGGCGAGTTCGCGGCGCGACCGTGCTTTCATCAAGATCAACTGCGCGGCGATACCGGATACGCTGTTCGAGTCCGAGCTGTTCGGGTACGAACGCGGCGCGTTCACGGGCGCGAACAGCATGCGCGCGGGCTGGTTCGAGCAGGCCAGCAAAGGGACGCTGTTTCTCGACGAGATCGGCGAGCTGCCGCTGACGATGCAGACAAAGCTGCTGCGCACGCTTCAGGAAGGGACCATCACGCGCCTCGGTGGCAAGGCGGAAATCCGGGTCGACGTGCGGCTCGTTGCGGCCACCAATCGCGATTTGCGACGCGGTGTGGCGCACGGCACCTTCCGCCAGGACCTGTACTACCGGCTCAATGTGATTCCGATCCACCTGCCGTCGCTCGCTGAACGCCGCCAGGACATTCGCGTTCTCGCGCTGCATTTTATTAGTCATACGAATCAACTCAACCAGCGCAACGTCAATCTCACGGCGGCCGCGCTGGATCGACTCGAAGCGTATCCGTGGCCTGGCAATATCCGCGAGCTGACCAACTTCATCGAACGGATCGTGTTGCTCGCGGAGAAGCCGCTGCTCGATGCAGTCGATATAGACCGGCTGCTGCCTTCAGACGCGGCGGATGAGCCGGCTGTTGCGCCCGCGTTGGCCCAGCCGGCGGCCGCCGACCGCCGGCTGGGCGGGGCGCAGGACGTTTTATCACATGCTCCCGTGACCCACACTGCACCATTGCCGATGCGGCCCTACCGGCGGGTCGGTTCGCATCCGGCGCAGGCGCTTGTCGACGCGCTCGACCAGTGCGGGGGAAACAAATCGCGCGCGGCGCAACAGTTGGGCATGACAGCGCGCCAGTTCAGCTATCGCTGGCAAAAGCTTGGCCTGCCGAATGCCTGACCGCCAGGCCGATCGCGCGTCGCAGAGCGAACAATGTCGACAATGGCGACATTGTCGGTTCGCTGCCTGATTGAGAATGCGTCGCGCCGAACCGGGCCGGCGTTTGTTGTCCGGCCGAAAGCCCGCCAGGAAAGCGGTTCGGCGATATGCAGTCAAACTGGCACGCCTGTTGCAGTGAGTGATGTGCCGGCGCCGCTCGACCATCGATGCGACGCCCGCGCTTTCACCATCCACGCACCAGGAGCGTCACTTGAACACTGTCACCGATCATCCCACGACCATTTCCACTTATCTGCGGCCGATCGACCGCGATGGGCTGATGGCCTTTGCCGAAAAGGGGCGCAATAACCCGGGGTCGCGCGGCAAGAACAACGTGCACACGGTCATGCAAGGTCAGTACCGCTCGTTGAGTTATGTCGGCAACCATACGCCCGTCGTCGTCGATGAACCGCAGCATCTGTTCGGCGAAGACACGGCGCCAGCGCCGGGCGAGATCGTGCTGTCCGGTCTCGGCGGCTGCCTCGCAGTCGGCATCACGGCAGTCGCGACGTGGAAGCAGATCAAGCTGTCGAAGCTCGAAGTGTTCCTCGAGGCGGATATCGGCAATCCGGGTGCATGGGGCGCAGGCGGCGCCGAGATGGAATCTGCGCAAATGGGTTTCCAGGCAATCCGCGTGAAGATCGTGATCGAAGGCGATGCGACGCGCAAGGAGCTTGATGAGATCGTCCGTCATGCTAACTACTTCTCGCCGGTTGCGAACTCAATGCGCAATCCGATTCCCATGACTGTCGCGCTCGCCGACTGAAGCGCCGTTTCGCTCGTCCGTGCCGCGCGTAGCGGCCGCCCCGGTACCCGAAGGAAAACCAACATGGAACACGCATTGGTAGCAGAGGCGTCCAGCGTCGACACCTGGTGTGACGAAGCGGTGCTGGCGCGCGTGGCCGCGATCGCTCGCGGTCCGCTCGCGGCAGCCGCGCCACGGATCGACGGCGAAGGGGTCTACCCGCTCGACATCATGGGAGAACTGGGCGCGGCCGGCGCGCTCGGCGTTCACCTCGACCGGTACGGCGCACGCTTCGGACTGTCGCTCGCCGCGATGCAGGAAGCGAGCCGCGCGTGTGGCTCGACGGGCTTCCTGATGTGGGCCCACGATGTCTGCGGGTTGTACATGGAGCAATCCGGCAACCCGTCTCTAGGTGGCGCGCGGCTCGACGCGCATGCCCGCGGCCAGACGTTCGGCGGCACCGCGCTGTCGAATCCGATGAAAGCGTTCTCAGGGATCGAGCCGATGATGTTCCGCGCCACGCCTACGCCAGGCGGCTATCTGATTAACGGCACGCTACCGTGGGTCAGTCATATCGGCCT
>NZ_DASXHN010000295.1:0-21085 GCF_036488505.1 Paraburkholderia sp. | reverse complement strand
GCCGGGTCTCGGCATCGAGGTCAATGAAGAGAAGGTGCGGGAGATGGCGAAGGTCGGTCATCGCTGGCGCAATCCGGTGTGGCGTCACGCGGATGGCAGCGTCGCCGAATGGTAATGCGTTGAACCCCGTGCTTTAACTTGCGCGCGCGCGTCACGGCAACCCGACGCGCGCGCGGTCGCGCTGACGCAACATCCAGCCCCGTCCGGCTCTAACAGACGCTTCAGCCCCTCAGCGATTTCGCCTCACTCCCAGCAGCGCTCTCTCGCCCACGCTTCTGAACCGTTTGTTCGGTATCGGACATACGCATGGCTGCCTCCTTGCTGAAATGCATGCAAACGACACATGCGACGGGGAGCACCATGGGCGAATTCCTTCCTAACTATCTGATCCGCGAACAGGCGGCGGTCGGCGCGCTGGTCTCATTCGGCGTGCTGCGCGTGATCGGCGCGTGGCTCGCCTACGAGCGCGGATGGCATATCTCGCTGGTCGGCAAATGCTTTATCGCCGCCGCGGTGCTGTACTGCCTGCCGCAGATTTTCGATTTGCTCACGCAACTGACCAGTTCACGCGCGGCCGGCGCCGAACTCGAAGGCAAAGCCGCCGGTTGTGCGATCGCGCTATTCTGCGCACCGATCTTGGGCCACCGGCTCGGCTATGAATGAGCGGACCTCGAGCGAGGCCTTGGGTGATGTTCGTGGAGACGCTGCAACGTGCGCGCCCGCGCCCGCTCGTGGCCTGATGAGCAGTAACGGATGCGCTGGCCTCAGCCAGGCGACCGTGTGTATTGCGCCGCACGTTGCTGACAGTGCGGCGCTTTTTTATGCGGCGAGTTGTTGCCGCTGAGATATCGAGAATAAAGCGTGCTGGCCACGTCCGAGCGCCCGCCGCCCTACCGCGAGGCGACGCCGGGCGTTCAGCCGAGCGCCGCGAATGCCGGCACGCTATGCGACAGCGCGGCGGCGGTGACGAACACGCCGATCATCACGAGCGCTTCCAGATACAGCACGTTGACGAACGTGTGCGCATCCATCGTCGACGCGGTGCGGCGCAGGCGCGGCAGCGCCGACATGCGGTTCAGCCCGCCGAGCACGAGCGCGAGCGCGACCAGCACCAGCTTGAGCGTCAGCACATGCCCCCAGGTGCTCGCCTGGATCGCTTCGAACGAGCCGCCCGAGCCGCGCACCGCGTTGAAGACACCCGACAGCAGCACGAGCATGACCGCGACGATCGACACGTTCGACACCTGGATCGCGGTGCGAATCAGCATGCCCCGCGCGGTCGACGCGCCGAGCGCCGGCAACACCGCCAAGCCCGAGGCCATCGCGAGGCCGCCCCACACGCTCGTCGCCAGCACGTGCAGCGTCTGCATGCCGATCGCCGCGGACGCGAGGCCCGCATCGGCCGCATGTCCGAGCGATGCCTTGCCGGCCGCGATGGCGAGCACCGCGAGCCACAGCAATGCGTTGCGCAACATGCCGGTGCGATGGCTGAGCGCGGTACCGAGCAGCACGAGCGCGCCGCCGAACGCGACGCTCCAGCCGTGACCGACGTGGGTTTGCGTCAACACGGTCGGCACCATGCCGAATGCCGCGGGCAGCGCGACGCCGCTCATCGACGCGCTCTGATACAGCAGCCAGCCGAGGTCCGCGAGCACCAGCACGAGCGTGGCCGCGAGCATCGAGCGCTGCGCCCTGATCCAGCCGGGTCGCGCGGGCGACACGCTTTGCCGTGCGTCATTGGCCAGCCACGCGGCGAGCAGCGCCGAACCCACGGCGAACCCGAACGCGACATTCATGAGCGCGGCCATCGCGACCTGCCCGATCCACAATGCGTCCAGGTTCATTTGACGTTGAACGCGAAGTCGCCTTGCGTACGATGACCGTCGGTGGCCACCGCGACCCAGTGCACCGCATAGCGGCCGGCGTCCAGTTGCGCAAGCGCGGCGCGCATCAAGCGGGCATCGTGGCTATCGACCGTCGATGCCGCCGCCAGCGCGGACTTGCCGCTCGCATCCAGCACAGTGATCTTGCTGAAGGCTGGCTCCAGCGGCTCGGTGAAATGGATCGTCACTTCGGTGGGCGCGACGGCGTCCGCATTCGCGGCCGGCGTGCTGGAGATCAGATGCGCATGCGCGAGCGCGCTCGACGACACCATCAGCGCGACGGCGCCGGACATCAGCGCACGCAGCGCCGCAGAGGAAAAATCGAATAGCTTCATGTAAGGCCGATAGCGGATGGAAACGAACCGGGATGAACCGGCAAGGGCTGGACGCGAGGCGCGCGTCGCCCGGACGGTCTCCGGCGAGCCCGGAAGTGTACGCTTCGATGGCCCGCGCGCGCATGCGTTCAAGCTGCTTTGTCGAATCGAGGGCGGCGTGGCTCGACGCTGCACCGTGTGACACACTGTCGCACGGCGCTGACACACGAGACCGCGTCGAATGCGTCAAATGGTCACCGTGACCCTTCGATGATAGAATGCTGCGTCGCCGCAGCGACGGCTGTCGTTCACACCGAGCCGCTCGAAGTTCGGTCAGGTCCCCGATTCTGATGGAGTTACGCGTGTCTTCAAGACGCCTCTTCCGCCCGTTGTTTGCCTTTCTGCTGATCGGCTCCGCGGGTGTCTACAGCGCAGCGCAAGCGCAGACCCAACCGAAGGCCCCCGACACGATGGAAGCGCGCGTGCAAGGCTGCACCGCCTGCCACGGCTCGCATGGGCAAGGTACCGACAACGACTACTTCCCGCGCCTCGCGGGCAAACCGGCGGAATATCTGTTCAATCAGTTGCAGAACTTCCGTGAAGGGCGCCGCAAGTACCCGCCGATGAACTACCTCGTCACGTATCTCTCGGACGACTATCTCCATCAGATCGCCACGTTCTTCTCGCAGCAGCGCCCGCCGTATCCCACGCCGGCCAAGCCGACGGTATCGGCCGCAACGCTGCAGCGCGGCGCGCAGATCGTGCTGCACGGCGACACGTCGAAACAGGTTCCCGCGTGCGCGGCCTGCCACGGCAAGGCACTGACCGGCATGGAACCGGCTATCCCGGGCCTGGTCGGCCTGCACTCGGACTACATCAGCGCGCAGCTCGGCGCATGGCGCTCGGGCACACGCCGTGCAATCGCCCCCGACTGCATGCACACGATCGCCACGCGTCTGTCCGACGAGGACGTGAACGCCGTCGCCGCCTGGCTCTCCACGCAGCAGGCTCCGCAAAACCCCGTGCCGGCTCCGGCCCGCTCGTTGAAGACTCCGCTAGCCTGCGGCAGCGAACCGCAATAAGGCGCCGGGAGAAACCCACAAATGAAACGCAAGTCATTGTTCGCCCTCTCGGCAGTCGTCGTCGTTGCGGCCGCCGCACTCGTTCCCGTCCTGTGGTCGGGCGGCGACCACCTGCACAGCAGCGGCGCGGCCGTCGCGGCAACGCCCGCCGACCAGGCCGACCTGATCAAGAAGGGCGAGTACCTCGCCCGCGCCGGCGACTGTATCGCGTGCCACACGGTGCGCGGCGGCAAGCCGTTCGCCGGCGGTCTGCCGATGGCCACGCCGTTCGGCACGATGTTCACGCCGAACATCACGCCGGACGACCAGTACGGCATCGGCAAGTGGACCGCCGACGACTTCTATCGCGCGATCCACACCGGCCGCTCGAAGGACGGCAGCCTGCTCTATCCGGGCTTCCCGTTCACGAGCTACACGAAGGTCACGCGCGCCGATTCGGACGCGATCTATGCGTATATGCGGTCGGTCGCGCCGGTCAACGTGCCGAGCCGTCCGCACGAACTGAAATTCCCGTTCAACCAGCGCAACATGCTGATCGGCTGGCGCACGCTGTTCTTCCGTGAAGGCGAGTTCAAGCCGGATCCGACCAAGTCGGTCGAATGGAACCGCGGCGCGTACCTGGTCGAAGGCCTCGGCCACTGCGGCATGTGCCACACGTCGATCAACGCGATGGGCGGTCCGGTCAGCTCGGCGGCGTTCGCGGGCGGTTTGATTCCGTTGCAGAACTGGTATGCGCCGTCGCTGACGTCGAACCGCGAAGCGGGCCTCGGCGACTGGGATCTGAAGGACATCGCCGACCTGCTGAAAACCGGCGTGTCGAACCGCGGCGCGGTGTTCGGTCCGATGGCCGAAGTGGTTCACAACAGCCTGCAGTATCTGTCGGCCGAAGACATCAACGCGATGGCGACGTACCTGAAGACGATCCCGCAGAAGAAGGAAGCACCGGAGCCGATGCAGCTCGAGACCTCCGAAAAGTTCGGCGGCGAACTGTTGCAGCAAGGTCAGAAGATCTACGCTGACAACTGCGCGAAGTGCCACGCGGAAAACGGTCTCGGCCAGCCGCCGGCGTTCCCACCGCTCGCGAACAACCAGTCGATCCAGATGCCGTCGGCGGTCAACCCGATCCGCATGGTGTTGAATGGCGGCTACCCGCCGAGCACGGAAGCGAACCCGCATCCGTACGGCATGCCGCCGTTCGCGCAAGCACTGTCGAATCAGGAAGTCGCGGCGGTCGTGACGTACATCCGTATGTCCTGGGGCAACCACGGCACCGCCGTGTCGCCACAGCAAGTGTCCGATCTGCGTTCGGCGCCGCTCGACTGACCGGCGTTCGATGCACCCCAGGCGCGGCCTGCGGATATCGCAGCCGCGCCTTCGTTTTTTCAGGACCGGTATCATGTGGGGCCGCGAGCGTATGCGGTCGCTCTCGTGAGACCGCGCAGGAGGAATGAGCCGTGCCTGTCGGTGAGCGTTTTAACAGCATGACCCATCTGGTCGGCGCGGTGCTGTCAGTGGCGGGGATGGCGACACTCGTCACGATGGGCGCGCTGGCCGGCGACGCGTACAAGGTGGTCAGCTTCAGCGTGTACGGTGCGATGCTGTTCATGCTGTACGCGATCTCGACGCTCTATCACAGCGTCAGCCATCCGCGCCTGAAGGCGGTTCTGCAGAAATGCGATCATTCGGCGATCTACCTGCTGATCGCCGGCAGCTACACGCCGTTCACGCTGGTGACGTTGCGCGGGCCGTGGGGCTGGTCGCTGTTTGGCGTAAGCTGGGGGCTCGCCGCCCTTGGCATCGTGCAGGAACTCACGCTCGGGCGACGCACCCGCAGCGTGTCGATGGTGCTGTATGTGCTGATGGGATGGCTTGCGCTCGTAGCCATCCACCCGTTGCTGCATGCGTTACCGGCAGCGGGTGCCGCTTGGCTCGTGGCCGGCGGCGTCATTTATAGCGTCGGCATCTACTTCTTCATCAACGACGAGCGCATCCGCCACGGACATGGTATCTGGCATCTGTTCGTACTGGCGGGCAGTCTGTGTCAATTCGTCAGTGTCGCGCGCTACGTCGCGTGACATTCCACGGCGACGAACTGCAACTTAAGGCCAGTCAACGTGTCTGCATAGCGCGTTGAAACATTCGGCACAGGTCTGAGCGTGCCGCCGATTTCTCCGTGAACGGAACCGGGCTCGGCTTCGAATGCGCGATTGAGCGTGTCGATGCCGCTTCGGTTTGCCGCGCCTGGGTACGTCGTGCCCGTGTGCGCGTTCGCGAAACTGCATTGCAAAGAGCTTTTATGTCTTTTGATTCCCTCGGCTTGTCCGAACCGCTGGTCCGTGCCGTGCACGAACTGGGCTACACCTCCCCGACTCCTATCCAGACTCAGGCGATTCCGGCCGTGCTCAACGGTGGCGATCTGCTCGCCGGCGCGCAAACCGGCACCGGCAAGACCGCCGGCTTCACGCTGCCGATCCTGCAGCGCCTGAATGCAATGCCGCCGGCCGCCGGTGGCAAGCGCGTGGTGCGCGCGCTGATCCTCACGCCGACGCGTGAACTCGCCGCCCAGGTCGAAGAAAGCGTGCGCGGGTACGGCAAATATCTGAAGCTGAAGTCGACCGTGATGTTCGGCGGCGTCGGCATCAACCCGCAGATCAGCGTGCTCAAGAGCGGTGTCGACATCGTCGTCGCGACGCCGGGCCGACTGCTCGATCACATGCAGCAGAAGACCATCGATTTGTCGCATCTCGAGATTCTCGTGCTCGACGAAGCGGACCGCATGCTCGACATGGGCTTTATCCACGACATCAAGCGCGTGCTCGCGAAGCTGCCGCCCAAGCGTCAGAACCTGCTGTTCTCGGCGACCTTCTCCGACGAGATCAAGGCGCTCGCCGACAACCTGCTCGACTCGCCGGCGCTGATCGAAGTCGCGCGCCGCAATACGACGGCGGAATCCGTCGCGCAAAAGATTCACCCGGTCGATCGCGACCGCAAGCGCGAACTGCTCACGCATCTGATCCGCCAGCACAACTGGTTTCAGGTGCTCGTGTTCACGCGCACCAAGCACGGCGCGAACCGTCTCGCCGAACAATTGACGAAGGACGGCATCAGCGCGCTCGCGATTCACGGCAACAAGAGCCAGTCGGCGCGTACCCGCGCGCTTGCCGAGTTCAAGGACGGCACGATGCAGGTATTGGTCGCGACCGATATCGCGGCGCGCGGCATCGATATCGATCAACTGCCGCACGTGGTCAACTTCGACCTGCCGAACGTGCCGGAAGACTATGTGCATCGTATCGGCCGCACCGGCCGCGCGGGCGCGACCGGCGAAGCGGTGTCGCTCGTGTGTGTCGACGAATTGCAGTTGCTCAAGGACATCGAGAAGCTGATCAAGCGCCCCATTGCGCAGGAAGTGATCGCCGGTTTCGAGCCGGACCCGACGGCGAAGCCGGAGCCGATCCTGCGACGCAGCCAGGGCGGCGGCGGTGCACGCTCGCCGCGTCAGGGACAAGCTGGCGGACGGCGCGAGGGGGCCACTGCGGGGGCCGCTTCAGCGAAGCCGTCGCAAGGCGCGGGACAACGCGCAAAGCAGGGGTCCGCGCAGGGCGCGGGGCAAAACGCCAATCCGCGCTCCGCTCAACGTCCGTCGAACGGTCAGCAAGCGCCGCGGCCGCAAGCTGCTGCTGCGAAGCCGGCGGGCAACGATGGGCAGCCGCGCCGCGACGGCCAACGCCACGACGACCGTCCGCGCGCCGCGGTACATGACGGTGGCGCCACGCATCACGCGCCGCGCAAACCGCAAGGCAATCGCTCGCACAACAGCAATCCGGGCGCGTTGCTCGGCGCTGGCGCAAAGCCGCACAGCGATGCGCCGCGCGGACGGCAATCGCGCAACGGCGAACGCAGCCGTTAAGCGGTCTTGCCAGCGTCGCTGGCTTGGCGGGCTCCGCCTCGCGGCCGTCGGTTCTGTCTTGCTCGAAGAACTAACGGCTTAGCGCGGCGGCGGCCCGCTTCAAATGCTCGAGCTGCCGTTCCCACCGCTCGAGCACCGCACTCCCCTCTCCTTGCAGTTCGAACGTGATGCCGCCGGTCAGGCGCGCATAACGCACGCTCTGCGCTTCCCCCGCGTCGATCGAACCGGTCAGATAGACGAGACCGGTGTCATCGCCGGGCGCACACGGCAACGGCAGGACACGCAGCTGCACCTGATAGAACGCCGCGTCGCAAACGAAGCTCAACGCCGCGCGGGCGTTCTGCGCGATCGCGCGCGTCGCCCTCGCCTGCGGCCACAACGCGATGCACAGCGTGCGTGAATCGGGCGCATAGAGTTCGCCGAGGCTCAGCAGCGACGTACGCACGTGGCCGTCGGTATCGACGGTCAGCAGCGACGCGGTAAAGCCCGTCTTGTCCGCGAGCGACGACCCGTCGAACAGCGCGCGCAGGTTGGCTGGCCATTCATCGAATACGTTCTGTTCGAGCGGACGCGCTGGCGCGGAAGCGGGTGAGGCGGCAGAGGAGTCGGTCATACGGTCGGTCCGGTTGATGAAGCAGGCAACGCGTATTCATGCGTCGAAAGAAGCCAGGCCCGCATTGGCGGGCCTGGCTTGTCAGATCGTTGTTCGAGTGTACGGCGGATTCATCGCGAATCCATCGCCGGGTCAGCGAAAGAAAACATGCTGCGTGATCTTCGCGAGCGGGTAATGCACGCCCGGCTGAATCCGCGCCGGCAGATCGAGCGGCTTGAGCAGCATCTTCACGCACATGTCGGCGGACAGATTGCGTCGCACCAGCGTATTGATACGCGCCGCGCGCTCGCGGTTGTAGGCGCCGTCGTGCACGCGTTCCGGATAGCGGACCGCGAACACATGCCGCAACGCGATCTCGGAATCCTCGTTCTTGATCTCGATCACGCGACGCATCAGCGCGCCGAGCACCGCGAGCCGGCCATTGCCCTCGATTCTGTTGTACTTCTTGAAGTACTTGAGAAAGTGCTTGTAGTGGCGCACTTCGTCGGTGCGGATGTTGTCGGTGATCTCCTTGAGCACCGGTTCATCCGAACATTCGCCGATCGCACGATAAAGCGTCGCCGTGCCGGTTTCGACCACGCAGCGCGCGACCATTTCGAGCGCGCGGGTCTTTTCGAAGTCTTCGACCGAGCAGGTGAGCGAATACTCGGCCATGAAACTGCGAAACGCGGTATCCCAGTCGAATTCGGGCCACACGTAACCGATATACGTCTTCAGCGCGCGGCCATGCTGCATTTCCTCGGGCTCCCACTCCTGGTTGAGCCAGGCCGACACCTCGGGATCGCCGTTGAAAAATGTACTGAGATTGCTGGTGTAGAGATCGGTGCCGCTTTCGATAAACGAAGCCGCGCACAGCAACAGCAGCAGGTCTTCGTTCGCGGCAGCCTTCTGCCGGTCAATGCGGGTGAGGTCGATGTCCTCGATCCGCCAGGGCAGGACATGGTTCAGCTCTGTGTGCATCGTGTCTTGCTCCAATGCTGTACCGGCCGGCGCAGGCTGCTCTCTGCCGCCCCGCGCGTGGTCGCCGCGGTGTTTCGCCGTGCCGGATACAACGCCGTGAATTAGAGTTGGGACCTCGTACTCTGCATGTTAGCCGGAGTTATCCGGTCATGCAGAATACACAGCACAGACCGTGCCGAACCTTTGCAGTTCCAGTCAAAGATAGTGCAAATCTTTCGGCGAATTAAAGCGGCGTGCGAATAACGAAAAAAGCCAGCTCGATGAGCTGGCTTTGGGTCCGGGCGGCAAGCCGATGAACTGAACCGCGGTGCGTCGAATCCATCCTGGCAGCCGCTGCGATCCTCCGCGGCGCCCAGCGCTCAGGCGGTCTGCATGCGGGCTTGCGCGACACGCACGCGGCGCATGCGCACCGCGACGATGATCAGCGAGATGCCCGACAACACCGCCGCAAGCAGCACGTAATAACTCGGTGCGAGTTTGTCGCCGGTCAGATGGATGAAAGTTTCGACGATGGTCGGCGCAAAGCCGCCGAAGAGTGTCACGCCGATGCTGTAGCCGATCGAAAGACCGGTGGAGCGCACCTGGGTCGGGAAGATTTCCGACATCAGCGCCGGCATCGGGCCCGAGTAAGCCGCCTTGAACAGCCCGGCGACACCTTGCAGCAGCAGCAGCCAGCCGATCGTCGGATGCGTCTGCAGCCACGCGAACATCGGATAGATCAGTACGCCCATCAGGATCGACGTGGTCAGCATGATGCGAATCCGGCCGATGCGATCGGATAGCGCGCCCATCACCGGCGAGAAGACGAACTGCATGCCGCCGTTGAGCACCACCACGCCAAACGACGCGGCAGCGGCCATATGCAGCTGCTTGACCGCGTAGAGCGGCATATAAAGCTGCAGCACGTACACGCCAACCGTGGACTGCGCGACGATACCAATCGCGAGCAGCAGGTTGACCCACTGTTTCGAGAACGACGCATCTTTCGATTCGTCCACGCCGTTGCGCTCAGCGGCCGCCTCGCGAGCCGCGCGTTCCTGCTGCATCGCGAGGAACTCCGGCGTTTCGTCCAGATGCGAGCGGATGTAATAGCCGACCGGGCCGACCAGCAGCCCGAACACGAACGGCACGCGCCAGCCCCAGCTATTCAGATGCTCGGCCGGCAGCCAGGCGGTCAGCAGCGACCCGAAAGTCGCTGCGGTGATCGCGGCGAGCCCCTGGCTCGCGAACTGCCAGCTCGCGTAATAGCCGCGCCGCGACGCGCTGTGCTCGACCATGAACGCGGTCGCGCTGCCGAACTCGCCGCCCACCGCGAAGCCCTGAATGAGCCGCGCGAGCAGTACCAGCAGCGGCGCCGCCAGACCGATCGACGAAAACGGCGGCATCACCGCCATCGTGAAGGTGCCGATCATCATCAGTGCGATCGCGAGCGTGAGCGCCGCCTTGCGGCCCTTGCGGTCGCCGTACACACCGAGCACGATCGCGCCCAGCGGGCGCATCAGGAACGAGATGCCGAAGGTGGCGATCGCGAGCAGCGTCGACAGCCATTCGTCGTGCATCGGGAAGAACTGCTTGGCGATGATCGTTGCGAAATAGCCGTAGACCAGGAAGTCGAACCACTCGAGCGCGTTACCGACCGACGACGAAAAAACGATCCGCCGCACCACCGCTTTGGAAAGCGGCGGCGCCGAGGGAGGAGGCGAAGCGCTCGCGGGTGTGGACGCGGGGGTTTGCATAGGGTCTCCTGCTTGGTCCGGGTGCGTGATACGTGAAGCGGGCCACTGTCATTCGTGAAGCGCCGCGCGTGGCGGCAAAGGCGGCGCTCGCGGCCCCTGCCGCTCAGCCAGGCGTTGAACGGCCGCGGGCCGGCGCGGCGTACCGGGCGCCGCGCATCACGTTGCAATGACGAATGTCGATCTGGACTGCGGGCCGGCGCTCAGAACCCAGCGGCGAGACCATCGCGACGGCTGTCGCTCGCCGCAACGTAACCACGCTCCGGCTCGTTGCGATCGAGCTTCCAGATGTACTGGCCAGAGCCGAAGTCCATGTAGGGATCGTCGACCGACTTGATCGTGTGGCCGAGCTTCTGCAATGCGTCGGCGGTCTTCGGATCGAGCGTCGATTCGATGTCGATCGTGAAGTCGCGGTTGACCTTCCAGCGCGGCGCGTCGCACGCGGCCTGCGGCTGCTGGCCGTAGTCGAGCATCCGCACGATGGATTGCAGATGGCCTTGCGGCTGCATGTCGCCGCCCATCACGCCGAAGCTCATCACCGCTTCCTGCTGGCCGTTCACCTGCTGCGTGAGGAACGCCGGGATGATCGTGTGGAACGGGCGCTTGCCGCCTTCCACCACGTTCGGCGAGTTCGGGTCCATCGAGAATCCGCAGCCGCGGTTTTGCATCGCGATGCCGCTGTCCGGCACCACGATGCCCGAGCCGAAGCCCATGTAGTTCGACTGGATGAAGCTCACCATCATGCCGCGCTCGTCCGCCACCGACATGTAGATCGTGCCGCCCGCCTTCGGCATGCCGAAGTCGAACTGCGTCGCGCGTTTGTGGTCGATCAGCTTCGCGCGCGACGTGAGGTACGCGTCGTCGAGCATCTGCTCGGGCGTGACGTCCATCGAGCGCGGGTCGGCGACGTAACGGTAGACGTCGGCGAACGCCAGCTTCATCGCTTCGATCTGCAGGTGCTGCGACTCGACGTTGTCGACCGCCAACTCCTTCACGTCGAATTTTTCGAGGATGCCGAGCGCGATCAGCGCCGCGATGCCCTGCCCGTTCGGCGGAATCTCATGCACCGTGTGACCGCGATACTCCTTGCCGATCGGCTCGACCCAGTCAGCCCGATAGTTGCGCAAATCGTCGAGCGTCAGCGCCGCGCCGCCTTCACGGGCAAACGCCGCGATCTGCTCGGCGATCTCGCCTTCGTAGTACGCGCGCGGGCCTTGCTCGGCGAGCTTGCGCAGCGTCTTCGCATGACCGGGGAAGCGCACCAGTTCGCTCACTTCGGGCGCGCGGCCGCGCGGCATAAAGGTTTGCGCGAAGCCAGGCTGGTCTTTGAGGTCCGGGATGGCGGCCGCCCATTTGTACGCGACGATGCTCGCCACCGCGTGGCCGCGCTCGGCGATCTCGATGGCCGGCTCCATCAGGTCGGCGAACGGCAGCGTGCCGAACTTCTGATGCAGCGCTTCCCAACCGGCGATCACGCCGGGCACCGTGACCGCGTCCCAGCCTCGCTTGGGCTGCTTCGCTAGACCGTTCTCCTCGCCGTACTTGCGTTTGAAGTAGTCGACATTCCAGGCCGCCGGCGACACGCCCGATGCATTCAGGCCATGCAGCTTCTTGCCGTCCCACACGAGCGCGAACGCGTCACCGCCGAGGCCGCACGACACCGGCTCGACCAGCGTAATCACGGCGGCCGCCGCGATGGCGGCATCGACGGCATTGCCGCCTTTCCACAGCATGCGCAGCCCGGCTTGCGCGGCGAGCGGATGCGAAGTCGAAACGATGTTCCGCGCGAATACGGGCAGACGCGGCGTCGGATAGGGGTTTTGCCAATTGAAGCGAGTCATGTCGAACACTCTCGAAAGCGGGAGCCGGCGCGGAAGGTCGCCGGACATCATCGGAAAAGTTGTAATGCAACTGAAGCGCGGAACCCCGGATTGCAGCGCGAACGCGGCTAAAAAACAAATTCATTTATCAAATGAATAAATGCGCGATCTGCCTGAATGAACGTTCGACCGGGAAGTCCGCCATAGCAATCGCGCTAGTTGGCGGGCAACGCGCGCGCTGGTTTTACGATAGCCGCAATCGGCCGGGGCCGTGGCGGCGCTTGCATCACCGTTTCGGCCGCGAACTGCAACGTCTAAATCGCCACGTAGTTCGGCGGATAGTCGCTCGATCTTCGCCGAGCGCGGCAGACGTTCTCCGCCATGCTGCGGCGCACTCGAAACCTCAAGTGAAATCAAGGATCTGCCCGCCGCCCCGGACCGCCGCTCAGGCGTCCAATTGTCAAAGGGAAAATTTGCGGGGCCCGGGTTGGCGTTTAATTGGCGGTCGCCTACACTCCAATTCCCCGCCGTGCATGGTGCGTTTCGCGGCGTGCCGGTCGCGTGATCTGTCGTGTAAGCCGTACTTCCCGCCCTGATCCGTTAGCGGAACCAATCCGGCCTGGCCGGTGCCCTCCGGGGCTGTCCGCGATTGCCTGACATGGAGAGAACGATGCTGAGTCCGCATGAATTCGCCACGTTGTTGCTCGTGAAAGACGCCCCCAATCAGGTCGATATGGACCGTGAAGAACTCGATGCCTTACTCGAGCGCCAGTTGGTGCAACTGGAACGCCTCGCATCGGGCAATGAACAATGGCGTGTGACCGAAACCGGCGACGACGCATTGCGGGCCATCAAGCGTTTTTCCTAAGGCTTTTCCGACGTCGCCCGCAGCGCTGCCGCGCGGTGTGTGGCTGGTGCCCGCCAGGCGCGGCGCGCCGGCTTCGCGCGCGGCCTGCGCTGGCTGTGCGTGCCGCGCGATTCGATGCGCGCGACAGCGGGCCGCGTTCGCGGCCCGCTGTTCTGCGAGAGTCGTCATCGCAGCAACGATAGGTGCTCAACCGGCGCGCAAGGTCGGATCGACCCGCGCGCGCCAGCTGATCGCGTTCGCACGCTGCTCGGCAAAAAACTCGACCCACTGATTGCGCACCTTCGGATCGCTGCTAGTCGCCTCGCTTGCGTGGCGTTGCGCGATCGACGCCTGGAACGCGCAAAAATCCTCTTTCGACAGCCGGCCGCGCCGGGTCGCCACATACGCGTCGAAAAACGTCGCATAGACGGACTGCGCGTCGTGGCCGTAGTCGACCGTCTGCGGCGAGCACATCTGCTGTAACGCGTCGAACGACGGCGCGCCCGCCGTTCCTTCCAGGCTCGGCGAGCTCACGCATCCGGCCAGAACCGCCGCGGCGGCGATCATCAAAAGTCCACGCATTCATCACCTCGAAATGGCTGTTGCCGAGAGTATCGTCCGTGCTCGCGGGTTGCGCCACTCCTGTCGCCGTCCGGACAGGTCCGCATCGGTTCAGGCGAACTTTACTTTTTCGAATATGTTCATTTAAGTTGGACCGCGCCACCGCCACCGCCACCGCCGCCGCCGCCGATGCCCGCCGCCCGCTGCCCGCATGCCTGCCGGCCGACCGACCGGCCGAACACCCGCCGCCGATCTTCGCTGGACGACGCCGGCATGCACCATCAAACTATGGCAGCCCGCTTACAACAACATGCCGCTCCGATCGCCGGCCCACATCCCGACGATCCGCAACATCCATGGAGAAGAGACGATGCAGGATCAGTACGTCCTCGCGCTGGACCAAGGGACCACCAGCTCGCGCGCGATGCTGTTCGACCGGCACGGCAACGTCGTGTCGACCGCGCAGAAGGAATTCGAGCAGATCTACCCGCAGCCGGGCTGGGTCGAGCACGATCCGCGGGAAATCTGGTCGACCCAGGCTGGCGTTGCCGCCGAGGCCGTCACGCGTGCCGGGTTGAACGGCACGTCGATCGCCGCGATCGGCATCACCAATCAACGCGAAACCACGATCGTGTGGGATCGCAAAACCGGCCAGCCGGTCTACAACGCGATCGTCTGGCAGGATCGCCGCACCGCCGACTTCTGCGACGAGTTGAAGGCCCAGGGGCTCGAAGCGAGCGTGCGTGCGAAAACCGGCCTGCCGGTCGATTCGTATTTCTCGGCCACCAAAATCCGCTGGATTCTCGAGAACGTCGAAGGCGCGCGCGAAAAAGCGCGCGCGGGCCGGCTCGCGTTCGGCACCGTCGACAGCTGGTTGATGTGGAATTTCACCAAAGGCGCGCTGCACATCACCGACGTGACCAACGCATCGCGCACGATGCTTTTCAACATCCATACGCTGAAGTGGGACGACGAACTGCTCGCCGCGCTCGACATCCCGCGCAGCATGTTGCCGGACGTGCGGCCGTCCTCGGAGGTTTACGGGCCGAGCGTGACGACCGTGTTCGCGTCGAACATTCCGCTTGCGGGCATCGCCGGCGATCAGCACGCCGCGCTCTTCGGCCAGATGTGCACCGAGTCGGGCATGGTGAAGAACACCTACGGCACCGGCTGCTTTCTCGTGATGAACACCGGCAGCAAGCCGATCGAATCGCGCAACAATCTGGTCACGACGATCGCCTGGCAGATCGGCGACAGAATCGACTACGCGCTCGAGGGCAGCATCTTCATCGGCGGCGCGGTCGTGCAGTGGCTGCGCGACGGCTTGGGCATCATCAGGAACGCTGCGGAGATCGAAACGCTTGCGCGCGGGGTGCCGCACTGCGACGGCGTGTATGTCGTGCCCGCGTTCGCAGGCCTGGGTGCACCGCACTGGAATGCGCGCGCGCGCGGCACGCTGTTCGGGCTCACGCGGGGCACGACGTCCGCGCACATCGCGCGCGCCGCGCTCGATTCGATCGCGTATCAATCGCTCGACGTGTTGAAGGCGATGGAAGCCGATTCGGGCATTCGCATCGGCGAATTGCGGGTGGACGGCGGCGCCTGCGCGAACGATCTGTTGATGCAGTTCCAGGCCGACATCCTCGGCGTGGACACAGTGCGCCCGCGGATATCGGAGACCACCGCGCTGGGCGCGGCCTATCTCGCCGGCCTCGCGGTCGGCTACTGGCAGGACATCGACGAACTGCAAAGTCAATGGAAACTCGAACACCGCTTTACGCCGGCGCTGCCGCATGCGCAGGTGCAGGCTTGCCTCGATGGATGGCAACGTGCGGTCCACGCGGCCAAGGCGTGGGCGGATATGCACTGACGCATTGAACCCGCACGGAGCACCCGCCCCCCAAACCAGCGTCCGAAACGCCCGTATGATGACGCTTTCCACCGCGGTGCGCGGGGTGGCAACCGCAGCGCCCGCGCGCATCCCGCTCACCGTTTTTCAGGCATGATCGACCACCTCATCTGTGACTGCGACGGCGTGCTCGTCGACAGCGAAGTCATCGCCGATCGCGTGATGTTGGAAACGCTGACGGCCACCTTCCCCGGCCTCGATTTCGCCCCGATCGTCAAAACCGCCTTCGGCCAGCAAACCTCGCGTTTTCTCGCGAGCATCGAGCAGCAGTTCGACATTACGCTGCCCGCCGGCTTCTTCGATACGATCGAACACCACGTCGAACTCGAACTGGCCGCGTCGTTGAGCCCGGTCAATGGCGTGCGCGACGCGCTGCAACGTGTGACGCTGCCCGCCGCGGTCGTATCGAATAGCCGCATCGCGCGCGTCACCGCATCGGTGCGGCGCGCGGGCTTGCAGCAGATTTTTGGCGAGCGGATTTTCAGCGCCCAGCAGGTCGCGCGGCCCAAGCCCTATCCCGATGTGTATCTATTCGCGGCAAACACGCTCGGCGTCGAGCCGACCCGCTGCGTCGTCGTCGAGGACAGCGTCGCAGGACTGAACGCGGCGCGCGCGGCGGGCATGAAGACGATCGCATTCGTCGGCGCGAGCCATATTCCCGACGGCTACGCGGACGCGCTTCGCGGGATGGGCATCACGCGCATCATGAAGCACATGGACGAATTGCCGGGGCTCGTCGAGGCGGGCGTGCGCGGGGAATTCGGCGACGTGCAGTCGTAGGGATTTTCCGAGGCGTTTGCATATGCGTATGCGTTGGCGTTGACCCGACACGCAGTAGCCGCGAAAAAAGCCGCTTCTCAAGCCTCGACCGCCGCGCGCTCGCGCGCCTGCGCGAGCGCCTCGCGAAACGCCACCAGCTCGGCAATCGTCAGCAACGGCAGCTTGTGTCGCGCGGCGAAGCGCTCGACATCCGCGCCGCGCGTCATCGTGCCGTCCGCATTCATCAGTTCGCACAGCACGCCAGCCGGCGCGAGACCCGCGAGGATCGCGAGATCGACCGTGCCTTCGGTATGGCCGCGCCGCGCGAGCACACCGCCAGGCACGGCGCGCAGCGGGAACACGTGGCCCGGACGCACGATGTCCGCGGGCTTCGCGGTGTCGGCGATCGCGGCGCGAATCGTCGTCACGCGATCGAGTGCGGACACGCCGGTCGTCACGCCCTCGCGCGCTTCGATCGACACGGTGAACGCGGTGCCATGACGGCTTTCGTTGTTGACGGCCATCGGCGGCAATTCCAGCGCGCGGATCTTGTCGTCGGTCAGGCACAGGCACACGATGCCGCTGCATTCGCGGATCAGCAGCGCCATCGTTTCGACCGACAGACGCTCGGCCGACACGATCAGATCGGCTTCGTTCTCACGATCATGGTCGTCCTGCAGCACGACCGCGCGGCCGTCGCGCATGGCCTGCAAGGCGGCGGCAATACGCGGCGGCACGGGTTCGGTGGCAAGCAACGGGAGATCGGCGAATGCATCTTCGGCAATCGTCGACGGGGCGGGAAAAGCAGCAATAGACATGATCGAAACGCTCATCGCAAAAGTTGGGCGAGAAACGTTTCAGGGCATTGCAAACAGACTCGAACGCACCGCTGGTCGCCGCAAGAAAGCGGCGCTCACGCACCGCCTGAACGACCGGCGATGTCACGGCACGCAGATGACTATCTGCACATCTTCTTTCATCCGGACTATGACCGTCGGCTCTGGCTTCTGACCAGATCTGCTGACCCCGCGGCGGCCTTCGCTACGGCGAAGACCACCCGATGCGGGCGCTCGCGGGCTTGCCGGCTTCGCGCTGTCGCGCTTGCCGGCCTACCGCCGGTGGGGAATCTCACCCCGCCCTGAAGACGCACTGATTGCCGGATTTACCGGCCGGCAAAGCATACGACAAGCGCGCCGCGCGCGCAGCGCGGCGGGTAAAGACCCTACTGACGGCTGGGCCTGTCATCCGGGCGCGCTTTCGCTCGCCGCCTGATCGCGCGCCCCGTCCGGCGCCGGCACCTCCCAGCGCGGCGGCGTCTCGGCCGGCAGCGTCACGCGAAACGCGCGCGCTTCGGTGTCGCCAGGATTGCGCAGACTATGCGGCTGGTCCGCGTCGAACACGATCGCATCGCCGGTCGCTAGCAACTGACGCTGATCCTGCACGCTGACTTCGAGCGTGCCATCGCTGACCACGAGATTGACCGTCGTGCCCGGCGCGCGCCGGATGCCCGTCTCGGTATGCAGCGGCGCAATGCGCAGTTCGTGAAACTCGGCGGCGGCCGGTTCGTCGTCGGGATAAAGGGGCCGCGCCGAATAACGGCCGTTTGCGCTGACCAGGCGCGCCGAGCGGTCCGCCGGCAAGTGCTCGAAGCCGTTGTTCGCATGACGCCGCAAAAACGCCGCCACCGATACTTTCAGCGCCGCGGCCACCTTGCGCAGCACCTTGATCGACGGCACGCTACGCGCCGATTCGATCTGCGCGAGCATCGCGCGCGATACGCCGGACGCGCGAGCCAGCGCGTCGAGCGACAACTGCCGTTCGGCGCGCAGCCGGGCCAGGTTCACGCCGACCAGTTGCTCGAGCGCATCGAACGATTGCGGCGAACGCGCTACCGCGTCCGTATCGACATCGGCCGAGGGGTCGCGAACCAGCGCTAGCGGAGAATGCATCGTGGGCTCCAGAGCGCCGACGGCCGGCGCCAAAGCAGTGAGTGGAGGCAAGATAGCATCGGCTTACGCGCCGCCCAACGAAGTTATCTTCACACTGTTATCAGCATCGCGGAGGCAAGCAACTGACGCGCGCTGCGCAACCGGCATGACCCGCGCATCCGTGCTCGCCGCGAGCCACGCAAGCAGCGGCGCGCGGACCGCCAGCAGAGGATCGTGTCGCGATCGGACACGAGCTGGAATCAGGTTAAACATGGTGTTTTGCAAGCCGTCACGAACCGGGCCATCCGCAAGACAGGCGCCCAAACCCCCGCTCGACGAAGGGCTATAATCTCAAGTTGCGCCGCAAAAGACGCTTGCACGCCGGCCCAGTACGCCGCGCTGCCCCGCCACGCGGCCCCCTTCACCCTCTATCACGCCCCCAGATTAACCACTGCGACCGGCGAAATTCGATGACCAAGAAAGTTTACGTAAAGACCTTTGGCTGCCAGATGAACGAGTACGACTCCGACAAAATGGTCGACGTGCTCGGTGCCGCTGAAGGACTCGTTAAAACCGACACGCCGGAAGACGCCGACGTGATCCTGTTCAACACCTGCTCGGTGCGCGAAAAAGCGCAGGAAAAAGTCTTCTCCGACCTCGGCCGCGTACGCGAGCTGAAGGACGCGAATCCCAATCTGATCATCGGCGTCGGTGGCTGCGTCGCCAGCCAGGAAGGCGCATCGATCGTCGCGCGCGCACCGTACGTCGACCTGGTGTTCGGTCCGCAAACGCTGCACCGCCTGCCGCAGATGATCGACGCGCGCCGCGCGAGCGGCCGCGCGCAGGTCGACATCACGTTCCCCGAAATCGAGAAGTTCGATCACCTGCCGCCGGCGCGCGTCGACGGTCCGAGTGCATTCGTGTCGATCATGGAAGGCTGCAGCAAGTACTGCAGCTACTGCGTGGTGCCGTACACGCGCGGCGAGGAAGTGTCGCGTCCGCTCGACGACGTGCTGACCGAAATCGCCGGCCTCGCCGACCAGGGCGTGCGCGAAGTCACGCTGCTTGGCCAGAACGTCAATGCGTACCGTGGCGCGTTGAGCGCGGGCGCGGCCGAGATCGCCGATTTCGCGACGCTGATCGAATACGTCGCCGACATTCCGGGCATCGAACGGATTCGCTACACGACCTCGCATCCGAAAGAATTCACGCAGCGCCTGATCGATACGTACGCGAAGGTGCCGAAGCTCGTGAGCCACCTGCATCTGCCGGTGCAGCACGGCTCCGACCGCATCCTGATGGCGATGAAGCGCGGCTACACGGTGCTCGAATACAAGTCCGTGATCCGCCGTCTGCGCGCGATCCGCCCGGACCTGTCGCTGTCGACGGACATGATCGTCGGCTTTCCCGGCGAGACCGACGAAGACTTCGACAAGATGATGGCGCTCGTCGACGAGATGAAGTACGACACCAGCTTCTCGTTCATCTACAGCCCGCGCCCCGGCACCCCCGCCGCGAATCTGCACGACGACACGCCGCGTGAAGTGAAGCTCAAACGCTTGCAGCATCTGCAGGCGACGATCGAAGAGAACGTGCAGCGCATCAGCAATGCGATGGTCGGCAACGTCGAACAGATTCTGGTCGAGCGCCGCGCGCGCAAGGACCCGAACGAGCTCGCCGGCCGCACCGGGAACAACCGCGTGGTTAACTTTCCGGCACCGCTCGCGTCGCACGCGCGGCTGATCGGCCAGATGGTCGACGTGAAGATCGTGCACGCGTACCCGCATTCGCTGCGTGGCGAACTCGTGATGGTTCACGACGACAGCTCCGCGGCGACGCATTGAGCGCGAGCTCCCAGCAGACTCAGCAAGCACACAGGCCAGAACCCGCATACCGCAACCGACAGGATCGACTCATCGCCTTGAAGACCACTCAGCCGCATCTGGAATTCACCGCACCGCGCGACGACAACGCGCGGCTCGCCAACCTCTGCGGACCGCTCGACGAAAATCTGCGGCAGATCGAGCAGGCGCTCGATGTGACCTTGCAGCGTCGCGGCCATCGCATCACGATCCGCGGGCGCGGCGCGAAGCTTGCGCTGACCGCGCTCGAAAACTTCTACAACAATGCGCGCGAGCCGCTGTCGGTCGACGACATCCAGCTCGCGCTCGTCGAAGTGCGCCACCCGGCGCGCCATCGCCCGAACGGCAACGGCAATGGGAATGGCGACGGCGATGAAGCCGCCGACCCGCGCTTCACCGGCAACCCCGACCATCCGTTCGACCAGCCCGCCGGCGCCGACGCGTCCGACGACGACTTCGAGGAATACGGCCCGAAGCTGTACACGCGGCGCGCGGACTTGCGCGGCCGTACGCCGGCGCAGCGCGAGTACCTGAAGCAGATCATCTCGCACGACGTCACGTTCGGCGTCGGCCCCGCCGGCACCGGCAAGACCTACCTCGCGGTGGCCTGCGCGGTCGATGCGCTCGAGCGCGACCAGGTCAAGCGGATCGTGCTCACGCGCCCCGCGGTCGAAGCGGGCGAGCGACTCGGTTTTCTGCCCGGCGATCTTGCGCAGAAGGTCGATCCGTATTTGCGCCCGCTCTACGACGCGCTGTACGACCTGCTCGGTTTCGACAAGACCGCCAAGATGTTCGAGCGGCAGATGATCGAAATCGCGCCGCTCGCGTACATGCGCGGCCGCACGCTGAACCACGCGTTCATCATCCTCGACGAGGCACAGAACACCACGCCCGAACAGATGAA
>NZ_DASXHN010000275.1:0-19514 GCF_036488505.1 Paraburkholderia sp. | reverse complement strand
CGTGAAATGCGTGAGATGGAGGGCTCGTGGTTCGATTCCAACCGTCTCGCGCTGTCGAAAGACCGGATCAACCGCCTCGGTTACTTCACCGATGTCGAGGTGACCACGGTGCCGGTCGAAGGCACCCCGGACCAGGTCGATATCGACGTCAAGGTGACGGAAAAACCCACCGGCACGCTTTCGCTCGGCCTGGGCTATGGCTCGGGCGAGGGCCCGATTATTTCCGCGGGCATATCGCAGGACAACGTGTTCGGCTCGGGCACGAGCCTCGCGCTGAATGTGAATACCTCGACTACCAACCGTACGCTGACCGTCACGCAGGTCGATCCGTACTTCACAGTCGACGGCATCAAGCGCATCACCGACGTCTATTACCGAACGACGGAGCCCTTGTACTATTCGACCGACTCGAGTTTCCGAATCGTTACGGCTGGCGCCGACCTCAAATTCGGCGTGCCTTTTTCCGAGTCCGACATGGTGTACTTCGGCTTGGGGTTCGAGCAGAACCGTCTGGATATCGACGCCAACACACCGCAGAGCTATAAGGATTACGTCACGGACTTTGGGCGCGTCTCCAACAACGTGCCGTTGACCGTCGGATGGTCGCGTGACGACCGTGATAGCGCGCTTGTCCCGAGCCGCGGCTACTATACGCAAGCCAACGCCGAATATGGCTCGCCGCTCGGTGATACACCGTACTATAAGGCGGACCTTCAGGCGCAATACTATTATTCATTCGCACGCGGCTTTGTGCTCGGTCTGAATTTCCAGAGCGGCTACGGTAATGGCTTGGACGGCAAGCCCTATCCGATCTTCAAGAACTACTACGCGGGCGGCATCGGTTCAGTGCGTGGCTACGAGCCAAGCTCGCTCGGGCCGCGCGACGCGACCACGAACGACCCCATCGGTGGCTCGAAGATGGTCGTCGGCAACATCGAACTGACCGTTCCATTGCCGGGATCCGGCTATGACCGCACACTGCGCGTCTTTACTTTCCTCGACGGCGGCAACGTATGGGGCAGCGAGGGCAGTAGCGTTGGCGCCAACGGACTGCGCTACGGCTATGGGGCGGGTCTCGCGTGGATTTCGCCGATCGGCCCGCTCAAGCTGAGTCTGGGCTTTCCGCTCGTCAGGCACGCAGGCGATCAGTACCAGAAATTCCAGTTCCAGATAGGCACATCGTTCTAACGCTGTCGTCGGTGCGATTTCGACGATTCGTATTGCCACGTCGCCTCATACGATCCGTCCCGGCCTTTGATCTGCTGTCCCATCCGAATATCGAAGGAAGCCTGGAGCGACTTGGTCTGCTGTAGGAAGCCGGTGTCGGCTTGCAGCGCCTCCATCGGCTTGAAGGACAATGTTACACGTACCCGGCGGTCGCAAAGTACACCGGTTCGGGCGACTGGCACAACGGTGCGAACTACACGCAAGGCGCACCGCTCTACACGGCGTCCTCGCGCAAGTGGGCCGGCGCGAGCTTCTACACGCGTTATACGGCGACGACGCGCGGTGTCGCGGCGCCGTGAGCCGTATAGCGCTCCGCGGTAATTGACTCAAGGGCAGGGCCGGCAAAGGCCGGCTGATCCCGAGGCGGAACGACAGTCGTACGGTCGTTCCGCTTTTTGTTTTTTGCGCCCCTTAGTCGGGGGTGAATAGCCATGTCACGGGCCGCATCCTGGCCGACCGCGAAAGCTGGCGTGTCCCGCCGTCGTATGCGACTTCGTTCCCGAGTCATCTGTTGCGTTTATGAGGTCCCACGCGAAACGGGCTTTACGAAGCCCGCTTTCAAGGGCCGTAGACGTCGTCTGAGCGCTTGTCCGGCGGTGCTTTCAGCGGATCGGCGCTGCGTTAAGGGAGCTATGCGGAACCATAGAAATGCGGGTAATCGCCTCGCCCCTATGGTTAACCCGCGCTTTGGCCCGCTAATGACGATACGTACCTTCACGCCAGTGCTTGAGTAAGACGTGCGGCGGCTATCGCCATGATGGTTACGGGACCGACGTACATGGCGGAGCAATCCGCTTCCGACGCGCGCCGAGGGCAAATGAAGGAGACAGGAGACTTTTGATGACGAGGACGACGAGCGGTAACAGGATTGATATCAAGGCGTTCATCGACGAACGGCCAATTTCGGTCTACCAGTGGATACTGGTAGCGCTGTGTTTTCTGATCGTGACCGCAGACGGCATGGACGTCGCGATCATGGGTTTCGTCGCGCCGTCCATCATTCATGAATGGGCGATTTCGCGCCCCGAATTCGGGCTCGTGATGAGCGCGGCGCCGATTGGTCTCGTGATCGGCGCATTGGCCGCGGGTCCGGCATCGGACCGCATCGGCCGCAAGTGGGTGCTGATCACATCGGTGTTTCTGTTCGGCATCTTCACGATCGCCACCGCATTCACGCAATCGCCAGTGGCGATGGCGGCGCTGCGTCTGCTGAGCGGTATCGGCCTCGGCGCGGCGATGCCGAACTCGACGACGCTGCTCTCGGAGTACGCGCCGCAACGCAGGCGCGCTTTGCTGATCACCGTGATGTTCACGGGCTTCAATCTTGGCTCGGCATTGATCGGCTTCGCGGCAGGCTGGCTGATCCCGGTTCATGGCTGGCGCTCGGTGCTGATTTTCGGCGGCGCACTGCCGCTTGCGCTGATCCCGTTGCAGGTCTGGCTGCTGCCCGAGTCGGCCCGTTTGCTCGCGGTGCGCGGCGTGCCTTCGCCGCGTATCGGTAGGGTGCTTGGCCGGGTGTGCGGCGTGCGCTTTGCGGGCAATGAGGTGTTCGTGTCGAACGAACCGCCACTGCCGACGCGCAAGCCGATTGGCGTGCTGTTCTCGCAAGGTTATGGCTCGATGACGATCGCGCTGTGGGCCACTTATTTCATGGGGCTGCTCGTGATCTATCTGCTGACCGGCTGGTTGCCGACGCTGATGAAAGATGCGGGTCTGTCGGTCACGACCGCGGCCAACGTCACGGCGATGTTCCAGATCGGCGGCACGATCGGCGCGATCCTGGTCGGCTGGGTCATGGACAAGGCGCGTCCTGCGCCGGTTATCAGCGCCGCGTATGTCGGTGGCGCACTGTGCGTGCTCGCGCTTGGCTACATCGGCGCGCTGTCGTCGTCGCTGGCGTTGCTCGTGTTTGCCGCGGGCTTCTGCATGAGCGGCGCGCAGACCGGCCTGAACGCGTTTGCGCCAGGCCGCTATCCGACCGCCGCGCGCGCGACTGGCGTGAGCTGGATGCTCGGGATGGGCCGCTTTGGCAGTATCTTCGGATCGGCGATCGGCGGCGCGCTGCTCGGCCTCGGCTGGCAGTTCGGCGCGATTCTCGCGATGCTTGCGATTCCCGCTACGCTGGCCGCTATCGCCATTCTGGTCAGCCAGCGCGTGGGCGGCGGTGCAGCGGCCGGGCATCCGAATACCGCGCATTAACGTATGCAGGAATGCGGCACGCGAGCTTTCGCGCGCGCCGCTGGTTAATTTCATTTACTGAGGAATCACGGTGATCATCGACATTCACGGCCACTACACCACCGCGCCAAAAGCATTGGAGACGTGGCGTAACCGCCAGATCGCAGGCATCAATAATCCGTCCGCGATGCCGAGCGTGTCGGAATTACAGATTAGCGACGACGAACTGCGCGAGTCGATCGAAAAGAACCAGTTAAAACTGATGCGCGAGCGCGGACTCGATCTGACTATTTTCAGTCCACGCGCGAGTTTCATGGCGCACCACATCGGCAATTTCGAAGTCTCCAGCACGTGGGCCGCGATCTGCAACGAACTTTGCTATCGCGTGAGCGAGCTGTTTCCCGAGAACTTTGTGCCGGCCGCGATGCTGCCGCAAAGTCCGGGTGTCGATCCTGCCACCTGCATTCCTGAACTCGTCAAATGTGTGGAGCAGTACGGGAATGTCGCGATCAACCTGAACCCCGATCCGTCGGGCGGCCACTGGACCAGCCCGCCGCTGTCCGATCGCTCCTGGTACCCGGTCTACGAGAAGATGGTGGAGTACGACATTCCCGCGATGATTCACGTGAGCACGAGCTGCAATGCGTGCTTCCACACCACCGGTGCGCACTACCTGAATGCGGATACCACCGCGTTCATGCAATGCCTGACCTCCGACCTGTTCCGCGATTTCCCGACGCTGCGTTTTGTGATTCCGCACGGCGGCGGCGCGGTGCCGTACCACTGGGGTCGCTTCCGCGGTCTCGCGCAGGAGCTGAAAAAGCCCTTGTTGAAGGACCATTTGCTGAATAACGTGTTCTTCGACACCTGTGTCTATCATCAGCCGGGTATCGATCTGCTGACGCGCGTGATTCCGTTGGATAACGTCCTGTTCGCGAGCGAGATGATCGGCGCGGTGCGCGGCATCGATCCGGAAACCGGCCACTATTTCGACGACACCAGGCGCTATATCGAAGCGGCGCACGTCGACGCGGCAGATCGTCGCAAGATCTACGAAGGTAACGCGCGGCGGGTTTATCCGCGCCTCGATGCGTTGCTCAAAGCGAAGGGGCTGTAATCATGTATGAAATCGGAGTTGTCTATCGCAACATCGAGCGCGCGGACGCGGACGTGGCCGCGAGGCTCGGCGCGCTCGGTTCGGCCACCGTGCACGAAGCAATGGGCCGCACGGGCCTGCTGAAACCGTACATGCGCCCAATCTACACCGGTGCGCGCGCGAGCGGCACGGCCGTCACGGTCTTGCTGCAACCTGGCGACAACTGGATGCTGCACGTCGCGGCCGAACAGATCCGGCCGGGCGATGTCGTCGTCGCGGGCGTCACCGCGGAGTGCACCGACGGTTACTTCGGCGATCTGCTCGCCACGAGCTTCAAGGCGCGCGGCGCGCAAGCACTGATCATCGACGCCGGCGTACGCGACGTCAGCGTGCTGACCGAAATGAATTTCCCGGTGTGGAGCAAGACGATTTCCGCGAAGGGCACGGTCAAGGCGACGCTCGGCTCGGTGAACATTCCGGTCGTGTGCGCGGGCGCAATGGTCACGCCGGGCGACGTCGTGGTCGCCGATGACGACGGCGTGGTCGTTGTGCCGGCAGCTGCGGCGCAAGCGGTGCTCGAAAAGGCTGCGGCGCGCGAGGCTAACGAAGCCGAAAAGCGCGCGAAGCTCGCTTCCGGCGTGCTCGGCCTCGACATGTACAACATGCGCGGGGCGCTCGAGCAGGCTGGACTGCGTTACAAGGACTGACATCCGTGGTCGCAATGAGCAACCTTCAAGCGAAGCGCGCGCCGATCACCGGCATTTCGTCGATGGCCACGCGTCAGGTGCTGGCCGAACTCGCCGCGTCGTACGGGCGGCGCACCGGCCAGGCGGTCGCAATCGAATCCGTCGGCGGCGTCGATGCGGCGCGCCGCGTCGAAAATAACGAAGTGTTCGATATCGTCATACTTGCGTCGGACGCGATGGAACGGCTCGTGGCGGCGGGCTGCGTCGATGGGGCGAGCCGTGTCGTCCTGGCGCGCTCGGGTATTGCCGTAGCAGTCGCGGCCAGAGACACGCATCCGGACATCGCTTCCGAAGCCGCGCTGCGCGACGCGATTCTCGGCGCACGCAGCGTCGGTTACTCGACGGGGCCGAGCGGCACCCATCTGCTGAAGCTATTCGAACGCTGGGGCATTGCCGGACGGATCGCGCCGCGTATCGTGAAGGCGCCGCCGGGAGTGCCGGTTGGCACGCTCGTCGCACGCGGAGAGGTCGCGCTGGGCTTTCAGCAGATGAGCGAACTGATTCACGTGCCGGGCATCGACGTGCTCGGCGAGCTCCCGTCGGCCGTCCAATCCACGACGACTTTCACCGCCGCGATTTGCACCGTGTCGCGCCAGCCCGAAGCGGCGCAGGCGCTGCTCGCATTTCTGGCATCCCGCGACGCCGGCGGCGCGAAGCTGCAAAACGGTATGTCGCCGGCCTGAAGGCCGGCGGCGCGCGCCGCTCCCGGGCAGTTTCCTTTCTCTTACCTCACTTCTTCAGATAACGGTTTCGCCGGCCCTATGCAGGGGATGGCGAGCACGCTGCCGAGCCCGTCGGACTGGCGGCCGTTCTTCGACAGCTTGCCGGACCCGGACGAGGATAGATAAGCCGCCTAATCAATCAAGGTGCCTGGTTTGCGGCGATACTGACCGTACGTGTCACATCGACGACCGACAGCCGAATCGCGTCGATCAACGCGCGCGCGGCCGGCGACGGCGTGCCCGCCGCGCGCATCGTCAGGCCGATGTCGCGGCGCGTGTTGTGCAGCGGCACGTCGAGCACCACGAGTTGCCCGCACTGAATCTCGTGATGCAACTGCTGCGCCGACAATGCCGCCGCCATGTCGGTGCCGAGCAGCAAACCGCGAATCACCGCGAGGTCGGCGGTTTCGACGGTCGGCAGCGGCGGCTTCGCTTTCATCCGCTTGAATTGCGCTTCGAACAGCGCGCGCGCCGGCGCATTGCTGCGCGGCAGAATCCACTGCGCGACGCGCAGATCCATGATGGTCAAGTTGCGTGCGCGGGTCAGCGGATGATCGCGGCGCACCAACACCACCATGTCCTCCGACATGAGCCGCTCGTTCTTTAGGGCGCTCGTCGCGTCGTTGTCGCGTAGCGCGCCGAGAACGAAGTCGATGTCGCCCGCGCGCAGACCGGCGACGAGTGTCTCGTACGCGCTTTCGTCGGTAACCACGCGCACGCCCGGATTCTCGGAGGTCATGCGCGCGATCGCTTTTGGCAGGATCAGGGTGCGACCGAGCGGCAACGCGCCGACCGTCACCGAGCCCTGAATCCTGCCGTTCAGTGCGGCGATGTCGTCGGGTACGTGCCGTAGTTCGTTCAGCGCGCGGCGTATGTGCAGCAGAAACGTTTCGCCGTCGGCCGTCAGCAGAATGCCGCGCGGGCTGCGATGGAACAGACTGAGTCCTGAACCGCTTTCGAGTACGCGAATCGCGGTGCTCACGGCGGGCTGACTGATGCCGAAATTTTTCGCCGCGCTCGGCATGTGGCGATGCCGAGCAAGCGCCGCGAACAATTGCAGCCGCCGGGTGTTGAGCAAATAGGCGGGCAACGCGCCTTCCGCCACGGGCCGGCGGCGTGTCTGTCTCGTGGCGCACCATTGCGCGAGCTCTTCGAGTTCCGCGAAAATCCGCTCGCAGCGAAGCAGCACCGCGCGGCCGACCGAGGTTGGCAGCATGCCGGAAGGACCGCGATCGAAAAGCGGTACGCCGAGCGCCGACTCCAGTTCCTGGACGGAACGCGTAACTGCCGACTGCGCGCGAAACAGCGCGGCCGCCGCGCGGGTCGCGCTGCCCATCTCGGCGACGAGCCGGAAAGCGCGCAGTTGCGCCAGATTGAGCAGGTCCTTGTTGCTTACCGACAGCGGCGTTTTCGCGGCCAGCAAGGTGCTTTCGGTGGAACGCGAATGCTTGTTCATGCCGCGCCCGCGATCAGATGCAACGACGGCAGCGACAGGTTCAGGCTTTCCTTCGAGATATGCGTATGCTCCTTCATAAGCGCATCGACGCGCGCGCCTTCGCCATTTTTCAGCGCATCGACGATCGCATGATGCTGTCGATGCGCGTACATCAGCATCGCGAACTGGCGCTCGCGCGCGGATTCGTCGAACGCGATTGTGAACGGCGACACGAATGGGATTTTGCCGTTCAGACTGAGCGCGCCCGTGATCGCCTGGTTCTGCGCCGCTTCGACGATTAGCGCATGAAAGCGGCCGTTCATCTGCGCGTAACGCATGTCGTCGCCTGGGTGCAGACGGCTTTGCTCAAAAATCTCATCGCCTTCGCGCAGGCAGTCGTCAAGCGGGTCGGCAAGCGCGGAGCTCACGCCGCTTTCGGCGACCGAGCGCGCGGCGAGTCCTTCGAGTACGCCGCGCACGTCGATCGCGTTGAGGATGTCTCGCACGCTGAAGCGGCGCACGACGTATCCGCGCGAGCCCGAACGATCGAGCAGGCCTTCCGACCACAGCACGCTCAACGCATAGCGCAGCGGCGTGCGCGATACGCCGAGCCGTTGCGCGAGTTGTGCTTCGACGAGCCGCTGTCCGGGCCCCAGTTCGCCCGACAGGATCTTTTCGCGTAAGGTCTGGACAATCGCTTGCTGGGTCGTCTCGTTCATTGCTTGTCACTCGTCCGGAGGCACCGCAGTATAGCCACGCGTGCAACGTTGCACCAAGCCGTAAAAAGCGCGTTGCGAGTTGTTTTCATAGGCATCTATTTTATTTATCGAGCAGCTGACCTCCCGAGCGCGGCGTAGCGCTTGCCGGGCGGCCTTGGGATACAGAGGTAGCCATGTGCGGCGTGGGCCGCGGCAGTTTCATCCACTCGTCCCGTGCCTAATTGCCGGGTCTTTTCCCATCGGGGCAGCGTCGACTGAGGTATACCCGGACTTCCCGGATCGCGGCACAATTTCTATCTTTGTATCCCAAGAAGGTCGCGTTGACCAGCGCGGTGAACCCGGCGACCCATCCGATTGGCAGCAAAAGAAGCGACGGAAGAGAACGAATATGGCAAGAATCATTGGCGGTATCGGCAGCTCCCATGTACCCACGATCGGGTTGGCTTTCGATAAGGGCAAGCAGAACGACCCAGCATGGGCGCCGCTGTTCAAGGGCTACGAGCCAGTCGCGCAGTGGCTGGCCGAGCAGAAGCCCGACGTAATGGTGATGTTCTACAACGACCACGCGAACAGCTTCTTCTTCGACTGCTATCCGACGTTCGCGCTCGGCGTGTCGCCCAATCACGAATTCGCCGATGAAGGCGCGGGCAAGCGTCCGCTGCCGGACATCGCCGGCCATCCAGATCTCGCGATCCATATCGCCGAGCAGCTCGTCGCCGACGAGTTCGATCTAACCGTCTTTCAGGACCGGCCGCTCGATCACGGCTGCAATTCGCCGCTGTCGCTGATGCTGCCGCATCAGGGCGGCTGGCCGATGTCGCTGGTGCCGCTCGAGGTCAACGTCCTGCAGTATCCGCTGCCGACTGCGAATCGCTGCTACCGGCTCGGCCAGGCGCTGCGTCGCGCGATCGAATCGTTCGAACAGGACCTGAAGGTCGTGGTGGTCGGCACGGGCGGCCTGTCGCACCAGGTGCATGGCGAGCGCAGTGGTTTCAACAATACCGAATGGGACATGGAGTTTCTCGACCTGATCGTCAACGATCCGGAGCGTCTTGCCGCGATGAAGCATGTCGACTACGTGCGCCTCGGCGGGGCGGAGAGCGTCGAGACCATCATGTGGCTCGCGATGCGTGGAGCGTTGGGCCAGAACGTCCGCGAACTGCATCGCAACTACTATCTGGCGACCAGCACCGCGATGGCCGTGACGATCTACGATAACGAGGTGGCGCAATGAATCCGCAGCTGATTGGCGTCGAAGAACTGACCGGCACGTATCCGTTCGATATTCGTCAGAGCATAAAGGCGATGCGCCTGAACCGGTTCTTCTGGCAGATGCGCGAGGCGTCGGCGCGCGCGCTGTGGCTGGAAAACCGCACCGCCGCTTACGATGCAGCCGGCCTGACGGCAGAAGAGCGCACGCTGGTCGATAACACGGACTGGATTGGCCTAATCCGTTATGGGGTGTGTTTCTTCGTGCTCGAGAAGTTCGCTCGTGTCGTGAAGATCACGAATCTCGGCGTGTACGCGAGCATGCGCGGCGAAACACTCGAAGCGTTCCTGAAGACGCGCCGGGTACCCGATGCCGTTTAAAGACCGCGCGTCCAGGCGCGCGTCAAAACCGCAATGTGCGGCGGTTTATCTGACCTGAAGTTTCGATGTGTGGTCACAATGGGAAACGTCTGTCGTCGAGCAGCGGATCAACCGGCTCTCTGCGAAGACAGGCCGTAGCGGTACTGCGCGATCGACGCTGAAAAGGCCTCGACATTTCCGGTTCGAATGCGACGATGGACGCCACGATACGGTCGGCGAGTTCGCCGAGAACGCGGCTCAACGCAGCCGCTTGCATCGCCTGCTGGCTTGCTAAAACTTCCGTCACTCGTCCCGGAGGCTTTGCTCGGGCTTTCACTGATCGAGCTATTAGCAAGAAGGCTAAAGAGCGTTGTGAAGTTGACTCCGAGACCACCAACACGCACGGTTCCGAACCTCAGTATGGTCAGATGCGTTCCCCCGCAAGTGTAAGTTTCGGAAGACCTCGAAATATGTCGTGAGCTTTGTCGATTTTTTCAAACGTGGTTCGTCGTGCGTATAGGGCGGCAAGATTGCGACAATGCGGTCCCGACGTCGCTTTCGCGCCCCTATTCATCATCAACGCGAACGGAGATCGCTCATGACTTACGTAGATGGATTTGTCGCCGCCGTGCCCACGGCCAATCGTGAAACGTACAGGAAGCATGCCGAATCGGCAGCGGCCGTCTTCAAGGAGCACGGCGCATTGAAGGTGGTCGAGTGCTGGGGAGATGACGTCCCGGAAGGGAAGGTGACGTCTTTTCCGATGGCGGTCAAACGGCAGCATGACGAGGCGGTGGTGTTCTCCTGGGTTGTCTGGCCTTCGCGTCAGGCACGAGACGACGGAATGAAAGCGGTGATGGCTGACCCACGGCTGCAGCCTGACACGAATCCGATGCCTTTCGACGGTAAGCGGCTGATCTACGGCGGGTTTGAAGTGATCGTGGACGCATGAGGGGCCAAAGAAGGGGGCGCCGCTCGACAATGGCCCAGGAGCGTGCGATGCACCTGAATTTTCTGCACGCTGATGCGTATGTTGGGCCTGTCCGATGCCCTCGATACATCGGTGCACCGTACTCGCCGCGCTCAGACTGCCTTCATACGAGGCACGGATCGAAGGCAAGCCGGTGCTGCCGCTCATCCGGGGCGCGGCAATGCGCGATGACGGTTGGCGCGACTACATGGTTTCCGAAATTGAGTACAGCTTTCACCCCGCAGGCGCAACCGATGCGCCGGCGATACCGTGTCGCGCGAGTGCCTGGGCGACGAACCCGGATGCTTTCATCTCTTCGACGAACGTACGCAACGCATGGGCCGCTGCTGTGCCGCGGCTTATCGGCACACCCATCGCCTGCTGGATCACCATGAAACGCTCGTCGAGCAGACGCAGGCCGGGCGCGCGATGCGCATCGGCTTCGAGCTGCTGTTTGACGCCCGCCGCGATTTCGAGGTCCTGTTCGAGAAACGTCTGAACCACGGTCGGCGAGGTGGGCGCGCGCACGATCTGCGCGTGCTTCAGTTCGCGCGTCAGGAACAGATCGTAAGCGCTGCCCCTGCCGACGGCCACACGATGCTGCGGTTGGTCCACGTCCGCATTGCGGCGGATTGGCGACGCGTCGCGCACCATGTAATAGCCTTCGATCAGCACGTACGGCTCGGAAAACGCGATGGTTTTGCCGCGTAGTGGATCGATCGCAAAAAAACCGAAGTCCGCGCGCTCCTCGCTAACGGCCTGAACCGACTTTCCGGCCGCGTCAAACACGACCAGTTCCAGTTCGACGCCGAGCTTCTCAGCGAGGGCGCGCGCAAGATCGACCGAGACGCCGGACGGCTTGCCCGACGCGTCCTTGACCGCGAGAATCGGATTTCCGAGGTTGATGGAGGCGCGCACCGCGCCCATTGGCGCAAAGGCTCGGATGATGGACGGATCGAATTCCATGTTGGTGTGAGGTATTGGAAGTTGAGTTGGTTTAGCGGGGGTAGCCCTGTTGCGACGGACTTCTCGACGGTGCGAGTCCAACGACGTTGCTCCTGATGCACCAGCCGTGCTGAACAGTAACGCCGTTCCGAGGCGTTGAGCGGTGGGGGGGCGCCGGAGATCGACGTCGTGTAATCGTCGCTGGCGCCATAGCAGACAGGCCCTCGCCGAAGCCGTCGTCGGAATCGGCCGGTTGCTGCAGGTTTTCTTCGGAATCAGGCATGGACAGTCAGCCGGCGATGCCCGCTTCGTTGGACTGGTGCCGCACTGCTGTCCGGGGTCGCAGCAGGATCGTCACGGCGATCACGCTGGCGAGCGCGATGCCGCCCGCGAGTACGAACGCGCTGAAGAACGTATGACTCTGCTGGACCAGAAACCCCGTTACCGCAGGTCCGATGATGCCCGCGCAATTGGCGATCGAATGCACGCATCCGCCGACGCTGCCAAGCTTCGCGCCCGGAACCGTGTCCTGAATCAGCGCCCAGTACGTGCTGCCGCTCAGATACAGCGCGAACACCGCAATGGCCATCAGCAGCAGCGCGCTGGTGGTGGTCGTCACGGTACCGGCGAGTGCGACGCAGGTGCCCGACAGCCCGAGGCAGACTATCAACACCCACTTGCGCGCTAGAAGTGCGTTTCCGGTACGGCGAAAGACCAGGTCGGACAGCACGCCGCTCAGGCCGTAACCAATGAAGCCCAGCACCCACGGCAGCACCGTCGCAAGGCTCATGCTCTTCAGACTTAGATGACGGTCCATCATCAGGAAGCTCGGGAACCAGGTGAGGAAGAAGAACAGGATATAGCTATATCCAAAGTACGAAATCATCGCCGCGAGAATGGCGGGCTGTTTGAGGTAGAAGGCGAGGCTCTGCACGTTCGCCGGATTTTCGCTGACGCTGCGGTCGGATTCGATCAGCAGGCGCTCATCGTCTGCTACGCGCGGATGCTGATGCGGCTTGTCGGTGGCCATGAACTGCCAGAACACCAGCCAGATCAGTCCGAAACAGGCGACGCCCGCAAACGCGATGCGCCAGCCATACGCTTGCGTCAGCAGCCCGACCACCGGACCGGCGACCGCGCCACCCAGCGGCAGACCGCAATTGGCAAAACCGAAGGCGGTCGCGGATTCCTTGTGCGGAAACCAGTTGTTCACGAGCTTGTTGATCGTCGTCGCAAGCGGTCCCTCGGCCATCCCGAAGAGGGTGCGGATCGCCAGCAGAGAGCCGAAACCGGCGGCGAAACCGGTCGCGCCGCACAGCAACGACCACATCAGGATCGCGCCGGAGAAGACGCGCTTGCCGCCCCAGCGATCGGCCGCCCAGCCGCCGATGAAATTGAACGCCGCATACCCGATGAAGAACGTCGAGAACACCAGCCCCATGCTGGCTGGCGACATATGCAGTTCCTGCGCGACCGCGGGCGCGGCGACGGATAGCGCCGAGCGGTCGAGGTAGTTGATGAAGCCTGCGATAAACAGCAGCAGGACGATGCGCCATCGAATGTGTGTCACCTGTCGCTCCTTGTCTCTTGTTATGTGCTTGACGCCCCCGTACGCGGGAACGGCACGCCGGGTCGGTCGTCTGTCTCCTCACCTGGGCCGCGCATCGGTGAGCGCCGGTACATCAATGCGCGGGTGTGTCAGCGCTTCAACCTGCGGCAGCTTCCAGCATCGCCAGCTGCGCTGCGCCGATATCGATGCCGTCGGCTATCTGCCTGTCGAAGCGGTCTAGTTCGATCTCACCGGGGACGATCACCGGCGCATCTGGATTGGCGGGCGCACAGCCGTGCAGGATCGCCGCGTAGTCGGTCATCCGCGCGGCGAGCCACGCGCCGCTGCCGAGCATCGACGTGTCGATCAGGATGAAGAAGTGGCCCAGATTCTGCGGCTGATCCGGGTCGTCTTCCCACGACTTCACGTGCGTCAGGTAGGCCGCGCCGGACATCAGCCCGGCCAGCAGATCGACGACCAGCGCGAGGCCGTAGCCCTTGTGGCCGCCGATCGGCAGCAGGAAGCCGTCGAGCGCCGCTTTCGGGTCGGTGGTCGGCTTGCCTTGCGCGTCGGTGGCCCAGTCGCCGGGAATCGCTTCGCCGCGCTTGAGCGCGTTTCGAATCTTCGCGCGCGCGGCGACGCTGATCGCCATGTCGAGAATGAACGGACGGCCTTGCGGATTCGGTACGCCGAAGCCGACCGGGCTGTTGCCGAGCCGCGCGTCGGTGCCGCCCCACGGTGCGATCGTCGTCGTCGCGTTGCTGCCGATGATGCTGGCGAAGCCCTGCGCGGCAGCGAGATACGAATACGGCGACACCGGGCCGAAGTGATTGCTGCCGCGCACGAAGACGCATGCAATGCCCTGTTCGCGCGCGGCTTTCATCGCGAGTTCGAGCGCGCGATAGCCGACCAGCGGGCCGACGCCGTTGTCTCCGTCGAGTCGGTAGAGCGCCGGGCCCACCTGCTCGGATGCAATCGATGGCGCCGGATTGATGCCGCCGATGCGCAGACGTGAGCCATACGATTCGACGCGGCTGGTGCCGTGCGTGCGCAAACCGAACAGGTCGGCGAGCACGAGGATGGTGGCGGTGTCGGTGGCGTCGGTGCGATTCAGGCCGAGCGCGCACAGCGCGTCGATTGTCAGCTCCGTCAGGCGGGCCTTGCTGACGATGCCTTCGGTGGTGGTTGACGGGGTCATGAACGGGGTGTCTCCTTCGATCTGAAAACCATGTGATTCAAGCGGCCGCCGAAGTACGGCACAGTGCAGGGCAGCGCTTGCGTTTCACACATGATCCGACCGAACGATTCCCCGGGCAAACGCATTTTTTCGTTGGATTATTGTGTGGCACGCACGAATCTGGGATCACTCGCGGCGCGCGAAAACGCGATTTTCAGGTCGACGGCGCACGCCGTTTAGCGCGTCGTCCGGTGCCAGTACGAGGGTGCACGAGCAGATCGAAGAAATGCTGCGCGGCAACCGTCAGTGGACGGTTTTTGCGGCGGATAACGCCAAGTGTGCGCACGACGCCCGGTCCCGTTACGGGAATACCGACGAGTGAGCGACGACGATCACGCGGCAGCGCGAGCTTTGGTACGACGCCGATGCCGAGGCCAGCTTCGACCATGCTGACGAGCGCGGGCACATGCTGTACTTCGCAGAACCAGCGCGGCTGTTGTACTGATTGCGCGAGCGCGTTGTCGATCAGCGTGCGGTTGCCGCTGCCTTGCGCGAGCAGCAGATAGTCCGGGTACTTCGCGAGATCGGTCCAGCTCACCGAGCGTTTGCCCGCTAGCGGATGATCGCGCCGGCAAGCTAGCACGAACGGATCCTGCAGGATCGGCGTGAATTCGATGTCGGGTTCCTGCGTGCCGATATAGGTGAGACCGAAGTCGGCGTCGCCTCGCGCCACCGCGAGAAAGACGACGGACGATGTTTCGTCGATCAGCCGCACGCGGATGCCGGGGTATTTCTGGTGATAGGCCTTCACGGTGCCGGGCAGGAAAAAGCTCACGGCCGACGGCACGCACGCGATCGTGACGAGCCCCGTCAACCGCCGTCCCAGATCCTCCATCCCGAACAGCGAGCTTTCGAGTTCGGCGAGTACGTTGCGCGCCTTTTCGAGAAAAGAACGACCCGCGACCGTCAGTTCCATTTTGCGCGTCGTGCGCTCAAAGAGCCGCATGTTCAACGCCGATTCGAGCTTTTCCACGCGGCGAGATAGTGCGGACGGCGAGATGTTGAGCGAGTCGGCGGCGGCGCGAAAACTGCCGAAGTCGGCGGACGCGACGAAGGCGCGCAGGTCGGACAGATCAAAGTTCATTTTGCTTGTAGGTGGATGTAGTGGCTTGCTTGTGCACGGCCCTTGCAACACGACCGCGACATCTTGAACCGCATTATCCGGAAAGTGGCAATGGCCCGTGCAGCGCGAGAGCGCGCACCAGGCGACTGCACGGTTAGAACGACGCCGGCGGGGACTGCAGATTCCGGTGAGCCGCGCGGTCGCGGTCGCTTCATTCAGGAGAAACGCAGCTGATGAGCCAGGCGGACGCCATCATGCGAACGGGCCTTTGTGCCCTTCTCATATGGATCGTCGGTCCATACAGGGACGAGGTGGTGCGAGTTGTGCGCGCCTTTCCGAGTGTGGAAGCCGACGCACAGCTGATTCGCTGGTCTTGCCCAACAGCGTCTCGACGATCGATGGAATACGACACCCATCGCGTTCCGGCCGCAGAACGGGGGCGCCTATTCGATTCCGGCGCTCACATTGCGGGACGATCTCGCGCCGGACAAGCTCGGCTTCGCCGCGCAGGTCGACGCTGGAATCTGACGGATCGTAGGGTTCGCTGAAAATTGGTTGTAAGTGGCCGTTGGTAGAGTCGTTGGTGAAGATTGCGTGTATGTGCGTGATGCACGCAATGGCCTTTTCATTCGGACGGCTGACAGCGAAACCCCCTGCCGCCCGGCGGAAGACAAGCGGGAGAGCGACCCACCATGAATCCGGTTCGTGCGTTTTGGCTCATTCTGATGCTCGTCGCGTCGCCGGCGTGGGCATTCCAGTCACGCGTCATCACGATTCCGAGCGCGGCGATGCATCGCTCGTTCGATGCGACCGTGGTGCTGCCCGATCAATACATGCGTGGCAACACGGCTGCGCGCTTTCCGGTCGTCTACGTGCTGCATGGCTCGGGCGGCGACCATACCGACTGGACCGCGAAGTCGAATATCGGCAAGCTGGCTGACCGCTATCGCGTGATTCTCGTGATGCCGGACGGCGGCCATGAGAGCTGGTATATCGACAGTCCGGTCGATCCGCGCAGCCGATACGAAACCTATATTGGCACCGAAGTGGTGGCCTACATCGACCAGCATTTCCGCACGATTGCAACGAAGCGTGCACGCGCGATTACCGGTTCGAGCATGGGCGGCTTCGGCGCGTTGCGAATCGCGCTCGACCGGCCCGATGCGTTCGGTGCGGCGGGCAGCATCAGCGGCGCGGTGGACCCGCGCGGCAGCGAGAGCGAACCGGGCATCGAGCGCGTGTTCGGCGATCCGGCGCGCGACGCCGGGTTCTGGAACAGCGAGGCGATCGTCGCGAACGCGCAGGATTTCAGCCGCGAACATATCGCGCTGACGATCGATTGTGGTGTCAACGACTCGCTGGTGCAGTCCAACCGTCTGCTGCACGAGCGGCTCATCGAACTGGGCGTGCCGCACGACTACGCGGAGCGGCCTGGCGGCCACACGTGGAAGTACTGGTCGAACGCGGTGAAGTACCAGGTGTTGTTCTTTGCCGGCGCGTTCAGACACGCGGTGTGACGCGAACGCGCGCGACTGACGCAGCGGCCGGCAGCGCGCCAATAGCGCCGCTCAGTCGATGCCGTGAAACACCGCATCGTCCGGGCCGAGATAAGCGGGCGGGCGCCATGCGGCATCGCGCATCGAATGCTGGACCAGTTTCTCCACGCCGAGCAGCACCGCGAAAATCGCCATCCGCACGGGAATGCCGTTATCGGTCTGCCGGAAAATCGCGAGCCGCGAATCGTGATTGAGATCGGTGCTCAGATCGTTCGCGCCGGGGCGGCTGTCGCGCGGCAGCGGGTGCATGATCAGCGTGTCGGCGCCGCAGACGCTGTCGACGAGCGCCTGATTGATCTGGAAATCCGGGGTATAGCCTTCGAATGATTCGTCAGTGAAGCGCTCCTTCTGGATGCGCGTCGCGTACACCACGTCGGCGCCGCGCAAGCCATTGTGGAGGTCGTGCGTCTGTTCGATCACGTGACCATTGCGCGAAATGTGCTCGATGATGTAGCCGGGCATTTCGAGCATCGGCGGCGAAACCAGCGTGAACTTGATGCCGCGATACAGCGCGAGCAGTTTGACCAGCGAGTGCACGGTACGCCCGTATTTGAGGTCGCCGACCAGCGCGATATGCGCACCATCGACGATCTTGCCGAGCCGCGAGAACTCCCGCTGGATCGTGTACAGATCGAGCAGCGCCTGACTCGGATGCTCGCCCGGGCCATCGCCGCCGTTGATTACCGGCACATTGGTCGCGCGCGCGAATTCGGCCACCGAGCCTTGCTCCGGATGGCGGATCACCAGCGCGTCGACGTAGCCGCTCATCACGCGGCTCGTGTCGTAAATCGATTCCCCCTTGGCCATCGATGAAAACGTGAAGCCGGTGGTGTCGCACACCGAACCGCCGAGCCGGCAGAACGCGGCGCCGAAGCTCACGCGCGTGCGCGTGCTGGCTTCGAAGAACAGGTTGCCGAGCACCGCGCCTTCGAGCACGCGCGAGATTTTTCGGCGCCGCGCGATGGGTTGCATGATGTCGGCGACCCGAAACAGTGCCTCCACCGAGTCGCGCGAGAACTGATCGACCGACAGCAACTGTGGCTTGCCTTCGAAAAGCATCTGGCTGGCGAGCGACCGCGAGTCTACGCTCTGCGTATGTATTTCGCCCGGCTCCGCGTTGACGACGATCTCGGACACAAAGCGCTCGACGATTTCCGGCATCGCTCGCGATTCCTGGGAGTCGTCCGGCAGCAGCCATGTATCGAGCGCCCGGCGCGATACGCCGATGCGGCTCGCGAACGTGTCGCGCGTCATGTTCAGGCGACGCATCGCATCGCGTAGGAAGGCTTGTTGCGGAACGCTCATCAGGGCACCTGTCGGAAGGAAGGGGGCGGCGGGAGTGTGGCGCGAAATGTACGCGGTGCGTATATTAGATTTCCGGTGGCGGAAGTCAAGCGCTTTTTCGCGCGCGCTCGTGCGGCAGATCCGACTCGCGTTCGCCGAACCGAATCCCGCGCCGCTGGCGCGTGATTCCGCATCCATGCCGAGCTCGGGCGGGTCAGTCCGGATGGCTCAGCGCGAGACTCTCGTCGAGCCAGCCTGTCACGCCGCCTGCCATCAGCTTGACCGGCCGCCCGAGTTGCGCGAGCCGCAACGCACCGCGCGCGGCGCCGTTGCAATGCGGGCCAGCGCAATACGTGACGAACAGCGTGTCCGGCGGATAGCCGGCCAGCTTCGACTCGACGATTTTGCCGTGTGGCAGATTGAGCGCGCCCGGCACGTGGCCCTCGGCGAACAGCGCGGGGCTGCGCACGTCGAGCAGCACAAAGCCGGGCGTGCCGCTCGCGAGCGCGGCGTGCACGTCGGCGCAATCGGTTTCGAACTGCAGCGATGCATGAAAGTGCGCGAGCGCGGCGGCGCTATCGGCGGCGGGGATTGCGGTGACGGCGTTGGTGGTCGAATGGGCAATGGGCATGATGTACCAGCTTGGAAAATTGGCCGGGTGGCGGGGCGCCTGAAGCGGATTCGTTAGGCGATCCGATTGTGCCGGCTGGGCCGCCTGCGGATAAGTGGCGTAATCGTCAATCTCCGGTAACATCGCGCCATGCAAAACCATCTTGTCGTCGCGCTGGCCTACGACCGGCTCTGCACCTTCGAATTTGGCTGCGTGACCGAGCTGTTCGCGCTCGAACGCCCGGAACTCGGCGTGCCGTGGTATCGCTTCGCGGTCTGCGCGGCCGAGCGGGGGCCGATTCGCGCGGCAGGTGGGATCACGATTGCCGCGCCGCATACGCCGACGCTGCTCGCGCGCGCCGACACGATCGTGATTCCCGGCTGGCGCGATGCGGACGAAGCGCCGCCCGCCGCGCTGCTGAAAAAGATCGGCAGCGCGTACGAGCGCGGTGCGCGACTTTGTTCGATCTGCTCGGGCGTGTTCGTGCTCGCGGCGGCCGGCGTGCTCGATGGCAAGACCGTCACGACTCACTGGCGCTACGCGGACAAGTTGCAGCAGCGCTATCCGCAACTGCGCGTACAGCCGGATGCGCTGTATGTCGACGAAGG
>NZ_DASXHN010000251.1:0-19900 GCF_036488505.1 Paraburkholderia sp. | reverse complement strand
TGGCCGTTATGAGTAATGTTTGTTGCTAAATTTGAGATAGACGCGCGGAACTTTGAGGGTTAACGCGTAGACATCATCACGCTGTGAGCCGCAGCTGCGCAGCGCGTCGAGTGCGCACTTTAGGCCTCGGTGCTTCGTGCTAATCGGGAGATACGGGGGGCGTCCGCGACGTCGTCGCCGACGCATTGCTGCCCGTTGCGCCCGTCGTGACGCCGACCGATTGCGCCAAACGTGTGAACGCCTGGCTCGTGCGCCCCTCGCGCTGGTCCCTCGCGTCATAGAAGTCCTTGCTCAGCCACTGCCCGAAGCTCGTCATCAGCGAGCCTAATGCGCTCTTGAAGCGCACCCACGCATTGCCGGTGCGAGCCAGTCGCGCCGCGGATTCGACCGCATCCGCGGCGAGCCGGTCCAGCTCCGCGTGCAGATAATCGGCGAAATGATGCAGGCCATGCTGATTGCTGTTCGAGGATTTGCGTTCCAGCTCGACGCACTCGGGGATCAGCGATTGATTGCTCACGCGGATAAACGGGGGCGTGTCGGTGCGCGCAACGCCATCGCCATGAATCGCTACGCCGATGCTTGCCGCTTGCTGCGTGCGCGTGCCAAGCGGTTCGAGATGCCACTTTTCGCACAGATATTTCAGCAGACTGCAATGATCGAATCGCGTGTTGCACACACCGGGCTTGCACCATGGCGACACGAGAATCGCCGGCACACGCACGCCGAGCCGTTTGAAGTCGAAGCCCGTGGTGTATTGGTCGGGCGCTACCGCGTCGGCGGGCGGCGACACGTGATCGTAGAAGCCGCCATGTTCGTCGTACAGGACCACCAGTAATGTGCGTTCCCATAGCGCCTGATTCGAGCGCAGCGCGTTGTAGGTATCGGCGATCAGCTTTTCCGCTTTCATGATGTTGTGCGGAGGATGATCGTCGTTCTGCGCCTCGCCGAAATACTTCGGCTCGATCAGCACGAATTGCGGGAACGCGTCGGCGGGACCAGCCGCGTCGTGAAAGAACGTGTCGAACCGGTGATAGTTCGCGAGATTCTCCGCGCGCCGCTGGTTCTTCAATAGCAAGGAAGCGGGGAAGTCGTAGAAATAGACTTTCCATGTTTTCCGCGCGGCGTTCAGCCGATCGAAAATGGTGTCCTGGTCCTGCTCGGTGTACCAGTGCGGGTCGAGCGCGTCGAGTCCGGCAGGCATGCCGGTCTGACCTTTCGATGTGCCCGTCAGTGCGAAGAAGCGGTTGGGCCAGGTCGGTCCCGGCAATGACGAAAACCACTGGTCGCAGACGGTGAATCGAGAGCCCAGCGTATGCAGCGCGGGCAGAAAGCCGAGCGGGTAATAACCCATGATGTCTTGCCGGGCAGCGAGGCTGCTGTTCGGGTAGTCGTGTACGAACGAGCGCACGAAGCCGCTGTTGCCGTCGGCGATCTGCTTGAGCACCGCGTCGTGCTCGTGATTGGGATCGTCCTTCATTTGCCGCTCGCGCGTGGCGCGAGGGGAGAATGTGTGGCCTTTGCCGTCGGCGTTCGATTGGCCGGCCGCGTTGCGTACGCCGTCCAGACCTTCATGCACGGCATCGAGGCAGCCGAGCATCTGATCGAACGAGTGATTTTCCATCAGCAGCACAACGACGTGTTCGATCGGATCGTTCTGCGTATTCTGCTCGACGTCACTCATGTTCATCGCTCCATTCGGGAATCGATGGATGGGTTGGGTGCCGTCGCGCGACATGCCACTGTGCCGGCACGGCGTTGCCAACTTAACGCAATTCGTCCGGACGCGAAAGCGTTTGGCTGCAGCGACATATCACCGCCAGACGAGCAGCGTACAAACCGCATACGTGCACGCGGCGGCTCGCGATAGCCGCCGCGTGCAGGGTTCGCTTAACGAAGCATCGGTCAACTGCCCGAGTAGATCGGACCTTGTGCGCCCGGCGCGAACGGCTGGAATACGCCGGCGTGCGCCGCAGGCACAGCTGCCGGTGCCGGCGAGCCCGGTGGCATGGCCGGTTCGCGCAGCGTGACCGCGCTATCCGATCTGATCGGCAGGCTTGGTTTCGCGAGCAATTCGGTCTTGCGCATCGAGCCGACCGACGTGCCGAAGTAGTAGCCGATGATGCTGATCCACGCGGTACCCAGCGCGCCGACGACCACGTTGACCAGATCCTTGTTGCTGCCCGGCAAAGGCTTGAACGCCATCAGCAACAGAATGCCGAAGAACCCGGTCGTAACCGCCATCGCGAGTACCTTCGGCACCCAGTCGCGATTGGCGACACCCATGGCGCGCGCGCCGGCGCGATCGTCGGCGGCGAGCCGGGCCATGTCGGTTTCGTGCGCGAGAGTCGCCTGCGCGGCGGTCACCATCAACTGCTGCAATTGCAGCGAATTCGCGCTTTCGGCCTGTCTGATCTTGTCGAGTGCGCCCGGATCGTTCAACGCGGTCGCCACGATGGTGGGGTCGCTCGGTGTGCCGAGCGCGTGCGAAATGATCGCGGCGGCGGCCGTGACGCCGAGCCCGACCGGTCCACCTACGAGCCCGGCGAGAAGCGGGGCGGTATTGCCGATATTCGTCGCTACCTTAGACCAGTCCATCATGCTGCTCCCAAAAGAAGATTGGCTGCCATACGTTCGGTCCAGCCACGGCTGAAATGCGGCCATGAATGCAGGTTCCTTAGATACCGCAAGCGATACGCGGCGAAGCGCATCACGAACTTCATCGGGTCCGCGCTCTTGACCGCATCCAGCGTGTCCTGGCCGAACTTGCCGTCTTCCTTCGCGCCGGACGCTTTCTGCATCCACAGCACGACGAGGCCTCCGTTGTAGTTCGCGTCGAAAATCTGGAACGCGACGCGCGGATCGAGTTCATCGAGGTGCAGCGGATCCCAGTACCGGCGTTTGGCGATCTGGTGCGCGGTATCGAGCGACAGGTCCTTCATCGCACCGCTATACCCCTCGCTGTGCGCGACCCGCGCGGTCACGCCCCACATCGTTTCGCCGCCAGGATCGTCGGGATTGAAGCTGTAACCGCCTTCATTTCCGATCAGGGCTTTGAATGCGTCTTCGAAACTGTCCATCGAACTGTCTCCTCTTCGGCTGTGCTTCCGGCTGCGTTTTCCGGCTGGATTTACGACTCGAACATCGAATGCATTCGGCTTACATCGAACGCATCGCGCTTCCTCCCGTGCGACGTGTCGTTTCAAGCGCTGCCTGAAGCGGATACGCCGGGGATGGATCAGAAACGGGCCGGGCTTGCGCGCGCGACCCAGGTATGGAAGGTTGGCCCGCGTCCTGCGCCGCGTTGGCGAAGTGAGCCAATTCGCTTTCGCGGGCGGTAAGCGTGCCGGCGTCGCGTTGCAACGCCTCGGCGTATTTGCGCGAGGCGCCGCGCAGATCGCCCTGATGGTCGAGCGCACGGCCCCATTCGGCATACGACGCAGCCAGATCGGGCCGCAATGCGACAGCGCGTGACAGCTTGGCAATCGCTTCGTCGTAGCGGCCGACGGTGACGAGCGCTTCGCCCCAGTCGTGCAGCGTATCGACGGAGTCAGGCTTCATCGCCGCTGCCTGTTTGAATGCATCGAGCGCTTCGCCGTAACGATGCGCGTGCAACAGCACGTCGCCGAGCAGACGTTGGTTTTCCGCGGTGTGTGATTTCTCGCTGGCGCCGGCGCGCAATGCTTCGAGCGCGTCGTCGATGCGGTGCTGCTGTTCGAGTGCAATGCCAAGGCTGGCGCGCAGCACCGCCGAATGTTGGTAGGTGTTCAGCGCTTCACGGGTCTGCTGTTCCGCTTCTTTCGAGAGCCCCTGGTTCGCGAGCAGCCAGGCTTTACCGGCAAGCGCCCATTCGCCTTGCTCGGACGCGGGCCGTGCGAGCACTTCGTCATAGATCGCGACGATGTCGCGGTAGTCGCAATGCGCGAGCGAGCATTTGGTCTTTTGCACCTGCGAGAACAGATGACTGGCGAGAATGTTCGGCTCGGCGAGCCGCATCGCTTTTGCGGCGATATCGCGCACGAACTGCTCGAGATCGCGTCCTTCGAACGGCACCGTGCTTTCACGGGCGTTGAACTGACCGCCTTCTATCTGCACATGCGCGACGTAGGAATCCGCGCTGTCGCCCGTCTTCGTGATGCCGACATGCACGACCACGTCGTTGCGCCCGATGACGCCCTTGATGAATCGCACCGTCGTCGCATACGACATCTCCTGCCCCGGAATCTGGATATCCGGTTGCGCGTCGTTATCGGTCATCGTGTCGTGCGGGATCGATTCAGCGTCCTGACCGATCTCCTTCATTGCCGACATGATTCGCTCGGCGAGAAAGTTGGACGTGTAGCCGTGCTCGGCCAGCGTTTGCGGCGCTTCGACCGGCGGCACCAGCAATTGCCGCGTGAGCACGCCGCGCACGACGAGGCATAGGAAGCCGATCGCGAGCACGGCGAACACCCACGGCAACACGTACGGCCACAATTGCTTCGGGCCTCGGCCGATAAACCCGGCAGTGCGCAGCCCGAATAGTACGAACCCGCTCGAATGACGACGCGCGCGGCGATTCGCGGCACTGCCGCGAGCGAACGGGCCGATGTGCCCATTCATTGGCCGACGTTGACTCTGCGCACTCGACATGACCCACCTCGCTTCGATCTTCGCGCGATGTTGGCAACCGCCCGACTGGTGTGGAGTAATGCATTGAGCGTGCCATCGAGGTCAGAGTCTCGCGGCTGCATGGTCAGGCGTGGCGGGATGCGGCAGAGAGGGCGAAAGTGTTGCGTGCGGGCCAACGTATCGTCAGCGATAGTCTGCCTTCAGAGAACATCGAGCGTGCAAGCGGGCTAAATAGACGCTTTACGCGACGGAAAAAGAAAATGCCGTTCAGTCGCTGACTGAACGGCATTCATCGTGACCAGTACTTCCGTCGATTTCCGCGCTATCGGTGAATCGCGCGGTCACTACGCTCGCGCTTTCCTCAAACCGAACTCGGCCGCCACTTCAGCAGGCGGTTTTCGACTGCGGTCAACAGATAGTCCGCAGCGAGCGCCACCACCGCCAGCACGATCATCGCCGCGAACACGCCGCTCGCATTGAACGCGCCCTGTGCTGTCGAGATCAGCAAGCCGATACCCTGTTTCGAGCCGAGAAATTCGCCGACCACCGCGCCGACCAGCGCAAAGCCGAAGCTCACATGCAGGCTCGCGAGAATCCAGCTGAGCGCCGACGGAATCACCACCGAGGTCGTCACCTGGCGGCGCGACGCGCCGAGAATCTGGGCATTCGCGATCATGTAGCGGTCGGCTTCACGCACGCCCTGGAATGCATTGGCGAACACGACGAAGAACACCATCACGACCGCCAGCGCGACTTTCGATGCCATCCCGAGTCCTAGCGCGATCACGAACACCGAACCGAGCACGACGCGCGGAATCGAGTTGGCGATCTTGATGTACAGGCTGAACACATCCGACAGCAGTTTGTTGCGACCCAGCACGATCCCGCAGACGATGCCGCCGATCGCACCGATCAGGAAGCCGAGCCCGGTTTCCTCGAGCGTGATCCATACCTGCGTGAGCAGTGGGCCCTGCGACGTGCCGTTCACGAACCAGTCGACGATCTGATTGAAGATCTCGGTTGGCATCGAGAAGAAGAACGGGTCGATCCACTTCAGCCGCGCTGACAGTTCCCAGCCCCCGAGTACCACGACGAGCACCAGAACGCGCAGCGATATCACCAGCGCCTGGCGCTGGCGAATCTTCTTTTGCGCAATGCGTTCGACGTGAGCGAGCGACGCGGCATCGATGCCCGATGGCATCATCTGTTGAGAGGTTGTTGACATGGTTGCCGTTCCTTGATTAACCGATTTGCACTTCTTCGCGCAGGTCGTGCCAGATGTCGCGCGAGATTTCGATAAAGCGCGGGTCGTAGCGAATCTCCGATGTGATGCGCGGACGCGGCAAATCGATTTCGTACACCTTTTTCAGCGTCGCGGGGCGCGCGGTCAGCACGAACACGCGGTCGGCGAGCGCAATCGCTTCCTCCAGATCGTGCGTGACGAACACGACCGAGCCGGCGCCACCCCACAATTGCAGCAGCTCGTCCTGCATCAGCGTGCGCGTTTGCATGTCGAGCGCCGAAAACGGCTCGTCCATCAGCAGGATTTCCGGCTTGTTGATGAAGGTTTGCGCAAGCGCGACACGTTTGCGCATACCCCCGGACAACTGATGCGGATAGTGCTTGCCGAACTTCTCGAGACCCACGCGACGCAGCCATTCGTTGGCTTCGTCGTAAGCGGCCGATTTCGAGCGGCCGCGATACAGCGGGCCGGCCGCCACGTTGTCGAGCACCGAGCGCCACGGAAACACCGCGTCGGCCTGGAACACGAAGCCGATGCGCGGATCGATGCCGTCCACCGGCACGCCCATCACGCGCACTTCACCGGTGGTCGGCTTCAGCAGGCCGGTGATCATGCTGAGCGTGGTCGACTTGCCGCAGCCGGTCGGGCCGACCACCGCGACGAATTCGCCGCGCGCGACCGCCATGCTGAAGTCGCGCAACGCAACGGTAGCCTTGCCGTCCGGGGAAATGAAACGGCACGATACGTTGCGCATTTCGATGGCCGGCGTATCGCGTGACGTAGGTTGATTCATCGGCGGGTGCCTCGCTGTTCTGTGGATTCTCGGAGTGTCGAACGCTGTTACTTCGACGCGGTCTTGACCGGCGCGGACAGGTAGTCGTTGCTATAGGTCTTGGCGAGATCGATATGCTTGCCCTTCACCGACGGATTGAACGCCGACAGCACCTTCAGCACCGTTTCGGGACCGTCGGCCGGCATCTTGCCGTCCTTCGTGAACATCGGCTGCGACGCCTTCAGCGCGGCCACGTACAGATCCTTGTTGTTGCCGTAGTAATCCTTCGGCATTTTTGCGGCGATGTCTTCCGCGCTATGCGTCGCGATGAAGTTCAGCGTCTTCGCAAACGCGTGCGAGAGCTTCGCGGCCTCATCCTTGTGCGACTCGACCCACGCGCGCTGCACGTAGAAGCTCGATGCGGGATACGTGCCGCCGAGCGCCGCGCGGGTGCCGTCGAGCGTGCGCATATCGACCAGCACCTTCGCGTCGCCGGTCTTCAGCAGTTGCGACACGGTCGGCTCGGTGGTCATGCCGGCGTCGATGCGGTTTTGCTTGATCGCCGCGATAAAGCTGTTGTCCGCGCCAACCGGCAGCAGCGTGTACTGCGTCGACGGCACGCCGGCGCGCTGCGCGAGGTATTGCGTGAGAAAGCTCGTCGACGAACCGAGGCCGGTCACGCCGAGCGTCTTGCCTTTCGCGTCGGCCATGCTCTTCAGCGTATCGGCCGCCTTGGTCGACACCATTTCCACTTCGCCCGGCACCTGGCCGAACACGACCAGCGCCTGCACTTCCTTGCCCTTGCTTTGCAGGTCGATCGTGTGATCGTAGAAGCCCACCACGCCTTGCACCGCGCCCGCGAGCAGTTCGTTTTCCGCGTCGACGCCGGCCGGCTGCGACAGCAGTTCGACGTCGAGGCCTTCGTCCTTGAAATAGCCGAGCTGCTCGGTGAGCTTGGCCGGCAGGTAGATGATCTTGGTGGCTCCGCCGACCATGATCGTGATTTTTTCGGCATGAGCGGCCGCCGAAGCAGCGGCGAGGGCGAACGCAACACCTGATACGGCGGCAATCTGGCGCAAAGTACGCATCGAGCAGTCTCCTTGAGTTTGGTCGCCGCGGGAATCGCATGCGGCGCTTTTGGGGTGAATGGCGGCGATTATAAAAATCCCAAACCTTCTGCCAGCTTTCTGGGGTTTGGGAAAAACATGAGTGTTAACCCGAAAAGCGGGGAAAACACCAGTCGAAAACTCACCGAAGCCGCGCCGGCATTCCGCCGCGCTCTCGCGCCGATACGCGACGCAGGTGGCGAGCACGCAGCGAGCAGACCGCGAGTGCACGGCGACCACACTGCGAGCACGCGGCAGGCGCGCAGCCTCGTTGTTTTGAGGCACAATCGACGCCCTGACTTTCGCCGTTGCCGCCATGAAGCTGCTGCTCATCGAAGACAATCCCACGCTTGCGCACTGGCTCGCAAAGATGCTGGAGCAGCAGGCATTCGCGCTCGACGCCGTGCAGGACGGCGAAGAGGCGGACCGCCTGCTGCGCACCAATCATTACGACGTAATCCTGCTCGACCTGAATCTGCCGAAGCTCTCCGGCAAGAACGTGCTGCGCCGGCTGCGTCAGCGCGGCGACGCGACACCGGTGTTGATCCTGACTGCGAGCGGTTCGATCGACGAGAAGGTGGAACTGCTCGGCGCCGGTGCCGACGACTACCTGGTCAAGCCGTTCGAAGTACGCGAGCTGATCGCGCGCATCAAGGTTGCGATTCGGCGCCAGTCGCCGGCGAAGGCGGGCGAAGTCGTCTGCGGCGATCTGTCGTTCGACATCGATACGCGCCAGTTCACGCTGAAGGGCGCGCCGCTGAACGTGACGCCGCGCGAGCGCTCGGTGCTCGAAGCGCTGATTCTGCGTCTCGGCAAGACGGTGACCAAGCCCGCGCTCGTCGACGCGATCTTCACGCTCGCGGACGAGCCGAGCGAGGACGCGGTGGAGATCTACATTTCGCGCTTGCGCAAGAAGCTCGATGGCAGTTCGGCGGCGATCGTCACGCTGCGCGGGCTCGGCTATCTGCTGCGCAAGAAAGAAGAAGACCAGTAACGATGTCCAATAGCCTGCGCATACGCCTGCTGTGGTGGCTGCTCGTGCCACTCGCGCTTTATGTGCTGGTAACCGGAGAGACCGAATACGACAATGCGCGGCGCACCGCGAATCTCGTGCAGGACAATCAGCTGGTTGCATCGGCGCGCATGATCGCCGGTGAAGTCGAATGGATGGACGGCTTTCTGCGCGTCGACGTGCCGCCCGCCGCGCTAGAGATTTTCGCGTCGCCCTATCGCGACCAGGTGTTCTACAGCGTACGCGTCGACGACGGACGGCTGCTGGCGGGGACGCCGGATTTTCCGCCGCGTCCGCTGCAGGCGCCCGACGTGCCCGATCACTACTACACGGAGCTGCATGGCCATCAGGTGCGGGCGGTCGATATCGTGCGGCTCATGTACGACAACGGCGTCACGCGCCACGTGCGGGTGACGGTCGGCAAGACCGCGCGCTCGCGCGATGCGATGACCCAGCAGCTGTGGCAGCCGCAACTCGTGCGGCAGATCGTGATGATCGCGCTTGCCGTCGCGCTCGTTTGCATCGGACTCACGTTCGAATTGCGGCCGCTGATGAAGGTGAAAGACGAGGTTGCGGACCGCGATCCGATGCAACTCGAGCCGATTCGCGTCGAACGATTGCATTCGGAATTGCGGCCGATCGTCGATGCGATCAACCAGTGCATCGCGCGGCTCGGCGTGCAGGTCGCCGCGCAGCGCCGGTTTATCGCCGATGCCGCGCATCAGTTGCGCACGCCGCTGACTGTACTCGGCACGCAATTGCAGTTCGCGCGACAACAGCAAGGCCTGCCGCCCGCACTCGACGAAGCACTGGTCGCGATGCATCGAAGCAACCGCTCGATGGTCGGCCTCACCAACAAGCTGTTGTTGCTCGCGCAGGCCGAAGCCGCGGACAACGCGCAACTGGCGACGGAAAGCGTGGATCTCGTGCCGCTCGCAATGGAAGTGGTCGAAGATCTCGCGGTGCTTGCGCAGGCGCGCGAGATCGATCTCGGCGCCGAATTGGATCACGCCGCAACGATCGTTGGGCATCGCGGGCTGCTGCAGGCGCTGATCGCCAATCTCGCGGACAACGCGATCCGCTATACCGGCAGCGGCGGCCATGTGACGGTCGCCGTCAAAGCCGGCGCCGGGACGGTCACGGTGAGCGTGATCGACAACGGCCCGGGTATCCCTGCTGAGTCACGCGGGCGCGTATTTGAACCGTTCTACCGCGCATCGGCGGATACGGACGGCACCGGTCTCGGGCTGGCGATCGTGCGCGAAATCGCGGATGCGCATCGCGGCGAAATTACGCTTAAGCCTGGCGAGGGCGGCAGGGGACTGCATATTGCCGTGACCTTTCCGCGTGCCGCAGCGGCCGCCGATGCGTAACACGTCGGAGACCCTCGCGATGCAGCTTCCCCGTATCCGTTTCTCGCGCATGACGTACGCCACAGTCGCGGCATCGCTCGCGTTCTGCGCGTGGACGGCGCTCGCGGGTCTCGCGATGCCCGCGCACGCGGCCGAGCCGGAGAAGTTGGCGATCATGGTGGGCGGTATCGACAAGCTCATTTATCTGCCGGCGCGCGTGGCCGAACGACTCGGCTATTTCAAGGCGGAAGGGCTCGACGTTGAACTGCTGTCGCAGCCAACCGGCATCGACGGCGAAAACGAAATGCTCGCTGGCGCGGTGCAGGGCGTCGTCGGTTTCTACGATCACACGATCGATCTGCAGGCGCGCGGCACCGAGGTCAAAACGATCGTCGTATTCAGCCAGGTGCCGGGCGAAGTACAGATGGTCGCGGCGCAATCGGCCGATACGATCCGAAGCATGGCCGACGTGCGTGGCAAAACACTCGGCGTGACCGGGCTTGGCTCGTCGACGAGTTTTCTCACCCAGTACCTCGCGCGGCGCGCGGGCGTGCGTCGCACGCAATACACGCTGTTGCCGGTCGGCGCGGACGCCAGTTTTATCGACGCGATCCGGCGCGGACGCATTCACGCGGGCATGACGACCGAGCCGACCGTGACCCAGCTGCTGAAATCCGGCGACGCGGCAGTACTGGTGGACATGCGCAACGTCGAGGGTACGCGCGCCGCGCTGGGCGGTACTTATCCGGGGGCGAGCCTGTACGTGCAAACCACCTGGCTCGATGCGCATCGGCTCGAGGCGGAAAAACTCGCGCGCGCGTTCGTCAGAGCACTGCGCTACCTGCACTCGCACAGCGCCGAGCAAATCGCCGCGCATCTGCCGCAAGAAGACATCGGCGGCGACCGGGCGGTTTTTATCAGCGCATTGCGGGCATCGCTACCGATGTACACGGTTGACGGCAAGATGCCGGCCGATGGGCCGCCGACCGTGCTTAAAGTGCTGGCTGGTTTCAACCCGGCGGTGACGGGGCGGCATATCGACCTGTCGCGCACGTTCACCAACCGGTTTGTCGATGCGGTCGAGCCGTGAAAAGCGGCGGTCGATGTGCGGCCTCGGCTGACACAGAACGAAGGAGGGCGACAGGCGCAGGCACGCGATGCGCGAACCGGCGATCAGCGACTGCGTATCCCCGTACGGGTGAAGTCGACGTCCGCCGGCCCCCGTCAACGCCCCTGGCGACCACGCCCGTCAAACGCAAGCGATTCGCATCTGAAATAATTGGCGGGCCCGCAGGTCATCTATAAGATATCTGTTCTAAGAGTTGCATAGTCAGGCGCAAAGCCTTGTCGGACGGGGCTCGACCCATTGGGCCGAGGTCTCCGGACCTGTTTGTTCAGCAGCAAATAGTGGCAAACACGCCTATACTCTCGGTCGTGCCGCAAAACCCGGAGGGCCGCGGGTTGCATCGTGTCGCACCGCGCCGTCGCTGTCGCGCCGCGACTTGCACTGGCTCCGCCAACGCTCTGTCTACCACTTCCTAGCAAAGCCTCAACCATGTCCACATCGCCCAAGATCATCTACACCCTGACCGACGAAGCGCCGGCACTGGCGACGTACTCGCTGCTGCCGATCATCAAGGCGTTCACGCGCTCGTCCGACGTGCTTGTCGAGACGCGCGACATCTCGCTCGCCGGCCGGATCATCGCCGCATTTCCGGACTACCTGACCGCCGAACAGAAGGCTGCCGACGATCTGGCGGAGCTCGGTGCACTCACCACGCGCCCGGAAGCGAACATCATCAAGCTGCCGAACATCAGCGCCTCGGTGCCGCAGCTGAAAGCCGCGATCGCCGAGTTGCGCGATCTCGGCTACAAGCTGCCGGCCTATCCGGACGTCGCGACGACCGACGCCGAGAAGGATGCCAAGGCTCGCTACGACAAGATCAAGGGCAGCGCGGTGAACCCGGTGCTGCGCGAAGGCAATTCGGACCGCCGCGCGCCGTTGTCGGTGAAGAACTACGCGCGCAAGCATCCGCACAAGATGGGCGTGTGGAGCGCGGACTCGAAGTCGCATGTCGCGCATATGAGCGGCGGCGATTTCTACGGCAGCGAAAAGTCGGCGCTGCTCGCGCAGGCCGGTAACGTGAAGATCGAACTGACCGCCGCCGACGGCACGACGACGGTACTGAAGGGGAAGACGGCGGTGCAGGCGGGCGAAATCATCGATGCATCGGTGCTGAGCAAAAACGCGCTGCGCAGCTTCATCGAAGCGGAAATCGCCGACGCGAAACGCAACGGCGTGCTGTTCTCGGTGCATCTGAAGGCGACGATGATGAAGGTCTCCGACCCGATCATCTTTGGCCAGGTCGTGTCGGTGTTCTACAACGACGTGCTGACCAAACACGCCGACGCGCTCGCGCAAGTCGGCTTCAACCCGAACAACGGTATCGGCGATCTGTACGCGCGTCTGAAGGACCTGCCGGCCGAAACCGCCGCCGCGATCGAAGCCGACATCAAGGCGCAGTACGAACAGCGCCCGCCGCTCGCGATGGTCAACTCGGACAAGGGCATCACGAGCCTGCACGTGCCGAGCGACGTGATCGTCGACGCATCGATGCCGGCGATGATCCGCGAGTCGGGCAAGATGTGGGGCGCCGACGGCGCGCTGCACGACGCGAAGGCGGTGATTCCGGACCGCAGCTACGCCGGCGTGTACCAGGCGGTGATCGAAGACTGCAAGAAGCACGGCGCGTTCGATCCCGTCACGATGGGCACGGTGCCGAACGTCGGGCTGATGGCGCAAGCGGCCGAGGAATACGGTTCACACGACAAGACGTTCCAGATCGCGGCGAACGGCGTGGTCCGCGTGACCGACGAAGCCGGCGCGGTGCTGTTGGAGCAGCCGGTCGAGCAGGGCGACATCTTCCGTATGTGCCAGACCAAAGATGCGCCGATTCGCGACTGGGTCAAGCTCGCGGTGAACCGCGCACGCGCAACCGGCACGCCGGCCGTGTTCTGGCTCGACGCGGCGCGCGCGCACGACGCGCAGATCATCGGGAAGGTCGAGCAGTATCTGAAGGACCACGACACCAGCGGGCTCGACATCCGCGTGATGACGCCGGTCGAAGCGGCAAAGTTCTCGGTCGAGCGCATCCGCGCGGGCAAGGACACGATCTCGGTCACCGGCAACGTGCTGCGCGACTATCTGACCGACCTGTTCCCGATCATGGAACTGGGCACGAGCGCGAAGATGCTGTCGATCGTTCCGCTGATGGCCGGTGGTGGCCTGTTCGAGACCGGCGCGGGCGGTTCGGCTCCGAAGCATGTGCAGCAACTGGTCGAGGAAGGTTTCCTGCGCTGGGACTCGCTCGGCGAATTCCTCGCGCTGGCGGCGTCGCTCGAGCATCTGGCGGGCATGTATCACAACCCGAAGGCGCAGGTTCTGGCGAAGACGCTCGATCAGGCGACCGGCAAATTCCTCGATAACGATAAGTCGCCGGCCCGCAAGGTCGGCGGCATCGACAATCGCGGCAGCCACTTCTACCTTGCGATGTACTGGGCCGAGGCGCTGGCCGCGCAGACCGAGGACGCCGCGCTGCAGGCGCAGTTCGCGGGGGTTGCAAAAGCGATGGCCGACAACGAGGCGAAGATCGTTGCCGAGCTCGGCGCGGCGCAGGGCAAGCCGGTGGACATCGGCGGCTACTACCGTCCGAACGTCGAGCTGACCGCGAAGGCAATGCGCCCGAGCGCGACGCTGAACGCGATCATCGATTCGATCGCCTGAGCCCGGAGGCCGCGTATGCGGCCGGTGCGGTGAGCATTGCGGTGGGTGCTGAAGCCTGCGCAGCCGCAATCCAGGCCGCAAATACGACAATGGCGCCCTCGGGCGCCATTGTCGTTTCCAGTTCGCATTCTTCGTCCACCTGCGTGACAGCCATATCCGTCCTTACACGTGAACGATTTCCCAGTCGGCCAGCTTGTCTGGAAGTTCGAGCGTCGACGTATCGACTTCGGACAAATGCTCGCAACTCAGGCCGCGCGCGAGGTCATCGGCTGCCTGTTGCGGGCTGGAGAATTCACCCAGCGTTTCGTTGCCATAGGTGGCTTGCCAGCCATCGTCACCCGGCAGAATGTAAAACGCTCCTTGGGTGGAACCAAAGCGAAAGCCTTTCATTTCTGTCTCCCAGTTGCCAATAAAAAACCGTGATCCGTGGCGGCTTCGTCGCAATCTGTGGGATGGAGGTGGGCTCTGCTGTCGAACCCTCTCCAATCTGACTGCGTGAAGCGACTGCTCTTGTGAAAGAGTCTACGTCAGCGCCTAGCCGGGCAAGCGCGCATCAAACGGTTCTTTGAACCAAAATTTATTCTTTATAATCAAATAGTTGTGACTGTCATTTTGGGATATGCAACGAGGGGCGACATCGTGAAACGACGCATTTGTGCCTCGCACCATGATTTTTTACGACGCGCGGGCTCGTTTCGTATCGTGAAAAGTAGCGGCCGCTTTTTGCGTGTGAAAGTGGGCAGTGCGGCCCTATGCCGCGCACCAGACGACCGCGTTAGCGGTTGTGCTTCGGCTTTCGGCCCATCGTATGGAACCAGGCGGGCGCGGATGCCGCGACCGCTGCGGTATTACGGAAGGGGTTGCCATTCGAACGCATCCTGCGTGGCCAGCCGTTCGATCAGCATCGCGACGAAGGTCTCGGTGACGCGCGGCAAGGTTCGGCCGCGTTTGCGGATCAGCGCGATGCGTCGCGTGAATGCCGGCTCGTCGATCGGTCGCGCGACCAGCTCCGGCTCCGCGCGCACCTCGCGCGCCGACGCGGGCAGGATCGTCACGCCCAGCCCGGCGCGGGTCATCGCGACCGCGCTCATCATGTAGGTCGGCTCGCACGCGATGTGCGGCACGCGCTGCGCATCGGCGAATGCGCTATCGACCACCGCCCGCACGCTCGTGCCCTGCGCAGTCAGCACCAGCGGTTGGTCTGCAAGATCGGCGAACGTCAGCGGCCGGCGCCGCCGCGCCAGCGGATGTTGCTTCGGCAGCACCGCGACGAGCCGGTCGACACCCGCATGCAGCACTTCGAGCCCAGCGTCGTTCAACTCGCCGCCGGTCAGTCCGATATCGACCTCTTCGTTGCGCACCAGCGTATTGACCATGCTCGCGACGACGTCGCGCACCTGAAAGCCGACGCACGGCACCGCCTTCTTCAATTCCTGCACGAGTTCCGGCAGCACGCTGGCGGCAAAGGTCGGCAGACACGCGATGCGTACGACGCCGCTCGTGCCTGCGCCCAGCGCACGCGCATCGAGCAGCACGTGCTCCATGTCGTGCAGCGATTTCTGCAGCACCGGCAGCAGCTCGCGACCGGTCGGCGTGAGCGCGACATTGCGACTGTTGCGGTCGAACAGCCGCAGGCCGACCGTTTCCTCGAGCCGGCGAATCTGCACCGTCAACGCGGGTTGCGACAGATGCAGCCGGGCCGCCGCGCGGGTGAAGCTGCCGGTTTGCGCGACGGCAATAAACGCGCGGATATCGCGTAGGTTCAGATCCATAACGGCTCGTGATTGCTGCGATCAAATCGTTTCAATTGCTTTATGGTCGCTGCGAACTTACGCTCGATCGCAGTAAAAAACAACATTGGAGACAAGCCATGCTGCCTTTACTGGGGCTAGCCACCATCGTCGTGCTGCTCGGCGCGATCCTGTCGAAACGGATGTCGCCGCTCGTCGCGCTGATCATCGTGCCGCTCGCGGCGTCGCTGCTTGGCGGCTTCGGCTTGCAGACCAGCAAGTTCGTCGTCGACGGACTCAAGAGTCTCGCGCCAGTGGTCTGCATGTTCGTGTTCGCGATCCTTTACTTCGGCACGATCACCGACGCGGGCACGCTCGATCCGATCATCGATCGCATCCTGCGCGCGGTCGGCACACGGCCCACGCGCATCGTAATGGGCACCACGCTGCTCGCGCTGCTGATCCATCTCGACGGCTCCGGCGCCGTGTGCTTTCTCGTCACGATTCCCGCGATGCTGCCGCTTTACGACCGCCTGAAGATGGATCGGCGCGTGCTGGCCGCGGCGGTATCGATGGCGGCGGGCATCAACTTCCTGCCCTGGACTGGGCCGATGATTCGCGCATCCGCGTCACTGCATCTGCCGATCTCGGCGCTGTTCAATCCGCTGATTCCAGTGCAGGCGATCGGTCTGGTGTTTGTCTTCTCGATGGCGTACTGGCTTGGACGGCGCGAGGCAAAGCGGCTCGGTCTCACGTCGGCAGGCGGGTCGATACCGATGCCCAAACGCGAGTTGACGCCGGAAGAGCAGGCACTGCGCCGCCCGCGCAACTTCTGGTTCAACATCGTGCTGACCGTCGTCGTGCTCGGCACGATGGTCGTGATGGGCGAGAAGATTCCGCCCGCAATCATGTTTATGGTCGGCCTGTGTATCGCGTTGATGGTCAACTATCCGAACGTCGATATGCAGCGCAAACGCATCGATGCGCACGCGCGTGCCGCGCTGATGATGGCCGGCATCCTGCTCGCGGCCGGCGTATTTACCGGCGTGATGCAAGGCAGCGGCATGCTGAAAGCGATGGCGCAGGCAGCGGTCGGCTTCGTGCCACCCACGATGGCGAGTCATATTCCGGTCGCGCTCGGCTTGTTGTCGATGCCGCTCAGCATGCTGTTCGATCCCGATTCGTTCTATTTCGGGGTGCTGCCGGTGATCGCCGAAGTGGCCGGCCAGCTTGGGGTGCCGGCGGTCCACGTCGGCCAGGCCGCGTTGCTCGGCCAGATGACGACCGGCTTTCCGGTCAGCCCGCTCACCCCGGCCACTTTTCTCGTCGTAGGCCTGTGTGGGATCGATCTGGCCGATCATCAGAAATTCACTTTCCCGTTGTTGTTCGGCGCGTCGATCGTGATGACGATCGCCTGCGTCGTGCTCGGGATCTTTCCTCTGTGAGCCTCACTGAACGGATGTGATTAGCCATGACAGCCACTGAACCTCGACGCGTCGTGCGCATCGGCGCCGGCGCGGGTTATTCCGGCGACCGGATCGAACCGGCGATCGAACTCGCCGAGCACGGCAAGCTCGACTACCTGGTATTCGAATGCCTCGCCGAACGCACGATCGCAATTGCGCAGCAGGCGCGCAGCAAGGCCCCGGAGCTTGGCTACGACCCCTTGCTCGAAGCGCGGATGCGCGCGGTGCTGCCGGTCGCGGCGCGCAACGGCGTGCGCATCGTGTCGAATATGGGCGCGGCCAATCCGCTCGCGGCGGCGCGCAAGACCGCGCAGATCGCACGTGAACTGGGCCTGAGCGGATTGAAAATTGCCGCTGTGACCGGCGATGACGTGCTCGACGTGGTGCGCGCGGGAGACTTCCACTTCGTCGAATCGGGCGACGCGGTGGCCGCGTGTCACGACCGGCTGATTTCCGCAAACGCCTATCTCGGCGCCAGCGGGATCGTCGATGCACTCGCGGCCGGCGCACAAATCGTGCTGACCGGGCGCGTCGCCGATCCGTCGCTGTTCGTTGCCCCGCTGATCCACGAATTCGGCTGGCGCATGGACGACTGGCGGACGCTCGGTCAGGCCACGGTGATCGGCCATCTGCTCGAATGCGCGGGACAGATTACCGGTGGCTATTTCGCGGACCCCGGTTTCAAGGACGTGCCGAAGCTGGCGCGGCTTGGTTTTCCGATCGCCGAGGTTAGGCCGGATGGCGCCGTGGTGATCACGAAGCTTCCGCAAAGCGGCGGGCTCGTGACTGAGGCGACATGCAAGGAGCAGTTGCTGTATGAGATCCACGATCCGCAGCGCTATTTGCAGCCGGACGTGGTCGCCGATTTTTCGCAGGTGCGTATCGAACAGGAAGCGCCGGACCGCGTGCGCGTGAGCGGCGGTGATGGCAGTGCGCGCACCGCGACGCTGAAGGTGTCGGTTGCGTATTTCGACGGCTACATCGGCGAGGGACAGATTTCCTACGGCGGGCCCGGCGCGCTCGCGCGGGCGCGGCTCGCGCTCGATATCGTGCGCGAACGGCTCGCGCTGACCGGCGTGCACACGCGCGAGTTGCGCTTCGATCTGATCGGCGTGAATGCGCTGCACGGCGAGACCGCGGCGGCCGGTTATGGCGAGCCGTATGAAGTGCGCGCGCGGGTGGCGGGGCGTACCGCGACGCTCGCAGAAGCCGTGCGCATCGGTAACGAGGTCGAGACGCTGTACACGAATGGGCCGGCGGCCGGCGGTGGCGTAACGAAGTCGGCGCGCGAGGTGGTCGGCGTGCAATCGGTTCTGCTGCCGCGCGAGCATGTGACGCCGGCTTTCTCGTTGGTGGAGGCGTGAGATGAAACTACGTGAGTTGGCCCATTCGCGCACCGGCGACAAGGGCAATACGCTGAACATTTCGGTGATCTGTTACGACGCCCGGCATTACGAGCGTCTGCGCGCGGTGCTGAGCGCGGAGCGGGTGAAAGCACATCTGCGCGACGTCGTGCGCGGCGACGTGGTGCGCCATGAACTGCCGAATATCAGTGCGTTCAACTTCGTGCTCGGTGATGCGCTCGGTGGCGGCGTGACGCGTTCGCTTGCGCTCGATGCGCACGGCAAATCACTGAGTTCGGCGTTGATGGATCTGGAACTGGGGGAGTGAGTTGGCGTAGCAGCCCGCCGGCCAGACCTCGCTCAGGCACCCACCTTCGTCAACTCATGCGCGCGGCGCAGCCGTTCGCGGCTGTTGCTCAGATGCATGCGCATCGCGGCGCGCGCGTCATCGGCATCCTGGCGCTCGATCGCGCGATAGATCAACAGGTGCTCGCCGAGCACATTGCGCAGAACCTCGATCTGGTCGAGTTCCGCAATCTCAGCCGAACCCAGCCGGGTGCGCGGGCTGACCGAGCGGCCGAGCTGGCTCAGCACGTCGAAGAAATAGCGGTTGCCGCTCGCGCGCGCGATCTGCAGATGGAATTCGATGTCGTGCGCGAGCGTGTCGGTACTGCCGCGTTCGAGCTCAGACTCGAAGCGCGCGAGCGCCGCGCGGATCTGCTTGAGGTGCTGCTCGGTGCGCCGCGACGCCGCGAGTGCCGCCGCGGCCGCTTCGACGTCGATACGGAATTCGATGATCGCCATCACGTCCAGCATGCTCGACAGATCGGCGGCGGCCAACTGCATCGGCTTTTCAGCGGCGGGCGCGAGGACGAACGTGCCGATGCCGTGCCGCGTCTCGACGATATTGGCCGCTTGCAGACGGGAAATCGCCTCGCGAACCACGGAACGGCTCACGGAAAGCTGCTTCATCATCGCGACTTCGGTGGGGATGCGATCGCCCGGCCTCAGCGCGCCGCGGCGGATTTCTTCGGAAAGGGTGGCGACCACCTTCTCGGTCAGGCTGCTCATTTTTGTGGCTAATTGACGGATTTGCAGCAAAGTATGGCACAGCACTTTATTTGATTCCGCTATGTTCGGCGCGACGAGCGCGGTGTGGTTTTGCTGGGGGGTACATGCTGTGCATGGGGAGGGCGTCGCTGCCGGCGACGCCTTCGGAGCGATGGGGTTGGTGCTCCCAGTGCGCGCGCGACGCGCGGTGAGGCAATAGTTCCAGTCGGGCATCCGGTGTCGGAAACTTAAAGACATCAGACGTCTTAGTTTCGCTCAACTGGTGCGTCTCTGCGTGCGATCGCACGCGTCGATTCGCCTCTATCCGGCACACCATAGGGGTTTTCGGGTAAACGCCGACCTTTACCCGGCAAACGGTTAGCGCTAGACTGTCATCAGACAACATATCTTGCGTTCGCAGCTTCATACGCGCG
>NZ_DASXHN010000262.1:0-3491 GCF_036488505.1 Paraburkholderia sp. | reverse complement strand
CGCGAGGCCGGCATTCCGTTTAACGTGCCCGAACGCGAGGAGTTGCCCGACCGGCTCGCCGCGGTGCTGGAGGCGGTCTATGCGGTGTTCGCGGAAGGATGGACCGACCCGCTCGGCAGCGATACCGAGCGGCGCGATCTGGCTGGCGAGGCGCTCTTTCTCGCGCAACTGCTCGCCGAGTTGCTGCCCGAGCAAGCGGAGGCGCTCGGTCTGCTCGCGCTGATGCTGTACGCGCAGGCGCGGCGTGATGCACGCCGCGATGCGGCCGGCGACTACGTGCCGCTGTCCGCGCAGGATCCTGCGAGCTGGAACGCGCCGATGATCGCCGCAGCCGACGCGCTGCTGCGGCGCGCGAGCGCACTCAACGCGATCGGACGCTTTCAGCTGGAAGCCGCGCTGCAGTCGGCGCATATCCACCGCTGTCGCACGCGTCGACCGAACTGGGGCGAGATCGTGCAGCTCTACGATGCATTGCTCGCGATGGCCGCGTCGCCGGTGGTCGCGGTCAACCGCGCGCTCGCGCTAGCGGAGCGTGCCGGCCCGCAGGCGGCGCTCGCGGCGCTCGAACCGTACGCGGACGATCCACGGCTCGCCGACTACCAGCCGTACTGGGCCGCGCGCGCCGAGCTGCTCGCCCGCGCTGGCGCCAGCGCCGAAGCGCTTCGCGCCTACGACCTCGCGATCGGCCTTCAACGCGATCCGGCCGCGCGGCGGTTCCTGCAGCGCAAGCGCCACGCGCTGTCGACGGCGGCCGGTGGCGAGACCCTATAGCCGGGCGCGGCCGCTTGAATGGCTGGCACGCCAGTCACGCGGTGTCATACGAAAGCGCGATACGAACCAGTTCGTGAACGACCCCTGTTGCGCGTAACCCAGCAGCACCGACACCCGCCCGATCGGATAGCGCGGGTTGCTCATATAACGCACCGCGAGTTCGCCTCGCACCTCCTCGACCTGATCGGAGAAACTGGTGCCCGCAGACCTCAGCTGGCGTTGCAGCGTGCGCACGCTCAAACACAAATGACGCGCGACGAGTTCGACCGTCGCCTGCTCCAGCGGCAGCAGCAAATAGATCGCCTTGCGCACTTCGAGCGCCGTGGAATCCTCGCCGCGTGCGTTGAGCGGCGACGCCAGGCTCTCCGCATAGCGCACCAGCTCGGGATCGGCGGCAGGATTCGGGTAGTCCAGATCGGCGGCCGCGCAAACCAGCCCGTTGAAATCGCTGCCGAACTCGAGCGGACACCCGAAAAAGCGCCGATGAAACGTTAGATCCGCGTGCGCCGCGTGAGTGAAGTGGACCGAGCGCGGTTTCCAGAACTTGCCGAGCAGCGCGCTCGAGTGTCGCGCGAGCACACCCAGCGCCAGTTCGATTGCCTGCCGCGTCGGCGTGCCGGGTTCGACGACAAGCTCCTCGCGGATCGTCACGGTCTGGCCCGTGTCCTCGACGTACATCGCAAGCGCTTCATTCAATAGATGACGGTATTCGGCCGCCGCCAGCAACACCTCGCGCAGCGTGCGTTTATGCGTGAGCAGCACATTGACCACACCGGTCCCGAAGCTCTGCCGCGTTTCGGCCATTTGCAGCGCGAAGGTCGGGCACGATGATTTTTCGGCCGTCAGTTCCAGCAGCCGGCAGCAGGACGCTGCCGCAACGCGGCCGTCCGGATTTGCGAGCGCCCCGGCATCGATGCCAACCTGCCTCGCGAGTTCCACCGGGTTGAGTCCAAGCCGCCGCGTCACCTCGAAGTAGCCGCTCATAGCTACCGATCCCAGCATCGTTTCCATTGCTTTATCTCCGCAGCTCGATACGGGCCGCGCGTTGCCGTGATGCCGCGCGGAAATACTGGTGTTAACACGCAGTGGCGCGATCCCCCAAAAGGATGGCGCGCATTCATAAAAGTGTAGCGCGCGATTGCCGTATCTTGCACTCACACGTTCGATATGTCCCGCCGGTTTTCAGCGCAGCCGCGGAACACATCACCCTTAATCCGGATGGAGGCAAGCCATGCAATTTCTTGACGATTCGCTGCACCCTGAAAATCAGGACAAAGTAGTTATCACCACTGCGCCGTACGGCCCGGAATGGATGCCCTCGGACTTTCCGGAGGACATTCCGGTCACCATGGATCAGCAGATCCAGAAGGCCGTCGACTGTTACAACGCCGGCGCCACGGTACTGCACCTGCACGTTCGCGAACTGGACGGCAAGGGCTCGAAGCGCCTGTCGAAGTTCAACGAGCTGATCGCCGGCGTGCGCGCCGCGGTGCCCGACATGATCATCCAGGTCGGCGGCTCGATTTCGTTCGCACCGGAAGACGACGGCCAGGCCGCGAAGTGGCTGTCCGACGACACGCGCCACATGCTGGCGGATCTCGATCCGAAACCGGATCAGGTGACGGTCGCGATCAACACGACGCAGATGAACATCATGGAACTCCTCTATCCGGAGTACCTGGCAGGCACCTCGCTTTCCAACCCCGCGTTCATGGCCGCCTATAGTGAAATGACGGTACCCGCGGGTCCGGCCTGGGTCGAAGAGCATTTGCGCCGCCTGCAAGCGTCGGGCATCCAGCCGCACTTCCAGTTGACCGGCATCCACGCGCTGGAGACGCTCGAGCGTCTGGTGCGCAAGGGCGTCTACAAAGGTCCGCTGAACCTGACGTGGATCGGTATCGGCGGCGGCTTCGACGGTCCGAATCCGTTCAATTTCTTCAACTTCGTGCATCGCGCGCCGGACGGCTGCACGCTCACCGCCGAATCGTTGCTGAAGAACGTGCTGCCGTTCAACATGATGGCGATGTCGATGGGTCTGCATCCGCGCTGCGGCATCGAAGACACGATCATCGACCAGAACGGAAATCGCTTTACGTCGGTCCAGCAGATCGAGCAGTGCGTGCGCGTCGCGCATGAACTCGGCCGCGAGATTGCGACCGGCAAGGAAGCGCGCGCGATCTATCGCATCGGCGCGCAGTACGACTCGATCGACGAGACGCTGGCCGCCAACGGCATGGCGCCGAATCGCGCGACGGGTATCAAAAACGTGCCGCTGCGCGCGGCGTAATGAATCGAAGCCCGGCTGGTCGCGACACAGCACGCCGGAAAGGAGACAAACCATGCTCATACAGCATGCCGCGCCCACTGCGGGCGATGTGCCGGCAACCCGCACGGACGTGCGCGCCTACGCCTGGGTCGTATTCGCACTGACGGTCGGGCTGCTGCTCTCCGACTACATGTCGCGCCAGGTGTTGAATGCGGTGTTTCCGCTGCTGAAGTCCACCTGGAATCTTTCCGACGCGCAGCTGGGCTCGCTCAGCAGTCTGGTCGCACTGATGGTCGGTGTGCTCACGTTCCCGCTGTCAGTGCTCGCGGACCGCTGGGGCCGGGTGAAGAGCATCGTGCTGATGGCGGCGATGTGGAGTGTCGCGACGCGGGGCTGCGCACTCGCGACGAGTTACGGCGCCATGCTGGTCGCGCGCGCCTTCGTCGGAATCGGG
>NZ_DASXHN010000232.1:0-7292 GCF_036488505.1 Paraburkholderia sp. | reverse complement strand
TAGAGCCCTTTCGTGTAGGTGACTTCTTCCATGGCCTCGCTCCTTTTTGCAAAGGTCTCGATGTTGTCCATCGTAGCACGGCGATGCAGGTTCGGCTGCGGCCTGGGCCGCGCTTTCGCGGCGCGCGATGTCATCGACATTGGCGACACTACGCGGCGCCCAGGGCAGGAAAATTACAGCACCGCGGTCATAGCAAAGCGACGACCTCGTCGAGCGTGGGCGCATGCGCGCCGGCATGCCGGCAGGCCGCGGCACCGGCTGCGAGCGCAAACGCGAGATGCTCGGGCCATGCGCGCTGCGGCGTGCTCATCAGGCTGAACAGCAGCCCGCCGATCGACGCATCGCCCGCGCCGACCGTATCGGCCACATCGACGCGGGGCGGCTTCGCGTCGATCACCGCGGCGCCGTCGATCAGCTGCGCCGCTTCCGGACCACGCGTGACGAGCACGGTGGCGGACGGATTCATCGCGCGCAATTGCGCGAGCGCGGCGGCTTCGTCATCGGTCTTGAAGATCATCCGCAGGTCTTCGTCCGACACCTTGATCAGATCGGCGAGCGCGGCCATCTTGCGCAGCGTCGGCTGGTAGCCGTGCTCCATCAGGTTGCGGTAGTTCGGATCGAAGCTGATCTTCACGCCGTGCGCGCGCAATTGCGCGGCGAGCGCGGCCAGCGTGTCGCCGAGCGGCTGGCGCACGAGGCTGATGCAGCCGAAATGCGCCCACTTCACCTGGTCCATCCAGCCGGGCGGCAGGCGCGCCGGATCGAACGCGAGATCCGCGCCGTTCTCACCCATGAAGAAGTACGCGGGCGGATGCGTCTGATGCACGATCGCGAGTAGCGGCGGGCGTTCGACGCGTTGCAGGAAGCGCATGTCGAGCCCGGCGGCGACGCTCGCGTCCCACAGTTCGTCGGAGAAGTTATCGACGCCCAGCGACCCCGCGCACGCGCTCGGCAGACCGAGCCGCGCGACGCAGCGCGCCACGTTCCAGCCCGCGCCGCCCGGGCGCGATAGCCACTGCGACGCGCCGGTGCGCACGAGATCGGTGAGGATGTCGCCAGCGGAGATGAAAACGGGCAGACCGGTCGTCGCGTTCATTGTGCTTTCTCCGCGGAATGCGCGGCGGCGGATGCAGCCGGCGCAGCCGATGCCGCCGGCTCGCTGTCGCCTAGCGCATGGGCGAGCATTTCGTAGCACGCGCCCATCGTGTGATAGTCGGTCTTGCCGGCCGGGCTCTTTTCGTCGCTGTACTTGCGGTTGTCGCAGGTGAGGATGCGATACCACGCGCCATGTTTGTGATCGACGAAGTGCGCCCAGCTATAGCGCCAGATCTCGTCGTACCAATCCCAGAAGCGTTCGTTGCCGGTGCGTTTGCCGAGCAGCGCGGCGGTCGCGAGGGTTTCGGCTTGCACCCAGAAGTACTTGTCGTGATCGCACACGGTGCCGTCTGGGCCGAAGCCGTAGTAGAGGCCGCCGTGGTCTTCATCCCACGCGTGAGTCATCGCGGCGTCGAACAGTTCGATCGCGCGCGGCAGCAGCCACGGCAGCGGACGGAAGCGTTCGAGAATCAGCAGCAGCTTCGCCCACTCGGTCTGATGGCCGGGCTGAAATCCCCACGGGCGGAAGATGTTCGAGCTGTCTTCCTCGTTGTAGTGCCAGTCGACCGACCAGTCCGCGTGAAAGTGCTCCCACACGAGCCCCTGCGACAGCTTCGCCTGGCGCAGCGTGATGTTCGACGCGACCCGCTCTGCGCGATCGAGATAGACCAGATGGCCGGTCGCCTCGTGCGCGGCAAGCAGCGCTTCGGTGGTGTGCATGTTCGCGTTCTGCCCGCGATACGAACTCACGTGCCATTGCGGCGACGCTTCGTCGGCGTACAGGCCGGCGGCGGCGTCCCAGAAGCGGTGTTCCATCAGTTCGAAGGTCGCGCCGATCATCGGCTTCGCTTCTTCGATGCCGGCCATCGCCGCATGCGAATACGCGAGCAGCACGAAGGCCAGGCCATAGCAGTGGCGGGTTCCATCGAGTGTGCGCTTTTTGCCGTCGCGCCATTCGATTTCCCAGTCATAGCCCTCGTTGTGCGCGTCCCAGTGCGCGTCGCGCAGGAAACGCAGGCCGTGGCGCGCGTACTCGAGATGCTGCGGATCGCCGAACTGGCGATACGCCATCGCATAGTTGAACACGTAGCGGCAACTGCTCACCAGATGGCGCGTCGTGCGGTCGTAGATCGAGCCGTCGTCGCGCAGGAAGTGGAAGAAGCCGCCGCTCGCGTCGAACACGTTCGGCGCGTAAAAGCGCAGCGTGTGCTGTACATGCGAGAGCAGAAATGCGCGGTCGCGGAAGCTCGCGACGGGCGGTGGGGTCGCGGCGTCGCCGCAAGGGTGGAGCGGATCGGATGGCGTCATGGCGTTCTCACCAAAGTACTGGCACGGGCAACGAGTTGAACGGGCAAGCGGACTTCGAGTTCGGTGGGCGAGTCTTCGAGCAGCAGTTCGACCCCGCGCCGCCCGAGCGCTTCCTTGTCGACCGCGATCGTCGACAGCGGCGGGGTTGCGTGGGCGGCGGCGGGGATGTCGTCGAAGCCGATGATCGCGATGTCGCTGGGCACCCGCAGGCCCCGCGCGACGCACACGCGCAGCGCCGCCAGCGCGGCGGCGTCGTTGTACGCGAACACGGCGTCGGGATACGGGCCGGGCGCATCGAGCAGGCGCTGCATCGCGCGCGCGGCGCCGGTGTCGGGGTCGAGGCCGGCGTCGATCGCCACTTCGAGCGACGGGTCGAACAGCAGCCCGGCCTCGAAAAACGCGCGCCGGTAGCCGAGCGCGCGCTCGGCGATGCTGAAGTGAGCGAGCGAGCCGCCGATGAAAGCGACCCGCTTGCGCTGCTGCTCGAATAGATGGCGCATCGCGAGGGTCGCGCCGGCCGCGTTGTCGAGATTCACCGAGCGCAGGCCGGGCGACCACAGGTCGATCAGCACCAACGGGCGCTGCATCGCGACCAGTGTGGCGAGCGTCTCGGGCTCGACGAAGCCGGCGATCGCGACCGCGTCGGGCGCGTGCAGGCGCAGCTGGTGGATCACGTCGTCGGTCGGGCCGGCGGTCAGCACGGACGGCACAATGCCGCGCTCGCGGCACGCGTCTTCGACGCCGTGCAGCACATGCGAGAAGAACGGGCTCGCGGCGAAATTATTGTGCTGACGATGCAGCAGAAAGGTCAGGCGGCGGATGCGCGGGCGCAACTGCGCCGGATCGTAGCCGAGCTGCCGCGCCGCTTCGACGACGCGTTCGCGGGTGGCCTCCGAGAGGCCCGGCTGGTTTTTCAGCGCGCGCGACACGGTGCCGATCGAAACGCTGGCCGCGCGGGCGACATCGCGGATGGTTGTGGCCATCGATGAAGCAGCCGCCGGAGGGCGGCCTGGTGTGTTTGGGTTCGGGCGATTGTATAGTAAAACGACAACGAAACACCGCGGCGAGCGGCGAAACTGCACCGGTAAATACCCGTAATTTATAGAGTTATGCGCTTCCTATACGTTTAGTAAAACGAGCTAAACAGAGCTGAACATCGCGCCGTGACGTCGCTCCAGGCGTTCTCCTATGCCATCCGGCCGAGGCGACAGCGCCCGCGTTTGAGCGTGAAATAACGACGAGGCGAATAGCAAACGCCCAAAGAAAAAGCCGCGCAAGGCGGCTTCTTCACACGATCAAACGACGCTCAGGGAGGGCGCTTATGAATGTCCTGTTTGCATTGCGCGTGTGCTCAACGGCGCGCGACGGCCGCGGCGGGAGCCTGCGCAGCGGCCTTGGTCTCGCCGCTGGTGTCGCGGGCGCCCCAGCGCTGCGCGAGCGAGGCGCAGACCATCAGCTGGATCTGGTGAAACAGCATCAGCGGCAACACGACAGCGCCGACCGCGTGCGACGCGAAGATCACCTTGGCCATCGGCACGCCGGCCGCGAGGCTCTTCTTCGAACCGCAGAAGATGATCGTGATCTGGTCTGCGCGATTGAAGCCGAGCCGCTTGCTCGCGAAGATGGTCACGGCCAGCGCGAGTGCGAGCAGAACGGCGCTCACCACGACCAGGCCGCCGAGCGCGGACAGCGGAATCGTGTGCCACAGGCCTTCGTTGACGGCCTCGCTGAACGCGCCGTACACGACCAGCAGGATCGAGCCCTGGTCGACGAACTTCAGCACGCCGCGGTTGCGCTCGATCCACTTGCCGATCAGCGGGCGCAGCAACTGGCCGGCGATAAACGGCACCAGCAGCTGCAGCACGATGTTGCCGACCGTGTGCCAGGGCGACGCGCCGCCGCTCGCAGCCTGATTGGACACGATGAAGCTGACGAGGGCTGGGGTGACGAAGATACCGAGCAGGCTCGAGGCGGACGCGCTGCATACCGCGGCTGGCACGTTGCCCTTGCCGATGGACGTGAACGCAATCGACGACTGGACCGTCGACGGCAGTGTGCAGAGGAAGAGGACGCCGGCATAGAGCGAAGGCGTCACAAGCGGCGAAAGGATCGGTTTAAGCGCGAGGCCGAGCAGCGGAAACAGCGCGAACGTGCTCAGCAGTACGACCACGTGAAGACGCCAGTGCGTCGCGCCCGCGACGATTGCCTCGCGTGAGAGCTTGGCGCCATGCAGGAAGAACAGCAGCCCGACCGCGATGTTCGTCACCCAGTTGAACCCGACGGCGGCTTGCCCGTGTACCGGCAGGACGCTGGCGAGGATCACGGTGCTCACGAGGCACAGCGTGAAGTTGTCGGGCAGATATTTCGGGCGGGCCATGTCGGTATCTCGATTCAATGACGCTGAACAGCGCGCGGCGCGCGTGCAGAAGGCGCGGTCGCTGCCAATGGAAAGCGCCTATTGTTGTTGAAAATCGATTGAAAAGGCAAATTCATTTAAAGAATCGTTTAATGAATGTTGTGCATCGACCTGCGGTTATGGTTCGAGCTGCTCCCTCGCTCCGTCACCTTCCAGTATTGGCGACGCGGGTCGTCTGAGCCAGCGGGATTTCTTGGCATTGGAAAGCAAGACGGCGGCCCGGGTCGGCGGCCCGCGAACCCAAGTGCCAATCCGCAAACGCCTGTTGCATACGCCGTTAACAAGCCTCGCCGCCAATGCTTCGCTGCGGAAAAGCGTCGCAGTAACAACGCGTTACATCCGCGGGCGAGGCCTAACACTTTTTGGCTCGACACGCCCTGCGGCGACCCATAAATTACCGTTCAAAGGCCGCAGGGATGCTCCGCGCCGTAACTGGAACGCGGTGCGTTTCGCCAGTCCCGCAACAGGTCCATCGCAGCTCGAACGATGGATTTCAGGCAAGTCTTCGGGCATGAGAGTCAGAAGGTGGACGGGTTGTCGAGAACGAGGCGCTGGGCGTGGGGCGCGGTCATCGCCGCGCTATGTTCGTTCGCCCATGCAAAGGTGCCCGGCGCAGCCCACGGCGGCGGAGCTTATCCGCATCGCAGCGCCGCTTACGCGACGCGCCTGGCAATGCGCGGCGGCGGCCCATACGCGGGTGTGGCCGGTGCCGCCGGCGCACGCTCGGCACGAGCCTCGCGTGATTCGACGGTGCCGGCCAATGCCGGCGGCCAGCGAAGCGGCGCGGATTTCGCGGACGCGAATTACGGGTACGGCGCCGGGGCCTATAACTGGAGCGCCCGCCGTATCGCGGGGCCGTCCGGCTATGCCGACGAGCGCGCCCGTATGCAGTACGCCGGTGCGATCACACCGGTCAGCGCCGAGTCGCGTCCGGTGCCGCATCCCCCGTCCAATATGCCGATGCGTAACGGCTCGATCCGTGCCGATGTCGCCCGCTACAACGAAGAACGTGGCGCCGGTCGCTCGCTGCCGCGTCCCGCTGACGATTCGCGGCCGCCAGAAGGCTCGCCGTACCGCAACTAGCCGGCGGCCGTTCGTCCCGGCTCTTCTCCAGTTGCACCCAACCTCCCGGTCACACCCCGCCTCCCCCGTGGCAACACCGTCGATCTGACGTTTCCACGCCACACTTTTTTGAAAATTCTCGATGCCCAACGCGCGCGATTGTCAAATCGCGGCGTGCGGCTGCGCTGCGTCATACGCATGTCATCTGATGCATTGCCGGCTGATTCGGCGCGGCGTCGCCCGCATGCGGCAACGCGGCCGCGCAAGCGGCCGCGGTCTCCGCGCCGGTGTCTCCGGCCCGCGTAGCCGGCCGATAAACGACCAACCTAACCAGACCGATATACCGGCAATAAGCGGCGCCATTTCTGTCCATAAAAATGGTCCGCAAAGATGGCTCGGCCCAGATTGGCTCGTTGGTCGAACAAATAACAACGACGGTTCGCGCGAGCGTCCCCTTTCGCACAGCCGCACCCTTTTGACAAAGATTTGGAGAATCGATGAAAACAAGCCTCAGTAGTGCGCTGAAGACCACTCTCAAGGCGACCGCGTGCGCCGCGGTGCTGGCTGGCACCTCGTGCGCGTTTGCGCAGTCGAGCGTGCAGCTCTATGGTCAGGTCGACGAATGGGTCGGCTCGCAGAAATTCCCCGGTGGCAAGACGGCGGTCGTCGTGTCCGGCGGCGGTATGTCGACGTCGTACTGGGGCTTCAAGGGAACCGAGGATCTGGGCAACGGCTACAAGGCGATCTTCACGCTCGAAGGCTTCTTCCGCGCGCAGACCGGCGAATATGGCCGCTTCACCGGCGACACGACGTTCTCGCGCAACGCCTACGTCGGGATCGAGGCACCGTGGGGTACCGTGACGGCCGGGCGTCTGACGACGCCGCTATTCGTGTCGACGATCCTGTTCAATCCGTTCATCGACTCGTACGTGTTCTCGCCGATGGTCTACCACACGTACCTCGGCCTGGGTACGTTTCCGACCTACACGACCGATCAGGGCGTAACCGGCGACTCCGGCTGGAACAACGCGGTGTCGTATGCGTCGCCGAATTTCAGCGGCCTGTCGGCCACCGCGATGTACGCGCTCGGCAACACGACGCAGAACGGCGCGAAGAAGTGGAGCGGTCAGGTGCTGTACTTCCACGGCCCGTTCGCGGCGGCCGCGGTCTACCAGTACGTGAACTTCAACAACGTGCCGGGCGACCTGGGCAGCTTCGAAACGTCGGGCGTCCCCGGACTGCGCAGCCAGAGCGTCGCGCAAGCGGGCGTGTCGTACGACCTGAAGTTCGTGAAGTTGTATGGCCAGTACATGTACACGTACAACAATCAGCAGGTCACGAGCTGGCACGTGAACACGGGACAAGGCGGCGTCACCGTGCCGTTCGGCCCGGGCTCGGTGATGGCCTCATA
>NZ_DASXHN010000194.1:0-2853 GCF_036488505.1 Paraburkholderia sp. | reverse complement strand
CTGCGACAGCTCCGGGTTTTCATTGAGGTCGCCCGCCTCCAGAGCTTTAGCCGGGCCGGTGATGAAATCGGTCTGACGCAGTCCGCGGTGAGTCGCTGTGTCCGCGAACTAGAGGGGGAAATCGGCATGAAGCTCATCGATCGCACGACCCGCGAGGTGCAGCTCACGGACGTCGGCGCCAACCTCGTATCGAGCGTGTCGCGGCTACTGTCCGATCTGGACGATGCGTTGCGCGAGATTCGCGAAATCGGCGAGCAGCGCCGCGGTCGCGTGATCGTCGCGGCGAGTCCGACCGTCGCGTGCCGCCTGATGCCTCGTGTGGTCGCCTCGTGCGTTCGGCAGTTTCCGTATGTCACGCTCGGTTTGCGCGACGACGTGCAAAGCGACGTCGTGCGCAAGGTGAAGTCTGGAGAAGTCGACTTCGGCGTGATCATCGGCCCTTTTTCGGATGACGATCTGCTCAGTGAAACGCTGATGACCGATTCGTTCTGCGTCGTCTCGCGAGACGACCACCGGCTCGCGGCCAACGAGCACGTGACATGGAGAGATCTCGAGGGCGAGCAGCTCGTGATGCTCGACTACGCGTCCGGCAGCCGCCCGATCATCGACGCCGCGATGCAGGCGCAGGGCGTGAATGCCACCGTCGTGCAGGAACTCGGCCACTCCGCGACCGTGTTCGGACTGGTCGAGGCGGGCGTTGGCATCAGCGTGCTGCCGTGGCTCGCGTTGCCGTTGCCGGCGGGGGCGTCGCTGGTCGCGCGTGCGCTGGTGCCGCGCGCCGAGCGTCGCGTCGAGCTGGTGCGGCGGCGCGATCGCTCGCTGTCGCCGGCGGCCGAGGCTGTGTGGGACCTGATCCGCCAATTGCCGGAGCGGGCGGAAGAGTTGAACTAGCGGAGGCGGCGACGCACGCGGCTGACGGAGCCAGTCGCGTGCGTCGGGTCGACTGACGCGGCCGGAACTTGGGGAACGACAGCGGCGCGCGGCCTTATGCTTGTCGTGCTTGTCGTCCTCGTCGCATTTCGGATGGTCCGTGCGGGCTCGCAAGCGCGCTGTTTGCCAACTCCGATCCGTGGTCCAATCGCCCGCTTCGCCACTGCGCAAACGCCCGCCGCGCTACACTACCGCCTGCCTCGAGCAACTCCGTTGCGCGGGCCTGCCGACTTTCGATCCCCGATCCATCCGAACCCTCGATGAGCGAATTGGACCTCCCTGTGCCCTCCACCCCGAACGCGCGCGATGCCGTGCGCGCGCTGCGTCCGTCGCAAATCCGCGAAGTTGCCAATGCCGGTTTTGGCGTCGAGGATGTATTGCCGTTCTGGTTCGGCGAGTCGGACAGGATCACGCCGGCCTTTATTCGCGACGCCGCGAGCACGGCGCTCGCCGCCGGCGCGACGTTCTATACGCATAACCTCGGGATCGCGCCGTTGCGCGCGGCGCTCGCCCGGTATGTCAGCGAACTGCACGGCGCGACCTCGGCTGATCACATCGCGGTGACGAGCGCGGGCGTCAACGCACTGATGCTCGCCGCGCAGCTGGTGGTGGGCGTGGGCGATCGCGTCGTCGCAGTGACGCCGCTGTGGCCCAACCTGGTCGAGATTCCGAAGATTCTCGGTGCGCACGTCGAAACCGTCGCATTGCGCTACGGCGAACGCGGCTGGCAACTGGACGTCCAGCAATTGCTGGACGCGCTGACGCCCGGGACGAAGATGGTGATGCTCAACTCGCCGAACAATCCGACCGGCTGGGTGATGAGCCGCGACGACCAACGCACCGTGCTCGAGCATTGTCGGCGTCACGGCATCTGGATCGTCGGCGACGAAGTCTACGAGCGGCTGTACTACGCTGACGAAGGGCACGATGCGGGTCGCGCCCGCACTGCGCCGTCTTTCCTCGATCTGGCGACGCGCGACGAGCGCGTGATCTGCGTGAATTCGTTTTCGAAGGCGTGGTTGATGACGGGCTGGCGGCTTGGCTGGATGGTTGCGCCGAACGCGTTGATGGACGATCTCGCGAAGCTCGTCGAGTACAACACGTCGTGTGCGCCGTCGTTCGTTCAGCAGGCGGGCATCGCCGCGCTTGAGCAGGGCGGGCGTTTCACGCAGGAACTGGTGCGCGACCTGAAGGCGTCGCGCGATCATCTGGTGCGGGCGATGTCGGCGGTGCCTGGTGTCGACGTCAAGGCGCCGTCGGGCGCGATGTATCTGTTCTTCTCGATGCCGGGTTCGACGCGCAGTCTGGAGCTGTGTAAAGCAATGGTGCGCGAGGTCGGGCTTGGCGTCGCGCCGGGCAGCGCGTTCGGGCCGCAGGGGGAGGGCTTCGTGCGCTGGTGCTATGCCTGCGATACGGCGAGGCTGGACGAGGGTGTCGACCGATTGAAGCGTTTTTTGGCAGGGCGCGCTGGCACCTGAGGCTGCCGGGCGTTGATTTTTCCCGTGCAGGTGGGCGACGCGAATTCGCTCGGGAACGGAGCCCGTCCGCAGCGCGCGGCTAACCGCAGGCGATGAAAAATCCCGCAAACGGACGAGCTTGTCGTTCGCCGGGGTCCACTCAGCCGTCAGTCGCGCCGGCTGGCGCGCTGCGAGAAAAATGCGCCGGGGATTGCGGCTTTACGCACCGGTCGTTTTTGCGTAATATGGCGCTCAGTCACGAGATTCCCTTCAGGAATATCGCCGCTCCGTCCGGCTGGGTTTGGTTCGATGAGTCTGTTCGCCGCCCCCCGGTGCGTGCTCCCATCAATATGACCGATCAGAATCGGGCGAGCGCGTCTTCAGTTCCACATCGTCTGTTTGATCCGGTTCTTTGACCACAGGGTCTGACCTAGCTGCATGAATACCCAAGAGGCGAAGATCGTCC
>NZ_DASXHN010000255.1:0-14911 GCF_036488505.1 Paraburkholderia sp. | reverse complement strand
GACACGCGCAACCAGCAGCTGGCGTTCTCGTCCATTGCGCCGAGCCGGTCCCACACGAAGCGGACCTTCACGCGCGCGTAGCCGTCCACCCACACCCGCTGATCTTCGGGGCCGACGACGATCGCCGTTTCGCTGGCGCAGTGTGGCTTCTTCTTCGGGCGGTTCCTGAAGAACGCATTGGCAGGTTGCAGCACGAAGTCCGTCACGCACTGGCGGGATTCATCGTTGGTAGCGGGGGACTCAGTGCTTTGCGGTGCGTTACGGATATCGAGCGTGGTCGACACAACCAGGTACTCCGCGTTGACTGCCGGCTGCGGATGGTCATGGAGCCAGAACGTCTTTCCGGTTGTCAGTCCGCGCAGACTGCCCCGGCCCTTCAGACGCAGGCCGCGGCTGCGCATCGCATCGACGCGCACGCTCGCGAGATGGGCGGCTTCGTCCTGCCAGTTATTGCGCTCACCCGACAATCCGGCGACACCGGCGAGCGGCTGCGAATAGTCGCCCCAATCGTGCTGTTCGATGTTGTCGTGGGCTGTCCCGCTATGGTTCGCATACCCGCCCCTGAACCATGCACCGGGACGCGTGTAGTCGTAATCGGTCAGGTGCACCTTGCCCGCCGTAACGCGGCGCGAGACCGCGAGCCTGTAGATGTGCTCGTCGTCGACCTGCCGGCTACGAGGTGCGCGATAGCGGATGCTGTCATACGCGTTGTGGTGCCGTTTGTGCGAGCCCGGCGAATCGCACAGCACCAGCGTCATGCCGTCAAACAGGTAATAGATGCCCCATTCCCGCCAGATGCGCGTGAGGAAATCGAAATCGGATTCCCACATCTGACGGACGTAATCGCGCTTCGGATAGCCGTCATCGAAACCGGGACCACCGAGTTCCATCACGACCGGATACGGATAGCGCGCGTTGAGCAGCCGGTCGGTAATGTCCACGACGCTCGCATCCAGGAAGATCCGGCTCTCGCGGTTCTTCGTAGCGAGCCATAGCCAGGGGCGCACGATCAAGCGGTACCGGGCGCGCCGGTCGTCGGTGCCTGTGAACGTGACGTCCGTTATAAGGCCGGAAATCGTACGGCGGCCCACGCCTGCATCGACTGCATCGCTGACTTCCAGCAACTCGCTGCCGAACAACCCGTTGTCCGAGAAATCGATCGAGATATCAATGACCTGGCCGACAAGACGATCGGCCACGACGAGTTCCCGCGCGCGCCACGCCGGCAATGTCGGGCTCTCGACCGTCACAACGTCGAGCGCATACCGATAAAGCCGGCCGAGCGTTTCAGTGCCGCGCAGACGCACTGGAGCCAGTACGGGCTCAGTGCCCCACATGGGCAGCGCGTCGCCGGAAATACCTAATGTGCGGTGCTGTGATGGTTTGAGCATGCGTGCGTCGCGTTAGGAGACAAACGCAAGTATCGAAAGCACAAACTTCGCCGTCTATCGGAATTGGACTAAATTTAGCCTGCCCAAGATAAATACGCTAAGATAGAGGAACGTATTCAACGCAGCCCCTCCGCGCTGACCGCGCGTGCTTTCACGCCGAGCGCAAGCCGCGTGGCCGCTCAATGCATCAGTGAACTCGAAGCGCAACGCACGCTTCCGTGTGCCGTGGCTCGCGACCTTCCGATTCGCGCGTAGACCGCGTTTCGTACGGTCGCATGGACCGTCAACGACACATGCGCGCCGCCATCTCCAACGAACAGCTTTATCGGGGGCCGTTCCAATCGAGCGCGACCCGTGCCGAGCCAGAACCAGGTCGTATCACCTCCGCGGACGATACGACTGACCACTTCGCATCCCCGCCTTACCCCTTGTTAATCACACTCCAAACCCACGAGACGGTCTTAGCCGCCAGAACCAGCAGCGCGCCAGAGACGCTGTAGTCGACGTGATGCATAACGTCGGCCAGATAGAAAATGGATAACGCAATGATCGGGTGGTACATCGCACGGCTTATCAGGCGTTTCATCGGTATCTCACGCTATGCATTCGCGAAGCGGTGAGTCACTGTATGTGAACCGATTCGCTCAACTGGGGCGACGCGCCGGGTGTGCAGAGTCCGAGGAAGGCCGGCTTGCGAAATACGGATCACGCTGGTCCGTAGTGTCCCTCCGCTGTGATGAACTCTGCCCGCGGAAGCCGTTGCCGTCCTGCTCGCGCGTCGATCTTTTTTGACCGATCGTCCGCATCTCCGCGATACGCCGCGCGTTCATTGCCGCGCGTCCGGAAAGATTGCCCAGTGCTCCGATCGAACCTGCGATCGGCTGATCGTGCGTTTGCATCGCAAGCGTCATAACAGGCACGCAAAACGCTTCATTAAACAGCGTGAAAACATCAGTAAGGAGACCGTCATCCAGCGAAATTGCGGGTATAACATGTAGCCCTTGGTCATCGTGACGGGTGATCGACGGTCAGCCTTCTCGCCCGGGAAATCGCATTTCACGCGAGTTATCCATGGATGCAGTCTCTGATGTTCTGCGCGCGGTTCGTCTGAGCGGCGCCGTGTTTCTGAACGCGACATTTACCGCGCCGTGGAGTCTGATCGGCCGCACCGATGCCGCGCTCTGCAGCGCTTATTTGCCGCCTTCCGAGCGTGTCGTTTCTTACCATCTGATCGTCGAGGGAAGTTGCTGGGCGAAGCTAGCCGACGATTCCGGTTCCGCTATTCATGTCCATGCCGGCGAACTGCTCGTCGTGCCTCAAGGCGAAACCCACACCCTCGGCAGCGCGGTCGATCTTGCCCCCGTGCCGTCAGAGTCGCTACTGGCCGCGCAAATGGCGGCGGCGCCTGGTGAAGTCATGACGCTGTCGCATGGTGGCGGGGGCGGCGTGACGCGCATCGTGTGCGGCTTTCTGGCCTGCGACGATACGCTGAGCAATCCGCTGCTCTCATCGCTGCCGCGACTCTTCAAGATCGATATGCGTCACGATCCGCGTGCGGCCTGGCTCGAGCCATCGCTCAAACTTGCGGCCGCCGAAGCGGCCGAATCGCGCGCGGGCGGCACGATCGTGCTTGCGCGGCTATCGGAACTGCTCTTTGTCGAAGCGATCCGTAACTGTATTGAAGCGTTACCTGAGAACCAAACCGGGTGGCTTGCCGGCGTGCGTGATCGCTACGTTGGACGCGCGCTTTCGTTGCTTCATGCGCAAGCGGCGCATCCGTGGACTGTCGATGAGCTTGCACGCAAAGTCGGCCTGTCGCGTTCCACGCTGGCACAACGCTTCACGGATCTGCTAGGGCAGCCGCCGATGCAATATCTCGCGAGATGGCGCATGCAGATCGCAGCGCACGAACTTTTAATCGGTAGCAAGCCGCTCAACGCTGTGGCGGAACAGATCGGCTATGAATCGGAAGCCGCGTTTAGCCGCGCTTTCAGGCGCGAATTCGGGATGCCGCCTGCCGGCTGGCGCAAGAGCAAAGGAAAGACCGATGGCCTGGCCGCATCGGCATAGCCGTGCGCGGGCGACGGGCCCGAGCCACACAGCAGGATCGTCCTATTCTCACCGCACGAGCCCTGTCAAAGTTGCGTATCGAACTTCGCTCGAGGAGCCCTCCCGTGTCCGGCCAGCCTGTGTCCTCCAATCTCGTCTGCGAGCCTTTTTCCGAATCCGACATCGAGGGCGCCCACGCGCTTTCGCTGCAAATCCGTTGGCCGCATCGCGACGACGACTGGCGTTTCGCCGCCGCGGCGGGGCACGGTTTCGTGGTGCGTGAAGGTCGGACCGTGGTCGGTACGGCGCTGTGCTGGCCATGGGGTGAACGCGGCGCCACGCTCGGGCTCGTTATCGTCGCCGCCGATCAGCAAGGACGCGGAATCGGCCGGATGCTGATGGAGCGTCTGCTCGAAGCGCTCGGCCCTCGCATGACCGTGCTCCACGCTACCGAGGCGGGTCAGCCGCTCTACGAAAAGCTCGGATTCCGCAAGATCGGTCTGTTGCACCAGTATCAGGGCGACAGCGCGCGCGCGCCGATCGTCGAGCCGCCGCCGGGCGAGCGGCTGCGTGCGCTGGAACCCGGCGATACACCACGCGTGATCGAACTCGCGTCGCGCGCGAGCGGGCTCGACCGCACTGCACTCATGCCGCCGCTGCTCGACGTGGCCGATGGCGTCGCGCTGGTGCGCGGCGACACCGTGCTCGGCTTCGCGCTGTTGCGTCCTTTCGGCCGCGGCCACGTGATCGGCCCGGTGGCCGTCGCCGCTCACGACGGATTGCAGATGCAGCGCGCGCAAGCGCTGATCTCCAACCGGCTTGCTGCCAATCCGGATGCGTTCACGCGCATCGATACGCCGGCCGAGCACGGTCTCGGCCCGTGGCTCGAAGCGATCGGCCTCGCGCGTGTCGACACGATCCCGAAGATGTCGCGCAACGGCGAACCCGAGCACGACCCGGACGTGCTGCAGTTCGCCATCGTCAATCAGGCGCTCGGCTGAGCTCGAGACCTTCGTGATGACGCTTCTCTACAAGGCCGACCCCGAGCGCGGCAAGCAATGGGCGCGCGCTTTCGCGGACAAGGCACCCGAGATCGGGTTCCGGCTTTGGCCCGATACCGGCGACCCGACAGCGGTGCGCTATCTCGCGGCCTGGCAGCCGCCCGAAGATCCCGCGCACGCGCTGCCCAATCTCGAAGTGATCTTCTCGGTCGGCGCGGGCATCGACCAGTTCGATTTGTCCGGCGTGCCGCAGCACGTCGCGGTCGTGCGGATGATCGAGCCCGGCATCGTCGAGGGGATGGTCGAATACGTGACCGAGGCGGTGCTCGCCATTCACCGCGATCTGTTCGACTATGCGTTGCAACAGCAGCAGCGGGTATGGCGTGCGTTGCCGGTGCGCGCTGCCGCATCGCGCCGCGTCGGCGTGCTGGGTCTCGGCATGCTCGGCAGCGCGGTGCTCGAACGCCTGCGTCTGTTCGGCTTTGCATGCGCGGGCTGGAGCCGCTCGCCGCGCGCGCTGCCCGGTGCCGAGTGCTATGCGGGCGCCGCGGCACTGGATGCATTCCTCGCGCGAAGCGATATCCTGATCTGCCTGCTGCCGCTCACCGACGCGACGCGCGGTCTGCTCGACGCAGCGCTGTTCGCGAAGCTCCCAAGCGGAGCATCGTTCATCAATGTCGGGCGCGGGCCGCAACTCGATCAGCAGGCGCTCCTCGACGCGCTCGACAGCGGTCATCTGCGCAATGCGATCCTCGATGTCGCCGACCCGGAGCCGCTGCCGCCCGCGCACCCATTCTGGACCGACCCGCGCATTCGGCTCACGCCGCACATCGCGAGCGCGACGCGGCCCGAGACCGCCGTCGAAGTCGTGCTCGACAATATCCGCCGTCACCGCGACGGCTTGCCGATGCTCGGCCTGGTCGACCGGGCGCGTGGCTACTGACCGATGGCGGGGTCAGCAGAATATGCTGCGCCCGCCGCTCGAAACACTACAAACGCGCTATTTCACCGGTCATTTGGCGAAGCAGGCACAGCCCGCATCCCGGTAGCATGGAACGGTCAATCGCTCACTCCTCAGACTTTCAGCCGGGAACCGAACCATGCAGAACCTCTCGCTTATCGAAGCCGATCGCAAACATCTGATCCACCCCGTCGTCAGCTATCGCGCGCACGAAGCGCGCGGCGCCACCGTGCTCGAATCCGCCCACGGTGTGTTTCTGCGCGACGCCAACGGCAACGAACTGCTCGACGCGTTTTCGGGGCTGTGGTGCGTGAATACCGGCTACGGCCAGCAAAGCATCGTCGAAGCCGCCGCGCTCCAGATGGCCCGGCTGCCCTATGCAACCGGCTACTTCCATTTCGGTTCCGAGCCGGCAATCGAACTGGCCGCGCAACTGGTCGAGCGTTCGCCCGCTTCGCTGCAACATGTGTACTTCACGCTGGGTGGCTCGGACGCGGTCGACTCCGCACTGCGCTTCATCACGCATTACTACAACGCAACGGGACGCCCGGCCAAGAAGCACGTCATTGCACAGGAGCGCGGCTATCACGGTTCGTCGGCGCTCGGCGCCGGGCTCACCGCGTTGCCCGCGTTTCACCGCAACTTCGATTTGCCGCTCGCCACCCAGCATTACATCCCGTCGCCGTATGCATACCGCAGCGAGCATGCGGACGACGCGGCGTTGATCGCGGCGTCGGTCACCGCGCTCGAAGCGAAGGTGGCGGCGCTCGGTGCGCAGCACGTCGCGGCTTTTTTCTGTGAGCCGATCCAAGGTTCGGGCGGCGTGATCGTGCCGCCGGCCGGCTGGCTCAAAGCGATGCGCGAAGCCTGCCGCACACTCGACATCCTGTTCGTCGCCGACGAGGTGATCACGGGCTTCGGTCGCACGGGACCGCTGTTCGCCTGCCAGGCCGAACAGGTCGAGCCGGATCTGATGACCGTGGCCAAGGGGCTCACGGCGGGCTACGCGCCGATGGGCGCCGTGCTGATGTCCGATGCCGTCTATCAGGGCATTGCCGACGGCGACGCCGCCGCGGTGATCGGCCACGGCCACACGTATTCGGCGCACCCGGTGAGCGCCGCCGTCGGCCTCGAAGTGATGCGCCTTTATCACGAGGGCGGCTTGCTCGCGAATGGCGTCGCGCGCGCGCCGCGCTTCGCGCAGGGCCTCGATGCGCTGCGCGCGCATCCGCTGGTGGGCGACTCGCGTCATCGCGGCCTGCTCGGTGCGCTCGAACTGGTGGCCGACAAGAACAACAAGCAGCGCTTCGACGCGACGCTCGGTCTGCCCGATCGCATCGCGGCCGCCGCATATGGCAACGGACTGATATTTCGCGCATTCGGCGACGGCATTCTTGGCTTCGCGCCCGCGCTCTCGTACACCGACGGCGAGTTCGATCTGCTGTTCGAACGCCTCGAAAAAACGCTCGACGACGTGCTTGCGCAGCCCGAAGTGCGCGCGGCATTGAAGGCAAACAATGGGGTCAGTGCCCGTGTCGCCGCGTGATAACATCACTCGATCTTTCGACATGCAGGGCCGCCCCCATCACGATGAGCCACGACTGCAAACTGGACCGTATCGATCTGCGCATCCTGTCGCAACTGCAAAAGCGCGGGCGCATTACGAATGTCGAACTGGCCGACGCAGTGGGGTTGTCGCCGAGCCCGTGCCTGATCCGCGTGAAACGTCTGGAGAAGGCGGGCTTCATCGCCGGCTACGGCGCGCAGATCCAGCTCGAAAAGCTTGGCGACGTGCAGATGGTGTTCACCGAGGTCACGCTGGCCGATCATCGCCGCGAAGACTTCATCAAGTTCGAGAAGGCGATACGCGAGGTGGACGAGGTGGTCGAGTGCCATCTCGCGAGCGGCGGCTACGACTATCTTCTGAAGTTCGTCGCGCGCAGCGTGAGCCACTATCAAAGCATCGTCGAAGGTCTGCTCGAACGAGATATCGGCATCGAGAAATACTTCAGCTACGTCATCATCAAGACGGCCTTCGTCAAGACGCACTATCCGCTCGAAACGCTGTTCTCGCAAAACCTTCATTCCTGAACACGGGCAACGCGCGTGACGCAAACGCGTCGCGCTGGGGTGTCGTGCATCTGTTTTCCCGCGCGCACGTCACGCTGACTCCTGATGGCTTCAGCGTGCTTGCCGCGCGCGCTCTCTTCCCGGCATCGAACCACTATTGTCTTCCGCATCGGCGGAAAGGACTCGACACATGAGCACGCGATATCCGTTGAACGCGCTGATCCACAGCGATAACTTCATTGACGGGCAATGGGTCGCGGCGGCATCCGGCGCGCGCTTTGCCGTGACCGATCCCGCCACCGGCAAAACGATCACCGAAGTCGCGGACAGCGATGCGCGCGACGCGCGCGCCGCGACCGACGCCGCCGCCCGCGCGTTCCCCGGCTGGCGCGATACGCTCCCCGCGCAACGTGCCGCGGTGCTGCGCCGCTGGCATGCGCTGATCGTCGCGAGCGCGGACGAGCTCGGCCAGCTGATCTCGCTCGAACAGGGCAAGCCGCTGCATGAAGGGCGCGGCGAGGTCATGTATGGCGCGTCCTACGTCGCATGGTTCGCCGATGAGGCGACGCGCATTTACGGCGACATCATTCCGCAACAGCAGCGCGGCAAGCGCATGAGCGCGTTGAAGGAGCCCGTTGGCGTGGTCGCCGCGATCACCCCGTGGAACTTCCCGCTCGCGATGATCGCGCGCAAGATCGCGCCCGCACTCGCGGCCGGCTGCACGGTGGTCGGCAAGCCGGCCGAGGACACCCCGCTCACCGCGCTCGCACTGGTGATGCTCGCGCACGAGGCCGGCGTGCCGCCCGGCGTGCTCAACTTGATCTGCGCGTCGCGCGAGCGCGGCGTGTCGGCGGCCGCCGACTGGCTCGCGGACAGCCGCGTGCGCAAGATCACCTTCACCGGTTCGACGCCCGTGGGCAAGCACCTCGCGAAAGAATCGGCGGCCACGTTGAAAAAGCTTTCGCTCGAACTGGGCGGCAACGCGCCGTTCATCGTGTTCGACGATGCCGATCTCGACGCCGCGGTCGAAGGCCTGATGGCCGCGAAGTTCCGCAACGGCGGACAAACCTGCGTATGCCCGAATCGCGTGTACGTGCAAACGGGCGTGTTCGAGCGCTTCGCCGACAAGCTCGCGACGCGCGTGGCCGCGCTGAAGGTCGCGCCCGCGACCGATCCCGCCGCGCAGATCGGCCCGATGATCAACGCGCGCGCGGTCGACAAGATCGCGCGCCACGTCGATGACGCCGTCAGCCGCGGCGCACGCGTGTTGACCGGCGGCCAGCGGCTCGCCGAACTCGGTGCGAACTGGTACGCGCCCACGGTGCTCGCGGACGCGACGACCGAAATGCAATTGAGCTGCGAAGAAACCTTCGGGCCTGTTGTGCCGCTGTTCCGCTTCGAGCGCGAAGACGAAGCGATCCAGGCCGCCAACGACACACCCTATGGCCTCGCCGCGTATTTCTACAGCGACAACGTGCGCCGCATCGATCGCGTTGCGCGGCTGCTCGAAGCAGGCATCGTCGGCATCAACGAAGGCGCGCTCGCCAGCGAGGCGGCGCCGTTCGGCGGTGTGAAGGAATCGGGTTACGGCCGCGAGGGCTCGAAGTACGGACTCGACGATTACCTGTCGATCAAATACCTGTGTCAGGGCGGGCTTGCATGAACACCTGTGCGATCGAAACGTCGTCTCCGGCGTTCTCCAAAGCTTTTCCGTTCCAATCAGGCTAACGAAAAATGAAAGTCCAGCAGATCACGCAAAGCATCGACGTGCAGGCGCTCGAAGACTGGGGCACGGCCGGTGCGCCGGATACAGCCGGCACACCGGCGATTCGCGTGTCCGGCGTGCAAAAGGTGATTCCCGGCACCGAGTCGATCGATACCGGGCTGTTCGAATGCACGAGCGGCATTTACCGTCGCGGGGTGAAGCAGGCCGAGGTCATGCACATCCTGAGCGGCAGCGGACGTTTTACGCCCGACGGCGAGGCGACCGTGCACTTCCGCGGCGGCGATACGCTCTTTTTTGCGGCGAACACGGAAGGCACGTGGGAAGTCGACGAAACGATGCGCAAGGTCTACGTCATTCTGTGACGCGACATGGCGGCGGCACCGCAGGCAGGGCGCTCAGGCTGCTTCGAGCGCCCTCGCCTGTTGCAGGAAGGCGCTAGGCGTCACGCCGCACAAGCGCTTGAAATGACGCGCCAGATGACTCTGGTCGAAGAAACCGACCTCGGTCGCGACCACCGCGCCCGGCACGCCCGCAAGCAGCAATAGCTGCGCGCGCCGCACCCGCACTTCGCACAGGTACTTGTACGGCGAGCGGCCGACCTGTTGACGAAACACCGCGGCGAATCGCGACACGCTCAACGCCGACACGTCGGCCAGTTCGGCGAGGCTCACGGACTTGTCGAAATTCGCTTCGATATAGGCGAGCGCATCGCGAAGCGTACCGAGGGTGGTGACCGGTGCTTTCACGCTATCCATGATCAAGCCTCGCTCGCCGCCGACGCGCTCACCGGAGCCTCATCCCCGTCGAGCGCCGTGCGGCTGAAACGCGCGATCGAAAACGAATCGAGCGGGATATCGGTGGAGCCGGTGGCGAGCAGTTCCGCGAGCGTTTCGCCCACGCCCGGCCCGATCTGGAAACCCGACCCACTGAAGCCGAACGCATAGAAGAGCCCCTGCGTCGTCGAACTCGGGCCGAGCACCGGCTCCGAATCCGGCAGATAGCTTTCCACCCCGCTCCACACGCGGATCACGTGCAGCGGCGCAAGCGCCGGCACCAGCCGGCGAAACTGCGCGATCTGCTGCACTGTATTGCCCGGCAGCACGCTGGCGCGGCGCGTGAGCGCATCGGCGGGTCCGGGGGGGCCGCCGCCCAGCACGATGTTGCCGCGCGGAATCTGCCGGAAATACACGCTTTCTGCCTTGACCGACGTATACACCCCCATCGAATCAATGAAGCGGTACGGCACGGGCTCGGTCACGGCCATCTGCGGACCACGCGCGATGAGCGGCACCGGCTCGCCGAACTGCGCGGACAATGCGCCTGCCCACGCGCCCGCGCAGATGAGCAGTTGCTCCGCGCGCCACACAGCGCCGCTCGCGCTCTCCACGCGAAAGCCGTCCGCCTCCTTCTCCACGCGTACGATCTCGGTGTTCTCGACCAGCGTCGCGCCAAGCCGCGCGGCCGCGCGCCCGAAGGCCGGCGCGGCGAGACGCGGATTGGCGTGACCGTCGCGCGGCGAAATCGAAGCGGCGAGCACGTCGCGGCCGAGGAACGGAAAGCGCCGGAACATCGCTTCGCCCTCCAGGACTTCGAGATCGAGCCCGTAGTCGCGCGCCTGCTCGGCGTAGCGATGAAAGTACTCGGCGTCGTGCGCGTGATAGCACACGCGCGTATGACCCGAAGGCAGAAACTCGACGTCTTCGCCGAGCAGCGACTTCGCGCGATACCAGGTGTCGAGCGCGCGATTGGACATGGCGAGCTGCGAGAACGCGCGGCCCTGGCGACGCACGCCGCCGAAGTTCACACCGCTCGCCTGCTGCCCCGTCAACCCGCGTTCGAGCAGGATCACCGAGCGTTTGCGGCGGCGCAGGAAAAGCGCCGTCGAGGTCCCGACGATGCCGCCGCCAATCACGATCACATCCGCGCGCTGCGTCATTCGCTGTACTCCTTCGCGCTGCACGCGCCGTGCTGCGGATGCTGTGGGGGAGCGGCGGATCCCGCGGGTGCCGCGCAGCCCTGCGTTTCGCCGCGATCGGCCGTGCTTGCGCTCAGCCCCATCGTCAGCGGCTTCACCGGCGCCTGCCCGCGTAGCCGGCCCACCTGTTCGAGCGGTACGCGTGCCTCGGCGGCAATCACCTCGGCACCCGCATGTGCACAGAAGCGGCCCTGGCAGCGGCCCATGCCGACGCGTGAAAACGCCTTCGCACGGTTGGCCTCGGTGGCGCCCGTCTCGCGCACCACGCGCCGCAGCTCGCCCGCCGTAATGGCTTCGCAGCGGCACACGACGGTGTGATCCGGCAGCGCCGCCGCGAATTGCGCGGGCCACGGAAACGCGTTGCGCAAGCCGCGGGCGAAACGCGTATAGCGTGCCAGTTCGCCGCGCAGGCGCGCGGTCTCGGCGTGCGCGTTCGCGGTCGTACCCGCTGTGGCGCGCAGATCTCGCAGCGCCGCCAGCGCGGCGAGGCGCCCCGCGCGCTCGGCCGCATCCGCGCCACGCACGCGGGCGCCATCGCCTGCCAGATAGACGCCCGCCACACTGCTGCGGCCGTCCTGATCCACTTCGGGCAGCCATTGGCGCGCGGCCGAATCGAACTGAAACGCGCAGCCGGCGAGATCGGCGATCTGCGTTTCGGAGCGCAGGTGATAGCCGAGCGCTACTGCATCGCACACCACGCGCCGTTCGCTGCCGTCGGCGAGCTTCGCGCGCACGGCCGTCACGCCATGCTCGGGCGTGCCTTCGATAGCGACTGGCGTCACGCCGCGATGCACCGGCACGCCCGCGCGGCGCAGCACGCGCAGCAGCGCGAGGCCCTTGCGCAACGTCGCGGGCATGTGCAGCAGATCGGGCAACGCGCGCACGCGCTGGCCGAAGCTCGACGTATCGAGCACGGCGCTGACCGTCGCGCCCGCTTTCACGTACTGCGCGGCGACCAGATACAGAAGCGGGCCGGTGCCCATCATTACGCTGCGTGCGCCGATCGCGCAGCCCTGTGACTTCAGCGCGACCTGCGCGCCGCCCAGGCTGTAGGCGCCCGCCAGCTGCCAGCCCGGCACCGGCATCAGCCGGTCGGTCGCGCCGCTGCAGACGATCAGCGCGTCGAACCCGAGTTCCCGGTAGCGTGCGCCGCTCGCCAGATGCACGGTGTTCGGCGTGACGTTCCAGACCAGCGTGTCCGGCAGGTAGTCGATCTGTGCGCGCAGCGCGTCGAAATCGCGGTGCAGCGCCGCCGCGCGCGCGGCCTCGGTGCCATAGAGCGTTTCGTAGCTGCGCGTGAAGCCTTCGGGCTGACGCCGATAGATCTGCCCGCCGTCGCGCCGGCCTTCGTCGACGACGACCGGCCGCAGGCCCGCGGCGACCAGCGCCTGGGCCGCGCGCACGCCCGCGGGCCCCGCGCCGATGACGACCACCTTCAGTTCCGCGTGCGAGGCCATAGCCCACCTCCGGTCAGCGCGTCGCGCGTGATGATCGACATACCAGGCGCCGCCAGCGTCGTGCAGGCGCGCAGCCGCTCGCCCTGCGCGGTCCACACCCAGCAGTCCTGGCAGGCGCCCATCAGGCAGAAGCCGGCGCGCCGCCCGGCGTCGAATTCGCAGTCGCGCAGCGCGTCCTGCGCGGCGAGCAGCGAGACCATCAGCGTGTCGCCCTCGGCGGCCTGCGTCACGCGGCCGTCGATCTCGATGTCGAAGGTCGGGCGTCCCGCCTCCGCGACTCTGACGAAGCGCGCCTTCATGTGACAGCCCCGTTCGCGGCTGCCGCCAGCTGGGCGGCCTGGGCCGTCTGCAAGCGTTCGAGCTCCGCGGTCGAATGGTGACAAAGAATCTGCGCGCCGCCAGGCAGGCGCCTGAGCGCGGGCGGCGACGCGTTGCACGCGCCGTCGATGCGCACCGGGCAGCGCGCGCGGAACGCGCATAGTTCGCGCACGTCGGCCGACGCGCCCAGCGGCGGCAACGCCGCGCCCGCCAGCGCGCGCCGCGCGTCGAGCCAGCCCGGCTGCAAAGCCGGCACCGAATCGACCAGCAGGCCCGTGTACGGGTGATAAGGCGGCGCTTCGAGCACGTCGCGCTGGCCCGCTTCGACGCACTGTCCGCCGTACAGCACGACGACGTCGTCGCAGATCGCGCGCACCGTCGAAATATCGTGGCTGATGAACATGTATGAGACCCCGAGTTCGCGCCGCAGCTCGGCGAGCAGATCGAGAATCGCCGCGCCCACGACGGTATCGAGCGCGGACGTCACTTCGTCGCAGAGAATCAGCGACGGCTCAGCCGCCAGCGCGCGCGCCAGGTTCACGCGCTGCTTTTGCCCGCCCGAGAGTCCGGCCGGCTGGCGCTTCGCAATCGAAGCAGGCAGCTTCACCAGATCCAGCAGTTCGAGCATGCGCTTTTGCGCGGCCGCGCCGCGCAGGCCCTGATAGAAGCACATCGGCCGCGCGAGGATGTCGGCGATCGTATGGCTTGGGTTGAGCGCGGTGTCGGCGTTCTGGAACACGATCTGGATACGGCGGTACTGGTCGCGCGTGCGCGCCGACAGCGCGGCGGGCAGCGGTACGCCGTCGAGCAACACCTCGCCGCGCGCGCGTTCGACGAGGCCAGCTATCACGCGCGCGAGCGTCGTCTTGCCCGAACCCGATTCGCCGATCACGCCCAGTGCGCTGCCGCGCGCAATGCGCAGGCTCACGTCTTCGAGCACGCGCGCGGCGGGCACGCCGTTCGCATCGACCCGGCCATAGCCCGCGATCAGGTTGCGCACTTCGAGCACCGGCACCTCGGCGGCCGGCGCCGCGACCGGCGGCCCGGGATCGGGGTGGCGGCGCGCCGCCAGCAGCGCGCGCGTGTAGTCGTCCACGGGTGCGTCGAGCACCTGTTGCGTCGTGCCGTTCTCGCGCACCGCGCCGTTGTTCAGAACGACGATGCGATCGGCCATCTGCGCGACGACCGCGAGATCGTGGGACACGTAGACAGCGGTCGTGCCCAGCTCGCGCACCACCTTGCGGAACGCGCCGAGCACTTCGATCTGCGTGGTCACGTCGAGCGCGGTGGTGGGCTCGTCGAACACGACCACGGCAGGGTCGGTGATCAGCGCCATTGCCGCCATCAACCGTTGCAATTGGCCGCCGGACACCTGGTGCGGATAGCGCGCGCCGATCGTCTCGGGCGACGGCAGCGCGAGCGCGCGAAACAGGCTCACCGCTTTTTCGCGCGCCGCCGCCGGCGACATCAGCTTGTGCAACAGCGCGGGTTCGGTCACCTGATCGATGATCGTACGCGCCGGGTTGAAGCCCGCCGATGCGCTTTGCGCGACGTAGGCGACGGTGCGTGCGCGCAGCGCGCGGCGGCCCCGTTCGTCGAGCGCGAGCACATCGGTGCCGCCGATTTTCACGCTGCCGCCCGCGATCGTGCAGCCGTCACGCGCATAACCGAGAAGCGCGAGCGCGATGGTGGTCTTGCCGGAGCCCGACTCGCCAATCAATGCGAGCACTTCTCCTGGCTTCACCGTGAAGTCGACACCTTTGACGATCTCGACCACGGGGTCGGGCGCCGCGCCGGCCACGACGCGCAGTCCCGCCACTTCGATCATGTTCATTTCGCGCCTCCATGCGCGCGGCCGCTGTGGCGGCGCAGGCTGTCGATCAGCAGATTGACGCCGACGGTCAGCGTCGCGATCGCGATGGCCGGCATCAGCACGGCGGGCGCGCCTTCGGCAAGACCGCCG
>NZ_DASXHN010000012.1:0-46997 GCF_036488505.1 Paraburkholderia sp. | reverse complement strand
CCGACTCATTCGCTCACTCATCTGCCAATCAGTTCGCCAGGCTGCCTGCCAGGCTCTCGCTATGCATGAGCCTGCTAGTCCTCGGCGCCAGCTATTCGACCGGTAGCGTGGCCGGCGTCTCGGTATTGCGTCCGCCGCGCGAAGCAGTCGCGAGCAGTCCGCTCGAAGTGACGATCGTCTATTCCGGCGATGAACCCGGCGGCACCGAAGTGAACGTTCCGCCGCAGTTAAACGTCGCCATCAGCAACGCGGACGTGATACCGAAGCCGTTGGCGCTGATGCGCGAAAGCGGCGCGCCGGATCATCTGAAGCTCGCCGCGGGCGAACTGAAGGCGGTCCGCTATTTCGGCACGTGGCCCGAATGGGCGCGCGGCGCGATGAAAATCGACGTGCCGGCACTCGACGTTTCGCCGTCGTTCGTGCTGCTGACGCGCCCGCCGCACTCGGGCAAGGACACGGCGGTCGCCGCCACCGGCGGCAAGCCGGCGGACCTGCCTGGCGCAACCACCAGCGCGGTGGAACCGTCGTCGACGAACCTGATCGCATCGTCGCCGCCGCCGTCGCGCCCCAATGCGCGGGTGCCGGAACTCAACAGCTTCCTGAGCCGCTTCTCCGCCTACGAGCCGATGTACTTCGCCGATGGCTCGAATGGCGAAAACCTCGCGAAATTCCAGCTGAGCTTCAAGTTCCGTCTTGTCACGCCGGACGACCCGCGCTCGCGGGGCTTCGCGGACAACATGTATTTCGCCTACACGCAAACCTCGCTATGGGATCTCGGCGAGTACTCGGCGCCATTTCGCGATACGAGCTATATGCCGGCACTGTTCTACTACCTGCAGGACACCGGCTGGAAGAGCAAGTGGTGGAGCAAGATGGGTTTGATGGCCGGCTACGAACACGAATCGAATGGGCGTGACGGTCCCGAATCGCGCGGTATCGACATCTTCTTCGTCAAACCGATCTGGGATTTCGGCGACTTGAACGGCAACCATCTCACCGTCGAGCCGAAGGTGTACTACTATGCGCACATTGCCGGTGAGAACCACGACATCGCCGACTATCGCGGGTATATGGATCTTCGGCTCATCTACGGCAGCACCGATAGCTGGCAGTTGGCCACAACGCTGCGCAAAGGAATGAAAGGCGGCAAAGGCAGTGTCGATACCCAGTTCACGTATCCGTTGGCGAAGCTGATCAACAGCCGCTGGGGCGGCTTCTTGTGGCTCGGGTTCTTCACCGGCTATGGCGAGGACATTCTGGATTACAACCAGCACCGCTGGATTGCCCGAATCGGCTACAGCATCACGCGATAGCAGGCCTTATCGACGCGCGCAAAAGAAAGGCCGCTGGATCTGCCAACCGATCCACTCAGGCGGCCTTTCCCGCATCGATGCGCGCGTCACGGCGCGCCTGAACGCAGCGCCGGTTTCTTCCGGATTGGCCGCCGAAGTTCGCTCAAAGTTAATTCCCGACTGCCGCGCACCGAGAACGTTAAATTTGCTTGTCAATTCTCTGTGCACGAACAGACGGGCACAACGCCGCGGATTTCTCTAGAGTTGGAGGGTGCCACTCAATCCGGGCTGGCCATGCCGCGCGCTGACCTTTCCAGCGTCAAATCAAATCCAAAAGGAAAATCAATGAAAACCGCTCTCCTTAAAGCAGACGTGTCGACGATCCCCAATGAGCAAACGGGCCTTCGGCTGCATCGGAATAGTGCCCCGCTGACGCTCAAACACGAAATTCACCCGGAACAAATCCGCGACAGTTTGCCGGCCCGACAGGGCGGAGTCGGCTTTCTATTCCATGCGACGGACTGGGAAACCCTTTCATTTTCTTTTCATAACGTTCGCCATCGGAGCGAATCGTTTGAAGAAGAATTGTGGAATACCAAGCCATTCATCGCGTCGCCGATCTATTCCGGATCCCAGGTGATCGGCGCCAATATCGCCTGCCCGGTGCCGCTCGAAATGTGGCTCGGCAGCCCGCGCGGCATCAAGCGTTTCCGCGAAACGCAATTCTTTCCGGCGCTGCAACTCGCGAGGAAGGCCGGGCTGAACATGGTCGCGATGGGCGCATCCACGCCGTATGCGTGCAACTACGGCGCGCTGCCCCGTCCGGTCAAGCCGCCTCACATCACGACCGGGCACGCGGCCACCGCGGCGATGCTCAAGGACTGGGCGATGCACTGCTGCGATCAGCTCGACCTCGAATTCGGCAACACCAGGCTCGCGCTGTTCGGCGCGGCCGGCCGGCTCGGCACCACCGTATCCAAGTACCTGCTGTACAAGGATGCGCCGAAGGAACTCGTGCTGATCGACCTGCCGGACAAGATCAACCTGTTGATCGAACAGGCGAAGGAACTGCTCGCATCGGACCTGCTCGGCAAGTCGAAAGTGTCGGTGCATACGTTCAGTCCGGACACCCCGCTGCCCGATTTCGACGGCGCGATTCTCGCGAGCAGCACGAGCGTGCCCTATCTCACCGCGGCCGATCTGAAGCGCGCGCAGTTCTGGATCGACGACTCCCACCCGCGTGCGGCAAGCGTCGAGGCTGAACTCGCATCGCGCGGCCATACGCTATATATTGAATGTTTCGCTCGTGGCCCCGCCGGCCTCGACACGGCCTTCCCGTTCCGGCTGCCGTCCACCCGCGACTGCTACACCTGCTTCGCCGAAGGCTATTCGGCCTGGCAGGAGGGTATCGCATCCGATTTCATCATCGGCAGCCCGCCGGTGTGGTCGGTCTCTTATACTCACGGTCTCCTGAAGAAATACGGTTTTTCGGTCGGTCCGTTCCACGGCAAGAACGGCGAATCGATCGGCCTCGAAGGACTGGACGCTCAGAAATTCAATACGCATGAATTGATGGGATCGTAATAACAACGGAGGCCAGATGGCGAGACCGCGCGAAAGTATGCGGGACATGCTGGAAAGAAGCAGGTTTGCGATCCGGTGGGGAGGCGCACTTGGCCTGCTGTGTCACCCTGTCTATTACGTCGTCTGGACCTACATCCTTCCGCAGCCTTACGACAACCTGCTACTGCGGTTGAGCGCGGCGGCCGTGTGCGTACCGTTGCTGTTCCAGGCGCGCTGGCCGAAGCGCTACAACCCTTTTCTGCTGATCTACTGGCATTGCTGCCTGATCTACGTGCTGCCGTTCGTGTGCACGTTTCTCACCGTCAGAAACGGCTTCTCCACGATGTGGATGATGACCGAGGTGATGATGATCTTCATTCTGGCGCTGTGTATCGACAACCCGCTGCTGCTGATGGCCTGTATCGGCATCGGTGTTCTTACCGGCGGATTCGCGGGCGTCGTCAGTTCGCCGCTGCCGGTGATTCTCAGCGCTGACGACAAATCGAATATTGCGCTGCTGCCGGTGGTCGTGCTGTGCAGCATGGCGTTCAGTCATGCAATCAGCAAAGGGCGCATCTTCGTTGAAAAGAATCGTGCGTTGCAGGCGCTCGCGGGATCCATCGCGCATGAAATGCGCAATCCGTTGAGCCAGTTGCGCCACGTGCTGGACCGCGTCGAAGAAGCGCTGCCCGCGGTGACCGAACCCGGCGAAGCGCCGACCTTGACCGATGGCACCGCGTCCGTGCTGTACAACCATCTCGCCCAAGGCCAATTGTCGATCGAGCGCGGCCTGCGCATCATCGCGATGACGCTCGACGAAGTGAGCGCGAAGTCGATCCGCTCCGACAGCCTCGGCTACCTGCATGCGGCGGCGACCACCCGCAAGGCCCTCGAGGAATACGGCTTCGACAACGACAAGGAACGCGCGAAGGTGAGCCTCGTCGTGAAGGAAGACTTCATCTTCAAGATCGACGAAACGGTCTATCTGTTCACGCTGTTCAACCTGATCAAGAATGCGCTGTACCACATCGCCGGGCATTCGCAGGCGACCCTCACATTGACGATCGACCGCGGCACGGTGATCGTGCGCGATACCGGCGCGGGCATCGCGCCAGACATCGTCCCCCATCTGTTCGAGCCATTTCGCACCGCCGGCAATTCGAGCGGCACAGGGCTCGGACTCGCGTACTGTCAGCGCGCGATGCGCGCGTTCGGCGGCAGCATCGAGTGCCAGTCGGAAGTCGGCAAGTACACGGAGTTCACACTGCGCTTTCCGCCGGTGTCGAGCAGCGAAGTCGTGGACCACGAACGCCAACTGTTCGAGCGCGCGATGCCCGCATTCAAAGGCAAACGGGTTCTGGTGGTCGACGACGACAACACGCTGCGCGCGCGCACCCGCAGCGTGCTGACCAAGGCCGGCGCCTACGTCAGCGAGGCGGAAAGCGGCGAAGTCGCGGTCGAGACCCTGGGACTCGCGTCCCCGTATGACCTCGTGCTGATGGACATCAGCATGCCGGTGATGGACGGCTACGCGGCCGCCGAGCGCATCCGCTCCGAGCGCGAATCGCCGAACCGCAACGTGCTGATCGCCGCGTACACCGCCGAGCCCGGCAATGCGGTGCGGCTGCGCGCGCGCCGTGCCGGGATGGACGAGATCATTAGCAAATCGTCGAGCGCGCAGGAACTCATCACCGCGCTGCAGGCGCTGTTCGAAAACGGCGCGCGGCATCATTCGGGCGAACGGCCGGATGGCTTTGCCGGCAAGACGATCGTCGTCGCCGACGACGACACCTATAGCCGGCTCGTCGCTAAAACGTATCTGGAGCGCTACGGGGCCACCGTGATCGAAGCCGAGCACGGCCAGCGCGTGCTGAGCAGGTTGCAGGAACACGGCTTTATCGATGCGATCCTGATGGACATGAATATGCCCGGCATGAGCGGTATCGACACGACCCGCTTGATCCGCGCGCGCACCGATGCGTATGCAACAGTGCCGGTGATCGCGCTCACCAGTCACTCGGACGCCGAATCGGTACAGCGCTGCGTCGCCGCCGGAATGAACGAGGTGATGATCAAGCCAGTGCAGGCGGGCTCGCTGTACGCGTGCCTCGCGCGGCAGTTCGGAACGCGCGGTACGCCGGTTGCGGACGGCGCGAGAGCAGTACGGCAAGCGGCCAGGGGCGCCGCGCCAACGGATATCGCCGCGACGCCAGCGGCGTGGAGTCCAACCGCCAGCCCACTCGCGGCCATCGCTGATGAAAGCCTGCTCGACGAGGACCATCTCGAGGAACTGGCCGCGCTCGATCTGCTCGACGAATCGTTCGTCAACGGTATCGAGCAGATTCGCTCGCTGGTGATACGGCTCGCAAACAGCACGGCGGCCGTCGATATCAAGGCGACGCACGTCGCGTTGCACGCACTGCTCGGCGTCAGCGGCAACATCGGCGCGAAGGCGCTGCACCGCTTTGCGCGGCAGATCTATCCGCGCGTCATCGCCGGCGAATGGCCGCTGGAAACCGACTGGCTCGCGCAGATCCGCACGCTGAGTAGCCGCTCGGCCGAAGCGCTACAGCGCTACTACGCGTCGCCCAAAGCACGGCCCGATCATCGCGACGCGCTGAGCGATTGAGAGCGGCAGGCAGCGCTCGCGCCGCTTGCGCCGGTTCCGCCACTTGGGCCGCTTGCGCCGCTTCGGCAGCTTCCGCCACCTCGGCGGCGCCCGCCCGCAGCCGCCGCGCTACAGCCGCCCTTTCAGATTGGGAAAGCCCATCGTGACCGTCGTCCCCTCGCCGACCGTCGATTCGATGCCGAGGCTGCCGCCGAACGACTGCATGATGCGGTTGCAGAAGATCATGCCCATACCGTGACCACCCGCTCCCCCGTGCGTCGTCACCGGATCCTGCAGTAGCCGCGCCTTGACTTCCGGCGCGATGCCCGGGCCGTTGTCGCGAATCCGGATTTCCGGCTCGGGGCTCTCCGTGACCTCGAGCCACAGCGACGGCGCGGACATCCCGCCGAGTGCACGCAACGCATTGGATAACAGCGACGACAGCACGAGCGCGACGCAATTGGGCATCGCGCGCACGACGAAATCGCCACGCACGTCGAGCCGGATCCAGTCTCGCTGCGCGCCGACGAACGGATAGGTATCGAGCAGCGACGCAACCAGCCGCGTCGCCTTGACCTCGCGGGCGCCCGCCTCCGCAACCGATTGCTGACCACCGCTCTTGTGCACGGTCGCCCAGAACGACGAGATCAGCGTCAGACAGTACTGCGCATTGTTGAGCATCGAACGCGCCGCGTCGCCGATTTCCTTTTGCCGTCCCGGATCGTACTGTTCGGCGACGTCGTTCTCGACCGAGCGCGCGAATAGCGAAATCGCCGCGAGCGGCGTATTCAGTTCGTGCGCGAGGAAGGCCAGCGTCTCGTCCATCGCGAGAAGCCGCTGCTGACGCGTTTCGCGCTCGGCATAGCGCGCGATCGCGAGTTGCAGCACCTCGCGCACCTTGTCCGTGCGCAACGGCTTCTCGAGTATGCGGAACACATCGCCGGTATTGACCGTCTGCAGCAGCATATCCTTGTCGGCATACGCGGTGACGAGGATGCGCACGATCTGCGGATACTCTTGCGCGACCTGGCGCAGCAGATCGTCGCCGTCCCGCCCCGGCATCCGGTAGTCGGTGACGAGCACGGCGATCTCGGCGCCGTGCCGGCCGAGTACCTCGATCGCCTCATCCGCGCTTTGCGCGACGTGCACGCAGTAATCCGCATGAATCGCGCGGGCGAAATGGTTGCGCGACATCTCCTCGTCGTCGACGAACAGAATGGAAAACGGTGGCTGTGTCGTGTCGCTCATGGGATTCCAGACGGATAGCTGTTTTGCCGGCGCTTAGAAACGGCCGTTCGCGAAGATCATATACAAAGCGGCGGCGCGGCGGGAGGTCGCGTTTCACGTTTTGCGGGCGCGGATCGAACCGCCGGACCGTTGCTGTTATCGCCGCGCGAGCGAATCCAGAGTTCGACGTGGAGTAGCTGTCGTTGTGATCGTGGGCGCCGCCGCGAAGTATGTAACGTCAGGCGTCCGATCCGGCGGGAGTCACCGCGAGCATCGGCATCCGCTCGCCTCGCTCCGCCGTCATTCGCGTTCGTCCGTCTCTCCGGTCTGCGCCTGCCGCGCCGCTTCGCCCGCGGTGTGCGACGACGCATAAAACACGCGCGCCCGTCCGATCACGATCTTTAGCGTCGCGATCGCCGGCACCGCGAGAAAAATCCCCGCGACGCCGCCCAGCTGATCGCCCGCGAGCAAACCGACGATCACCAGAAACGGACTGACCTCGACGCCCTCGCTCATCAGATACGGATTGAGCACGTAGTCCTGGAACAGCCGGTACAGGCCGATAAAGACCAGCAGCCACACCCAGTGCGGGAAACCGCTGAACGCCGCGACCAGGAGCGTGATCGCCACCGCGGCAAGCGGCCCCGCGAATGGCACGAATTCGAGCAGGCCCGCGCTGACCGCGAGCAGAAACGCGTATGGCACGCCGAGCAGCGAAAACGCGATGCCGTAGCTGAACAGCGTTGCGAGCGACAGAAACAGCAGCGCGCGCACGTACTTCGACAGCAGCACGTTCACATCGTCGACGATATTGCTCCATAGTCTGCGATGCCGCTTCGACAGCAGCGCGAGAAATGCGTCGCGCATGCGCTCGCCGTCCTTGATCAGCAAAAAGCTCAGGATCGGAATCAGCACCAGGTAGATCAGGTTGCTCGCCGCATGCACGACACCGAGCCCGACGCTGCGCGCCATCGGCATCGCGTTGTCGGAGCCGGTCTCGATCTGGCTGTTCACGAAGTCGGCGATCCGTTCGCGCAGCGGTTCCAGAAAATGCGGCAACGGCAAACGGTTCGGCACATCCGTGCGCATCAGCGCGGGCAGTTGCTTGACCAGATGAGTCGCCTGGTCCTGCAACTGCACGCCGAATAGCGAGCCGACCACCGCGATCACCGCGACCACGACGACGAACACCAGCCCGATCGATGCGACGCGCGGCACGCGGCGCGGCCGCACACGCTCGACCAGTTCCACCATCGGGTAGATCAGATAGCTGAAGAACACCGCGAACACGACGACGAGCACCGTGGTCGACGCGACATAGATGATGAAGAACAACAGCGCGAGCAGGAATGCGGTCCAGACTTTCCTGGCCGTGCCGACTTCGAATCCCAGCATGCCTCTTCCTCGAATGAACGACGCGAGCCGATGACCCGAACGCGCTACGGACATCAGGCTGTATAGAGCGCCGCACGCGATGGACGATACACGGGGGCTTACGGCGTGGCCGCGGGGCGCCGCAATGGCCCGCAACGCCCGGCACGCGCCGCGTCACACCAGTGCTGTGTCAACGCATCGGACCGTGCGCCCGAAATGAGATGAGTCAGAAGCGACGCGCCCGAAGTGGCGCGCGCCAGGCAGCCGCAAAAAACTTACCGTTTCACACGGTCGCGCATCGCATCGGCTGCCTCCCCGACTCTGGTCTGCAACCTGCCGGCGAGTTTTTCGGCCGCCCCTTCCGCCTGTTTAGCGCGGTTGTGAGTGACCTTGCCGATCGCTTCCTTGACGGTGCCTTTCAGCTCCTTCGCGGTGCCTTCTATCCGATTCCTGTCCATGGCGCTTTCCTGGTGAACTTGGCTGTGGAGTTGCCTGCTGGCGTTGCAACGAGACAGCAAATGAACGACGCGACGCGCCGCGTCATCGGGCGGAATGCCTCGCGTGAGGCCATCCGCGCCTATGCAACCTCACAGTCATAGCACGGACCGTTCCCGGCGCCGTGCCGCGCCATCGACAGGGGCACATGCGACGCCTGCTGCCCGCTCTGCTGCTCGCGTGTTCGGCCATCGCCGTGACAGTGAGCACGCGATGGGAACGCGCACCAAACCGGTTGACGAGCGCGACCGCGTGATCGAGCGTGTCGACGCTCAGCATCACGAGCATGGGCGCCAACAATGAAGACGCTCACCGCAGGTCTGGAAAATCTTCTTCCCAGTACTCATCGGGCAGACGCGCGGGCTCGGCCGCGCGCTCCATTTCGCGGCGCCGCAATTCGACGCGGCGGATCTTGCCGGAAATCGTCTTCGGCAATTCGCTGAATTGCAACCGGCGAATCCGCTTGTAGGGCGCGAGTTTTGCGCGTGAGAACGCAAACACCGCGCGCGCCAGCTCGGGCCCGGCCTGGTAGCCCTGACGCACGGTGACGAATGCCTTGGGCACCGACAGCCGCACCGGGTCGGCGCTCGGCACGACCGCCGCTTCGCCGATCGCCTCGTGTTCGATCAGCACGCTTTCGAGTTCGAATGGACTGAGCCGGTAATCGGACGATTTGAACACGTCGTCCGAGCGGCCGACGTACACGTAGTAACCATCGTCGCGCCGCAGCGCGACGTCCGACGTGCGATAGAAGCCGTTGCGCATCGCCTGTGCGGTCGCATTCGGGTTGTTCGCATAGCCGGTCATCAGACCGAGCGGCCGTTCGGCCAGCGGCAGCACGACTTCACCTTCGCTGGCCAGACGATCGTCGGCATCGAGCAGTTCGACTTTGTAGCCCGGCAGCGGGCGGCCCATCGACCCGGGCACGACCGGCTGGCCCGGCGAATTGCCGATCTGGCAGGTCGTTTCGGTCTGGCCGAAGCCGTCGCGAATCACGATGCCCCATGCATGCTTGACCCGTTCGATGACCTCGGGATTCAGCGGCTCGCCCGCGCCGACGATCTCCCGCAGCTTCACCGGATAGTCGGTCAAACGCTCCTGCACGAGCATGCGCCAGACCGTCGGCGGCGCGCACAGCGTGGTCACGTTGAAGCGCACCAGCGCGGCCAGCGTGTCCTTCGGCGCGAAGCGCGCGAAGTTATACACGAACACGCAGGCCTGCGCGTTCCACGGCGCGTAGAAGCAGCTCCACGCGTGCTTGGCCCAGCCCGGCGAGCTGATGTTCCAATGGATGTCGCCCGGTTGCAGCCCGATCCAGTACATCGTCGACAGATGCCCGACCGGATAGCTTTGATGCGTATGCTCGACGAGCTTGGGCTTCGACGTCGTGCCGGACGTGAAGTACAGCAGTAGCGGATCGGTTGCGCGAGTGACGCCGTCGGGCGTGAATTGCGGCGATGCATGGCGGGCGGCGGCGAGATCGATCCAGCCGTCGCGCGGCGCGCCCGCGCAGAAGCGCGTAAGCGGCAGGTCGAGCGCATCGAATTTGTCGAGTTCCGCGCTATCGACCACCGCGAACTTCGCGCCGCCGATCTGCACCCGTTCGCGCACGTCGTCGGCGGACAACTGTGTGGTGGCGGGCAGCACGATCGCGCCGAGCTTCATCGCCGCGAGCATCACGTCCCATAGTTCGACGCGGTTCGGCAGCATCAGCAGCACCCGGTCGCCGCGGCCGACGCCCGCGCCGCGCAGGAAGTTGGCCATCCGCGACGAGCGCTCGGACATCTGCGCGTATGACAGCCGCAGGCCGTCGCTCGCCGGGTCGTCGACGATCCACAGCGCCAGGTTGTGGTTGTCGCGCGCGATCGCATCGAAGTAGTCGAGCGCCCAGTTGAACTCGTCGAGCGTCGGCCACGCGAACTCGCGATAGGCGCGGTCATAATCGGTGCGATGGCGCATCAGCAGATCGCGCGCTTCGAGAAAGGCTTTCGCTGCATTCATCATCGTCTCCAATCGGCGCGGGCGCGCTCGGTTATTTTGGCCAGGTTGCCGCCAAAGTGGGCTGTATGAAGCACCAACGGCCTGGCTATTGTGCGCTCAAAGTTCTGGTCGCCGAATGGCCGCGCGCGAACCGCACGTCGCCGATATCGCGAACATGGTCGGCTTTGCAGAGCCGAGCGCGTTGCATCGCGCGTTCCGCAAATGGACCGGCATGCGCCCGGCCGACTATCGCCCTGCCGGGGCCAGGCGGCGCGTGCGGACCACCGCGCTCGACCTCACGCACCGCGCTGAATCGGACTAAGCTTTAAGCGGCAACCGGCCAGCCTTGATCGAGGTATCGGCCCGCGTGTACCGGCCTGACCCGGCACGCGCGGCGGCCGTCAGCGATGAACCCGACTCCGCGTCTTCCGCTCCGGCAGTTCGGTCCGCGCAGCCCGCTTATCCGCAGCGGGATCGTGGGCCCTTTGATGCGCGGCATCGCCGTGCTCGGCGTGCTGTTGGCATCCGGCTTCGCGGCGCGCGAACCGGTCACGCCATCCCGGGCAGCGAGCGCTGCAAGCGCCATAAGCGCTGCGAGCGCCACGGCCGGCGCGGCGGCGGCCGCGAACAGCGTGGTCGTGATTCCGGTGAACGGCGCGATCGGACCGGGCAGCGCCGATTTCATCGTGCGCAGCCTGCAACGCGCGGCTAACCAGCACGCGCAACTCGCGGTGCTGCAACTCGACACCCCTGGCGGGCTCGACACGTCGATGCGGCAGATCATCAAGGCGATCCTCGGCTCGCCCGTGCCGGTCGCGACCTTCATTGCGCCGAGCGGCGCGCGCGCCGCTAGCGCCGGCACCTACATCGTCTATGCAAGCCATATCGCGGCGATGGCGCCGGGCACGAACCTGGGCGCCGCGACGCCGATCCAGATGGGAATTGGCGGCGCCGAGCCGCCCGGAGGTAGTGGTGGCGGCAACAGTGGCGCGACGCCGGGCCTGCCGGATATGCGCACGTTGCCAGGCAACGCATCGAGCGCTTCGTCCGCTCCGGCCGTTGACTCCGACACGACGGCGTCCTCGGCTGCCGCCCCTGGCGCCGCAAGCGCACTGCCACTCGACACCCAATCGACCGAACTGCGCAAGCAGGTTCACGACGCGGCCGCCTATATCCGCGGCCTCGCGCAGATGCGCGGGCGCAATGCCGGGTGGGCCGAGCGCGCGGTCCGCGAGGCGGTGAGCCTGTCCGACGACGAAGCGCTCAAGCAGCACGTGGTCGACCTGGTCGCGCGCGACGTGCCCGATCTGCTGCGCCAGGTGGACGGGCGCACGGTGACGACGAGCACCGGCAGCGTCACGCTGCACACTGCGCACGCGCCACTGATCACGCTGGAACCCGACTGGCGCAGCCGCTTCCTCGCGGTGATCACCGATCCGAGCGTCGCGCTGATCCTGCTGATGCTCGGCATGTACGGCCTCTTCTTCGAATTCGCCAATCCCGGTTTCGTGCTGCCCGGCGTGGTCGGCGCAATCAGCCTGCTGCTCGGTCTGTTCGCGATGCAGATGCTGCCCGTCAACTACGTCGGCCTCGGGCTGATCTTTCTCGGCATCGCGTTCCTGATCGGCGAAGCGTTCCTGCCGACCTTCGGCTCGCTCGGCTTCGGCGGCGTGGTCGCGTTCGTGATCGGCGCGACGATGCTGATGGATACCGAGGTGCCCGGCTACGGCGTCCCGCTGCCGTTGATCGCGGCGGTGGTGGTGTTCAGCGTCGCGTTCGTGCTCGGCGTGTCGCGACTCGCGCTGCACGCGCGGCGCCGGCCAGTCGTGACTGGCTCGGAGGCGCTGATCGGCTGCGTCGGCGTGGTGCTGGACAGTGGCCTGCTGCCGGAGAACGCGGCGGACGGCACGCTGGCCGGCTGGGCGCGCGTGCATGGCGAGCGCTGGCGGGTAGCCAGCGCGACACCGGCCGCGGCGGGCGAGAGCGTGCGGGTCACCGCACGGCACGGCCTGACGCTGACCGTCGTGCCGGTCGCGACGCTCCGCGCACCCGACGCCCTACAAGGAGAACGTTCATGATCGGCTTCACATTCGGCTTCAGCAGCGTCCTTATCGTGCTGGTGGCCGCGCTCATTGCATCGTCGGTGCGGATTTTCCGCGAGTACGAACGTGGCGTCGTCTTCATGCTCGGGCGCTTCTGGAAGGTCAAGGGGCCGGGGCTCGTGCTGATCATCCCGGTCGTACAGCAGGCGGTGCGCATGGATCTGCGCACCATCGTGTTCGACGTGCCGCCGCAGGACGTGATCACGCGCGACAACGTGTCGGTGAAGGTCAACGCGGTCGTGTACTTCCGCGTCGTCGATCCGGAAAAGGCGGTGATTCAGGTGGCCAAGTACTTCGAGGCGACCAGTCAGCTGTCACAGACCACGCTGCGCGCGGTGCTCGGCAAGCATGATCTCGACCAGTTGCTGTCCGAGCGCGAGCAACTGAACGCCGACATCCAGAAAGTGCTCGATGCGCAGACCGACGCGTGGGGCATCAAGGTATCGATCGTCGAGATCAAGCACGTCGACATCAACGAAACGATGATTCGCGCGATCGCCCGCCAGGCCGAAGCGGAGCGTGAACGGCGCGCGAAGGTGATTCACGCGGAAGGCGAATTGCAGGCGTCGCGGCAGTTGCTCGAAGCGGCGCAGACGCTTGCGCAGCAGCCGCAGGCGATGCAACTGCGCTATCTGCAGACGCTCACCACGATCGCCGCGGACAAGAATTCGACGATCGTATTTCCGCTGCCGATCGATCTGGTCAGCGCTGTGCTGGAGCGTTTCAGCAAGCCTTCGGCGCCGTGACGTCGCGACCCGACGACCGGTGCCGAAAGATTTAACGCAGCCGGACGAAATAATTCATTGCTTACCGCCGTCTGACAGAGACAGAGCATGAATCCGAAAAATAAAATGCCCGGCTTTTCTTACCGCTCCATAGGAGCCTGTGATGAAGATCTCCTGCCGAATTGGACTTGGCGCGCTGCTGGCCGCCCTGACTCTCAGCACCGCGTTCGCGCAAAACATCGACCCTTACGCGCAGAAAACGCGGGCCCAGGTCCGTGCCGAACTCGTCGAGTGGCTCGCCGCCGGCTACGATCCGCTCGACACGATCGACTATCCGATCAACGCGCAAATCGCCGGGCGCATCGTCGCACAGCGCCGCGCGCAGCAGGCTGGGCAAGCGATCGTGCAGTAAGCGGTCGGCATAGCCGTGGCCCGATTACCGGCCCCTGTCGGTCAGCAAGGGGCGGCGTGGGCTCCGTTTGCCGTCGCGCGGCTGCACGGTATCATCCGCCGCTTCGACACCCGCACACCGCACCTCAGCGGAACTTCGCACCATGCAGATCTGGGTCGATGCCGACGCCTGCCCGGCCGTCGTCAAGGACATGCTCTATCGCGCCGCGCGCCGCACCGGCGTGCCGCTGACGCTGGTCGCCAACACGTTTCTGCGCGTGCCGCCGTCGCCGCTGATCCGCGCGATCCAGGTGCCCGCCGGCTTCGATGCCGCCGATCAGTTGATCGTCGAACGGGTCGCGGCCGGCGACCTCGTGATTACCGCCGACATTCCGCTCGCCGCCGCCGTGCTGGCCAAAAACGCGCACGCGCTCGACCCGCGCGGCAACCGGTACACGCCCGGCACGATCGAGGAACGGCTGCGCATGCGCTCGATGCTCGACCAGTTGCGCGCAAGCGGCGTCGATACCGGCGGCCCGGCCGCCTTCAGCCCGCGCGACGGCAAGACCTTCGCGGGCGAACTGGACCGCTGGCTCGCGCGTCACGCGCCGAGCAGTGATGCGCCGGCGCCACACTCTCCTGACAAACCGCCCGTCTGACAGGCGTTGGCCCGCGCTCGGAGCGGCCACGCGCGCCGGGCCAGCGTCATCGTGTTTACAATTCCGCCGTAACGGCGCTCGCCGCCACCGCGCGCGCGTTGCCGGGATGCCACGCCTGTGGCGCCCACCGACACAAGAAAACATTCGCTGACCGACAACAGGGAAAAGACCCGCTCCATGGACTCGATAAAACGCTACTTCGGCTTCGACGCCGTCGCCACCAACCTGCGCACCGAAGTGCTCGCCGGCGTCACGACCTTCCTGACCATGGCCTACATCATCTTCGTGAACCCGGCGATTCTCGGCGACGCCGGCATGCCGAAGGGTGCGGTGTTCGTCGCGACCTGCCTCGTGGCCGCGCTCGCGTCGCTGATCATGGGTCTGTACGCGAACTACCCGATCGCGCTCGCGCCCGGCATGGGCCTGAACGCGTACTTCGCGTACACGGTCGTCAAAGGCATGGGTTACACGTGGGAAGCGGCGCTCGGCGCGGTGTTCATCTCCGGCTGCCTGTTTCTGATCGTCACGCTGTTTCGCGTGCGCGAGGTGATCGTCAAGGGCATTCCGCATTCGATCCGGATTGCGATCACCGGCGGTATTGGCCTCTTTCTCGCGATCATTTCTCTGAAGTCGGCCGGCGTCGTGGTCGGCAACCCGGCCACGCTCGTCACGCTCGGCAATCTGCACGATCCGCATGTGGTGCTCGCGGCGATCGGCTTCTTCGCCATCGTCACGCTCGATCATCTGCGCGTGCGCGGTGCGATCCTGATCGGCATCGTCGGCGTGACCATCCTGAGCTTCTTGTTTGGCGGCAACGTGTTTCACGGCGTCGTGTCCGCGCCGCCGTCGATCGCGCCGACGCTGTTCCATCTGGACATCCGCAGCGCGCTGTCGACCGGGGTGCTGAACGTCGTGCTGGTGTTCTTCCTCGTCGAACTGTTCGACGCGACCGGCACGCTAATGGGCGTCGCGAACCGCGCCGGCTTGCTCGTCGAAGGCAAGATGCACCGGCTGAACCGCGCGCTGCTCGCCGACAGCACCGCGATCCTCGCTGGCTCGCTGCTCGGCACCTCGTCGACGACCGCGTATATCGAAAGCGCGTCGGGTGTGCAGGCCGGTGGACGCACAGGCGTCACCGCGATCACTGTCGCCGTGCTGTTTATCGCGGCGCTCTTTTTTGCGCCGCTCGCCGAGGTGGTGCCGCCGTACGCGACCGCGCCCGCGCTGCTCTACGTGTCGTGCCTGATGCTGCGCGAACTGGTCGACCTGCCGTGGGACGACGCGACCGAAGTCGTGCCGGCCGCGCTGACCGCGCTGCTGATGCCGTTCACGTATTCGATCGCGAACGGCGTTGCATTTGGCTTTATTTCATACGCGGCGCTGAAGCTGCTCACCGGCCAGGCGCGTCAGGTCAAGCTCGTGGTGTGGATCATCGCGGCGATTTTCCTGTTCCGCTATTTCTATCTCGGTAGCGAGTAAAGCGGCGTGGGGCGGAAGGTGTGGTGCCACCTGGCATCGCTTATCGTCCGGTGCGATGCCCCGCCGGTATCGAAGCATCGAACACCGGTTGAATCAGTTGCGCCAGTTCGCCTCGTAAAAGCGTACGTATCCGCTTCTGAGCACGAGGCACTGCGCGCGCGTCTCAGACAGCAGGCGGCGCGTCGCCGCCTCGATGCGGGGCCGGTGCGCGTCGAACGCGACGACCATATCTTCGAGACGCGTCGACGCGGCGCCGAAATGATCTTCGAGTGCTTCCGCGGTGATCACGCACTCCACCCTCTCGCCGTCGATCATTGCCGGAAACATCAGAGTCAGTTCGCGACCTGAATATCGAGGGGTTTCGTTCGGAAAATGGATCTGCATGGGGATCACCTGGAAGAGTGCCGCGCATGGTGCGACTGGGGTAATGCGCGCGCTGGTTGCATCTGTCGCGTCCGCCGCCGTTTCCTCCTTGTCCCGGGCAGTCGACGCGGGCCGTCACCGACCGCGGCATCGCGAGTTCGCGCCGCGCGGAGGTGATTTGATTCACTTTAGACGAGTTCGCACAAGGCGCAAGTCTTCGCTGGGCAGTCCCGGACTAACTCCCCGCTTGCGCGCATGTTGCAGTGCGATATAAAAGCGCCGGGCAATCCCGTGTAAAGTGACGCGCACCCAGCCCCTGATGCCTGCGATGTCCGATTCCACCCGCCCGCCGCTGGTCCGCGTCGAACCGCTCGGCGTGTCGTTCGAAGCCCCCGATTCGCTGACGATCCTCGAAGCCGCCGGCTTCGCGCATCTGCGCTTGCCGCGTTCATGCCGCAATGGCACCTGCCGGACCTGTCTGTGCCGGATGACGGCCGGCCGCGTGCGCTACACGATCGATTGGCCGGGCGTGAGCCGGGAGGAAAAAGCGGAAGGCTACATCCTGCCGTGCGTCGCGATCGCGGAGACGGATGTGGTGATCGAAGTGCCGGGGGTGACGGAGATGCCAGGGCGATGAGTGCGACGACGGTTCGCCGTGTCGCGCTGCGGCAGGCGTAGTGGCGGGTGCCGCGTCGACGTTATTTGGCGACGCGCGATATGCGCGTCACCCCGCTCGCGATGCCCGATGCGGTTTTGGATGCATGAGCTTCGAGCACCTGCGCATTAACGCGGGTTGCCCATCGCGCGAGCGATCTTCCTATCGGTGTTGTACTGGCTCAGCGCATACACCGACCAGATCGCGGCCGGGATCCAGCCGATCACCGTCACCTGCAGAATCAGGCAGATGATGCCGGCGAACGGACGGCCGATCGTGAAGAACTGAAACCACGGCAGAAGGATGGCAAGCAATAGACGCATTCGGTTTTCCTGTTTTGTCGCTACGGCAATCTGCGTTGATCCGCGTGGGACGCAGTGGCCTCATTAATCGGCGTTCGCGTGCTTAATCGGCGATCGGTGCGAAGCGCGGCACCTTGCCGCCTTCCTGGTCGACCAGCTCGAAAAACACCGTAGCCGGCCGGGTCCAGATCGTACCATTGGCCGCCTTGTAGACGATCATCGTGATCGTCGGATCGGATTCGAGCGTGGCCTCGCAGATCAATTCGTAAATGCCGCCTTTGTAGTGCCGGTAGAGCACGGTGTCTGTCCTTTGGGTGGATTCGATCGAAGCTCGATCGAAACGTTATGGAAGCGCTGGCGACCCCGGCGCCTAGCCGCCCTCTTTCATCTGCTTCAGGATCTTGTAGACGGTCGCGCGGCCCATCGTCAGCACGGCGGCCACGTAGTTCGCCGAACTGCGGCCGCGAAACGCGCCCTGCGCATGCAGCGCCTCGACTATTTCACGCTTATGTTCGCGGGTGAGCGCATTGATGCCGATCTGCCGCTCGCGCAGCCAGCTGTGCAGATACGTGTTGATGCGGTCTTGCCAGTCGTCGCGGAACAGATCGTCGGCGGGCGCGTCCGTCATCGAGCCGCCTTTGATGAACAGATCGAGCGTCGAGCGTACGTCCTCGAATACCGCGATATTGAAGTTCACGCACAGCATGCCGGCTGGCTTGCCGTCGTCGTCGAACAGGATGTTGCTCACACAGCGCATCCGGCGGCCGTCCCGGTTCAGCTTCTCATACGGGCCGATGGTCTGGCCGCGCGCCGCGAAGTGCGCATCGTCGAGCACCGATGGCGCGCCGAGCTCGAGCCTCGACAGATTGTTCACCAGATATGCGACGGTCTGATCGCGCAGGTCGTGGATCACCACTTCGGCGCACGGATACAGCAGTGCAGCTATGCCGTCGGCGATCGGCGCGTAACGTTTGAGCAGGAGGTCTTTGACAGGAGACACGTTCGGGTTGCGCATGGGAAAAACGCGAAGTTCGAAGGGGCGGCGGTTGGCGCGCGGTGCAAAGGCGCGGTGACAAGGATCGAGCAGCACGGCGGCCGACGCGGCGACGACGCGCGCGGGGCCGCGCAACAACTCAGCATTGTAGCGATACGGCAGAGGCGTCGCGACTGGGGGCCAGATTATCGCCGGACGGCCTCACCCGCCGATTGGAGACTGTGGCTGGCGACCCCGCACAGATGCCGTGCGTCGTGCCCGCGTCCGTCGACGTGCTCGGAACCCCGCCACGCGGGGGTTTCGGCCGCGCGCACAAGCTGGCACTATCCAATCGGGTGTGTTTGAGGCAAAATATTGCAATTGCTGCATCCCGCACTCATATAGCACTGGCAGCACCAGGCAGTCTCAAACCGGCTTCTCCGCACCACCCCCGACTGTTCGAGCGCCGCGCGCCGGCGATCCCGTCATTCCGGCAATGCGCCGCATGCATTCGCCGTCGCGAGTTGTACAACAGAGCGGTTCAGCTTCATTCGTCCGACGCGCGAGTTCCGCGCCGCTTCAGCGTTTTCGGTCGAATCCGCGCTTTAGCGCGGCCACTCGAGCCATAGTCATTGAGGCCGCCGGTCTGCCAGACCCGAGCCAACCATTTTCATCGCGGCGCGCCCCTAGGTGCTGCGCCGCCCGGTCCCGCGTCAACGTGCACGACACGAACAACGCCATCCGCGCAACGCGGGCCACGTCATACAGGACACGTTTTTCATGAATTCAGCAGTCAAGACCTACAAGGGCTACGAAATTCACCCGCTGGTTTATCCGCGCCGGCCGACGACCGCGCAGACGAACCGCGATCCCGGCGCGGGCTACGACGCATCGGTACGCATCTGCCGCGTCGGCGCGAATCCGGCGGCCGAAGGCCGGGTGTTCCGCCTGCAGTATCTGTTTCCGTTCGACGGCACGGGCAAGGCGCGCATTGCGTGCATGGCGCATGCCGAACGCCTGATCGACGGTCAGGTGAACGGCCAGTCGGTCGCCGACCTTTGAGCGGCGTCATCGGCACTTCACCGGCGCCGCGCGGCGCGCTCGCAAGTGCCGCGGTTCATTGCCGCCGCTCGTCCACTGAATCCGCTGTCGCGCCGCCCGGTTCGCTGGCGGCCAGCATCCATTTATCCCATCGACCAGGAGTTATGCATGGCGAAAGAAGAACTGCTTGAACTTGACGGTATCGTCGACGAAGTACTTCCGGATAGCCGTTACCGCGTGACGCTCGATAACGGCGTCGTGGTCGGCGCTTATGCGTCCGGACGCATGCGCAAGAACCATATCCGTATTCTCGCGGGCGATCGCGTGACGCTCGAAATGTCGGTCTATGACCTGACCAAAGGCCGGATCAATTTCCGCCATAAGGACGAGCGCCCCAGCGGTGGCGGTGGCCACCGTTCCGCGCCGCAGGGCGCGCGACGCCGCTAACGCAACGCTCGTTGCGGCGAAACCGGGCGTGCGTTGCAACAATGGGGCGGCCGGATGATGCGCGAGGCGCGAAGCCCTCTTTCTCGGGCTCGCGCTTTGTTCGCCGATGCACTCTGTCCGCGCTCACTGCCCGCTGCAACTGCTTCTCTACAACCGCTCCGCTACAACTGCTCCGCTACAACTGCCCCACCGCAATGCAATGGCCTACCGATCGCAGCGCCTGAAATGTTCAGGCGCCGGTCCGCGTACTGCCGTAGCGTCGATGCAAATCGCCATCTCATGCTCCATTCCGCGGTCGCGCTCGGCTGACCGAAACCGCTGCACTGGCGTATTTGCCGTCACACATCTTCGACGCCGCGCTCGACCATCAGTTGAGCCCGTGTCTTTCCTGACGGCTGAGGCACCCGCGTTGGCAGCAGGCTGAGACGGGGCCGTTCGCAAGCGCATCGGCGATCGGCAAAGGCCCGGGTTAGCCACTTCGTCGGCCACGCTGAAAAGGCACGCATCGCATCGTCCACCCGACCCTCGCCCAAGGTGACGACATCGACGTAACCCGAGCCGGTGCGATGTTCTCGCTTTTCGACGGTTACGCCACCGCGACCGTGGCGCACCCTACTACAACGCGCGCTGGACCGCGTGCGCCGAGTCGGAGATGTCCTTACCAGCACCGGCAACCGTATTGCAGCCCGCCAACATGACAAGGCCCCCGACCAGCAACAGCACCGCTGTAACACGCTTAAACATGGTTCCTAACCTCAATTCTGTTTTTGATACGACCCGCGCGGGCCGGCCACTTTCGGCCGGGACTCTATCACACCTTCACGAGCGCGCGGACTGACCATGAAAGGCGGTCAATGATGTGCCGGCAGCGCGCGCGAACGGCGCATGCCGCTCATCACGAGCGAGGCTGTTATGCAGTCGTCTGCCCGAGCTTGCGATGAACGCCTATCGCTGGTTTTTCGCGGCTTGGCCCGAGTCAGTCGTCGCGCGCTTCACGCTCTTGCCGCTCGATGCGCCGCTTCGGTGCATCGAGCATGGGTATACCGCCATGCCCCGTACCGGTGCAGCGCTACGAGACACCGGGCGGCGAGTCGCCCACGCGGTTGCACGACCATCCCCCACGCTCCTGTCCGACAACCGCCGTACGCGCCGGCATGGCGCCACACCATCGAAGCGTGACGGCCGAATCACGTAGTACGTCCGCTGGCATAGCCATTGCTTAAATGGTGCCGGTTGCCGCTCCCCGTTCCCCCATGCTCCGTGTTCTCCTCGTTACCGACACCGACAAACCCATCGGCGATCTGCGCGACGCGCTCGCCCGGCTAGGCTGCGACATGCTCCCCGGCACCGCCACGCCGCAGGCGCTGCATCGCGCGGTGCGGGACGAACGGCCCGACGTGATCATCATCGATACAGAATCGCCGTCGCGCGACACGCTCGAGCAACTAGCGGTGATGCACGCGAGCTCGCCCCGTCCCGTGCTGATGTTCAGCCACGACGCGAACCAGCAGTTGATCCGCGACGCCGTCAGCGCGGGCGTTACCGCCTACCTGGTCGAAGGCCTCGCAAGCGAACGGCTCGCGCCGATTCTCGAAGTCGCGCTTGCGCGCTTTGCGCAGGAGTCGCAATTGCGCGAGCGCCTGGCTCAAGCCGAAAACGAACTCGCCGAACGCAAGCTGATCGATCGCGCCAAACGTCTGCTGATGGATCAACAGCAACTCACCGAATCCGCCGCCTATGCCAGCTTGCGCAAGCGCGCGATGAACCAGGGCCTGAAACTCGCCGAGGTCGCGCGCGCGGTCGTCGCGTCGACCGGCTCGCTCAAATGAAGCGCTCATGAATCCAGCCACTTCCGTCGCCGCGCCCGCCTTCGTCGAACCGCCTGAAAAAACTCATCTGCGGCTCGGCTTCGTCGCGCTATCCGATGCGGCGCCGCTCGTCGCCGCGAAATTGCTCGAATTCGGCCACGCCCACGGGCTCACGCTCGAACTGTGCCGTCAGCCGTCGTGGGCGGCCGTGCGCGACAAGCTGCTGTCCGGCGATCTGGACGCGGCGCACACGCTGTATGGCCTCGTCTATGGTGTGCAACTCGGCCTCGGCGGTCCGCGCACCGATATGGCCGTACTGATGGTGCTCAACCGCAACGGTCAGGCGATCACGTTGTCGAACCGTCTCGCCGACGCGCTCGCCGAAGCCGGCAGATCGGAGGCCACGGCGGGTCACGCACTGCGCGCCGCCCTTGCGACGCTGGGCCGCAAACCCGTGTTCGCGCAGACCTTCCCGACCGGCACACACGCAATGTGGTTGTACTACTGGCTCGCCGCGCACGGCGTCGATCCGTTGCGCGACGTCGAGAGCGTCGCGATTCCGCCGCCGCAGATGGTCGCCGCGCTCGCCGAGGACCGGCTCGACGGCTTGTGTGTCGGCGAACCGTGGAACACGACAGCCGAAGCCCAGCGCGTCGGCAGAACAGTCGCTTATACGAGCGAGGTGTGGCCCGAGCATCCCGAGAAGGTGCTCGCGTGCCGGCGCGATTTCGTCGACGCGCATCCGCGCGCGACACGCGCGCTCGTGCAGACCATGCTCGAAGCGTGCCGCTGGCTGGATGACGCGGGCCATCGCGGCGAGATCGCGCGCTGGCTCGCGCGGCCGGACTATATCGGTATCGACGAAAAGCTGATTTCAGCGCGGCTTGGCGGCGAGCTCGACGCGGCAAATCCGCGCCGCCTGCCAATGCGTTTCTTCGACGGTGGTGCGGTCAACTATCCGCATCCGCACGAAGGCGCGTGGTTTCTCACGCAGTTCGAGCGATGGGGGATGATCGATGCACGCGGTGACTACGGCGAAATTGCCGCGCGCATCAATCAGACGCAGTTGTATCGCGAGGCCGCCGCGCGCGTGAACGTCGCGGTGCCTCGCGAAGACATCGAACAGAAGTTGATCGACGGTGAAGTGTGGGGCAGCGGCTCGCAATCCGCCGCCTACGGGCGGCGCTTTTCGATCAGGACATAGTCCTTTTCCGCGCACTTTTGCCCGACTCGGCTCCTCACCAGCGCGCGTTGAACACCGCGCGCAGTTCTTCGATAGCGGCATCATCGAGCGGCTCCGGGCGCGGCGTGCTCATCAGCCAAAGACGCGCTGTTTCCTCCAGTTCCTCCAGCGCATACGACGCGTGCCTGACGCTGCGTTCCCATACCACCGGACCCAGACGTTCGAGCAGGACGGCCCGCACGTCGGCCGCGAGCGCGGCAATCTGCGCGGCTGCCTGCGGATCGCCAGGCCGGCGATAACGGATGAGCGGAACGTGCCCGACCTTCATCACGTAATAAGGCGTGATCGGAGGCAACACGTCGCCTTCGCTCCACACGCCCGCGAGCGTCAACGCTACGAGCGATGTCGAGTGCGTGTGAACGATGCCGCGTGCGTCCGCGTTGCGCTCGTAGATCGCGCGATGCAGCTCCAGCGTCTTCGAAGGCCGCGCGCCGGAAACGTGCCGCCCGGTCGCATCCACCTTGGCGATGTCCGCCGGATCGAGGTTGCCGAGACATGCGTCGGTCGGCGTGATGAGCCAGCCGTCGCTGCAGCGCGCGCTGATGTTGCCCGCGGTGCCGACCGTATAGCCGCGCGCATAGAGGCTCGCGCCCGTCGTGCAGATCTCCTCGCGGAGCTTTGCATCTTCACTGGAAATATTCGCCGCTTGCATCACGGACGCTCCCCATTCGCGTAGCGAAGCGCCTTTGCGAAGAAGTCGACCGAGCCGAAATTGCCGGACTTCAGCGCGAGCACGAGCGGCTTTTCGCCGACGCTCACCGTGATCGGCACGCCAGGATCGATCGCCGGTCCGATTTGCAGCATCTGCACGCCCAGCGCCTGCACGACGGCGCCGGAGGTCTCGCCGCCCGCGACGATGAACTTGCGTACGCCGCGCGCCTTCAGTTGCTGGGCGATCGACGCCAGCGCCTGTTCGACCAGTTCTCCGACAGCGGCCCCAAGCTCGCTCTGCGCTGCCTTCACTTCGTCGGGCGTGGCCGTTGCATATATCAGCACAGGCTGCGGCTGCCGGCCTGCTAGATGTTCGTCGACGAATGCAAGCGCCTGTTCGACGACCGCTTCGCCACGGGCGAGCGCGCGTGGATCGATGCGCATACCGGGACGGCTGGAGAGCCACTGCGCCACCTGGGCATTCGTCGCCTTCGACGCACTCCCGGCCAACACGACGGCCGGGCCGTCCACTTCGGGCAGCAACGCCGGTTCGGTGGTCGTGGCCAGCAAGCCCGCGCGGCGGAAATTATCCGGCAGGCCGATGGCGACGCCCGAACCGCCAGTCACGAGACGCAGATCGGCACACGCCGCGCCGAGCGCGCGCAGGTCGTCGTCGGAAAGCGCGTCCGCGATTGCGAGCCGCGCTCCGTCCTTGCGCAAGCGTGCGATCGTCTCGCGCACGGCTTGCTCGCCACCGGCAACCGCCTCGTATGGAATCAGCCCGACCTTGGACTTCGTTTGACGCTGCAGCACGCGCACCAGGTTCGGGTCACGCATCGGCGTGAGGGGATGCGTTTCCATGCCGGACTCGTTGAGCAGTCCGTCGCCCACGAACAGGTAACCGTGATAGACAGTGCGCCGGTTCTCCGGCAGCGCCGGGCAGGCGATCGTGAAATCCGCGCCGTGCGGCGAGTCCGCGCCGAGCGCGTCGAGCAGCGCGTCGGCTACGGGGCCGATATTGCCGGCGTCGGTCGAATCGAACGTCGAACAGTACTTGAAGAAAAATTGGCGGCAGCCTTGCGCGCGTAGCCAGTCGAGCGCTGCGCGCGATTGCGCGATCGCGGCGCCGGCCTCGATGGTGCGCGACTTCAATGCGACCACGATTGCGTCGGCTTCGAGCGTCGCGCAAGCGTCCGGCACACCGATGGTTTGCACCGTGCGCATGCCGGCGCGCACCAGCATGCTCGCGAGATCGGTTGCGCCGGTGAAGTCGTCGGCGATGCAGCCCAGAAGCGGGCGTCGGGATTGCTTGTCCATGAAACACCTCCTGTGCCGCCATTGTAGCGGCCGATGTTACGCTATGTGAAGATATGGTAAATAATTTGACTCATGTGATAAATGCCGTTAAGGTCGCGGTCAAACACATTGTCACCCCTGCGTTGCCTGCGAATCTATAGCCGCATGCGGGTGTGACGCGCACCTGCTTCGTCAACCCGCGTGGATGCCACGATGAACTTCGAACTGCTGTTTTCTCCCTCCTCATTCTCGGCGGCAGGCCTGCAGAACGTCCGCTATGCGCTGACCGGCGCGCACGGCGGCTTTGCGCGCACGCTGCTCGCACAGACTCGCGTTATCGCGCGTCTGCAGCCGGCGGTACTGTGCGACCTCAATCTCGGGGGCCTGCGCGCGCTGTGTCTCGAACTCGGCTACGACGCCGCGCAACTCGTCGATTGCACCGATGCCGCGGACGTTCGCGCAGTCTCCCCCGGCCAGATCGCGCTGGTGCCGGACGTCAGCCTCCTCGATCCGGACCGCTTCGACATTCTCGTCGAAGCGACCGGCAACCCGTCGGTCGGCTATCGGGCCGCGCGAGCCGCGCTCCAGGCAAAGCGCCACGTGGCGATGGTCAGCAAGGAGGTCGACGCGGTCGCGGGCGTCGCGCTCGCGCGCTTTGCCGCGCGCCAGGGCGTCGTGTACACCACGGCCGATGGCGATCAGCCGTCCAATCTGATCGGCTGGGTCACGTGGGCACGCACGCTGGGCCTCGAGATCGTCGCAGCGGGCAAGTCGAGCGAGTACGACCTGGTTTTCGACGAAGCCACGGGCCAGGTCACGCAACTCGACGAAACCTTTGCCGCGCCGGAGCTCGCGAACCTGATGACGCTCGGCGAGGACGTGGCCGCCACCCTCGCGGCGCGCCGCCACGCGTTGCGCGGCCGCAAGACCTCGGCCACCGCCGACTACTGCGAAATGAGCGTCGTCGCGACCAATACGGGCCTCGTTTCCGACGTGGAGCTGCTTCACTACCCTGTCGCGCGCACCACCGAACTCGCCGATATCTACGCGCTGCGCGAGGACGGTGGCGTGCTGTCGCGCGCCGGCGTGATCGACGTCTTCAACATGCTGCGCCGCCCGGACGAAGCGAGCTTCGCCGGCGGCGTGTTCGTGGTCGTGCGCACGCACGACGCGCCCACGTGGGCCATGCTTGCGCAGAAAGGCCACGTGGTGAGCCGTAACGGCCGCTATGCGTGCCTCTACCTGCCGTATCACTTCATGGGCGTCGAGACGCCGGTAACGCTGTTCGAAGCGGTGCTGCACGGCCGCCCGACCGGCGCGGCGCAGCCGACGCAATGCGTGGTGCTGGGCGGCCGCGCGAGCGCCGACCTGAAGGCCGGCACGGTGCTGCAGATGGGCGGTCATCACCACGATGTAACCGGCGTCCAGGCCGTGCTGCTCGAACGCGGCAGCGCGCCCGCGGATGTCGCACCGCTCTACCTGGCCGCGCACGCCAAGCTTGCACGCGACGTCGCGGCCGGTGAGCTGCTGACGCTCGACGACCTGCAGGGCATGGACGAAGTGCTGCTCGGCGCGTGGCGCGCGGGCGCAGCATGAACCGCGCGATCACGATGCGGCGACGCGCGGCGCGGGACTGAAAAACGATCGATCACACACGCTGCAAACTACAAATTGGAGACACCATGCGGGGAGAAATAGCGACCATCGCGATGGCCGTGGGGGCCATCGTCGTGCTCGTCATCCTGATCACGCGGGCGCGATTGAGCCCATTCGTCGCGCTGACGTTGTGCGCTCTCGGGCTGGGGCTGGTCGCCGGCGTCACGCCGGAACACAGCATCGCGAGTTTCACAAAGGGCTTTGGCGGCGCGCTCGCTCGAACCGGCCCGGTCGTGGGCCTCGGTGCGGTACTCGGCGGCATCCTGATCGGCACCGGCGGCGCGGACCGCATCGCCAACGCGTTCGTCGGCAAGCGACCGCTGTGGCTCGCGCCTTGGACGATCTGCGCGGCGGCGCTGCTGGTCGGCATGCCGCATCTTTTCGACGTGAGCTTCATCATGCTGGCGCCGCTCGTGTACACGATCGCGCGGCGCACCGGCAGCCACCTGCTCTACATTGGCTTGCCGGTCGCGGCAGGCCTGTATGTGTCGCACGGCCTGCTGCCGCCGCACCCGGCGCCCACGCAGGCGGTCTCCGCCTATCACGCGAATACCGGTCTCACGCTGCTGTACGGCCTGATGATCGCGATTCCGAGCGCGATCATCTGCGGCCCGCTGTTTACGCATGTGGCGAAACGCTTCTTCGGTCCCGCGCCTGATCTGTCGGCAGGCCCCGGTGGCACGCGCATCGACGACGCGCGCGAATCGACCGCTTCACTGCCGCTTTCCGTGCTATCGCTGCTGATCCCGCCAGGTCTGATGCTGACCGGCACCGTCGGCATGAGCCACACGGCAAAAGACAGCGCGATGTTCGTGTTCTACCAGGCACTGAACGATCCGATCCTGTCGCTGCTCGCCGCCGTGGTGTTCGCTTACTTCACGCTCGGCGTGCGCGGCGGCTACCCGCTCGCGGATCTGCAGAAAATGGTCAGCAAGGGTATCGCGCCGCTCAGCGTGATCCTGCTGATTCTCGGCGCGGGCGGCGGCTTCAGCGAAATGCTCAAGTCGATTCACCTCGATACGATCATCGTCGAACACGCAGCGCACTGGTCGGTGAGCCCGCTGCTGCTGGCCTGGGCGCTCGCTGCACTGCTGCGCATCTGCGTGGGTTCGGCGACGGTCGCCACGGTCGCGGCGAGCGGCATTGTCGCGCCATTGCTGATCGCACATCCGGCCGCATCACCTGAATTGATGGCGCTGGCCACCGCATCTGGCGCGGTGATGCTTTCGCATGTGAACGACTCCGGCTTCTGGCTGTTCAAGGAGTATTTCCAGCTGAGCGTCGCGCAGACGCTGCGCACGTGGACGCTCATGCTCTCGCTGCAGTCGCTGATCGGACTCGCGGGCGTGATGCTGCTGGCCACGTTGATCCGCTAAGATGGCGGCGTCGCCGTCCCACGGGACGCGCGAAATCCCACGCCGCAGAGAACCGCCATGTCCAGCAAGACCCAACCTGCCCAATCGAGTGCGCCGCTGATCCCCGACCAGCGGCGCGAAGCCATGTTGCGGCAACTGCGTCGCCACAAGGTGCTTTCATTGCATCAGTTGATGGAGTCGTTCGGCTGCTCGCACATGACGGTACGGCGCGACATCGCTGTCCTCGAAGAGGCAGGGCTCGTGTATACGGTGCCGGGTGGCGTGCGGATCGCGAGCCATCAGAACAGTGAGCCGAGTCACCTGTTCAAAGCCGAGGTCGAGCAGCCGCAGAAGCAGGCCATTGCGCAGCGCGCGGCGCAGGAGCTGAACGCGGGCATGTCGATTTATCTCGATGCCGGTACGACCACGCTGTCGATCGTCCCGCACGTGGTCGCGTTGAGTGGCATGACGGTGGTCACCAACGACTTCGAGATCGTGCGCGAACTGGCGGGCGCTACCCACGTGAACGTCGTGCATGCGGGTGGCCAGCTCGATCACGCGAATCTGTCGAGCGTCGGCGCTCTCGCGGCCGCCACGCTGTCGCACGTCGTGCTCGATGTCGCGTTCATTTCGGCGAGCTCCTGGGATCTGCGGCGCGGCGTCACCACGCCTTCGGCGCCGAAGGTCGACGTGAAGCGCGCGGCCATGGAAGCGGCATCACGCAACGTGCTCGTGTCGGGCAGCTCGAAATACGGCACGGTCGGGCTGTACAAGGTTGCGACGCTCGAATCGTTCGATCTCGTCGTCACCGACAACGGACTCGCGGCGGGCGCCGCCACCGCGATCCGGCAGGCTGGCATCGAGCTGGCTGTGGCAACGGCTGGCTAGCGGCCGGCGACCGCCGTCGGGCCTGCGGCAACCGCCGTGAGCGTCGCGCCGCGCGAACCCGTGACCTCAGGCTTTCAGTTGCTCTGGCGTGGTAACCGGCTCGGCCGGATCAACGCGCACTTCGAGCAGCGCAGCGCGCGGCGAAGCAAGCGTTGCGGCAAGCGCGGTACGCAACGTTGCCGCGTCGTTGCATCGGAAACCGTCAGCGCCGCACGCCATCGCAACCTGCGCGAAATCGATCGCGCCGAGTTCACAGCCATACGGTGGATTGCCGAGTTCCTTCTGCTCGAACACCACTTCAGCCAGCATATCGTTGCGCATCACGACCACTTTCACCGGCAACTGGTTCTTGACCGCCGTCGACAGCTCCGCCATCAGCATCGCGAAACCGCCGTCCCCGACGATTGCGACAACCTGGCGGCCCGGGTTGGCTAGCTGCGCCGCGATCGCGAACGGCAGGCCCGGTCCCATCGTCGCCAGCATTCCAGTTGCAACCAGTTGCTGCTGGCGGCGCAGCGTCAGAAAGCGCGCCGCGAAATGGGTGTTCGCACCGCAATCGAGACACACGATCGCATCCGGCGCCAGCGCGTCGCTGATCGCGCGGATCGCGCTTTGCGGCCGCAGCGGGCTGCGCTCGTCCGCGGCGACCCGGTCTAGCAGTGCGTTCCATTGCGCGACGCGTGTCTGGATGTCGCGCAGAAATACATCGTCCTTCTGCCGCAGCAACGGCAGCAGCGCGCGCAGCGTTTCCTTCGTATCGCCGACGAGCCCGACTTCAACCGGAAAGCGTAAGCCGATCCGTTCCGGCCGCACATCGATCTGGACGCCGCGCGCCGCGCCCGGCTTTGGATAGGAATCGACCCAGGGCATCGTCGAGCCGACGATCAGAACGGTATCGCAACGATGCATCGCGTCCTCTGACGGCACGGTGCCGAGGTGACCGATGCCGCCCGTCGAAAATGGCGAATCGTCGGGCAATACCGTGCGGCCGAGCAACGCCTTGGCAACCGGCGCATTGAGCCGCGCGGCCACGCGCTCCAGTTCGTCGCGCGCGCCGAGCGCCCCTTGCCCCGCGAGGATCGCGACGCGGTTGCCCGCGTTGATCAGCGCGGCGGCGGCCTGCAAGTCCGCGTTCGATGGCGTCGATGCGGGACGGCTCCACGCGGTCGAGGTCCGCAAGCCGTGGTTTTCCATCGATGCCTTGTCGTTCGCGAGCCGTTGCGCCTGCACGTCCTTCGACACGGCCAGATGCGCGACGCCGCGCTGCCCCAGCGCGTTGCGGCACGCAAGGTCCGTCACCACGAGCGCATGCCGCGGGCCGGTGACGGCGAGGTTGTAGAGCGCCACGTCCTGCATCAGCGCGGGCGTGTTCACGCTTTGCTGAAAACGGGTGCCGTGCAGGTCGTGGAAGGTCAGCCCGGTGATCGCGAGCACCGGCGCGCCGTCGAAATGCGCGTCGTACAGGCCGTTGGTCAGATGGACCGCGCCGGGACCGGTGGTTGCCAGACACACGCCGAGGCGCCCGGTGGCTTTGGCCCAGCCGCTCGCCATGAACGCGGCGGCTTCTTCATGACGCACGCCGATGAAGCGGATCTTGTCCTGGCGTTTGCGCAGGGCTTCGATCAGCGGATTGATGCCGTCGCCCACCATCCCGAACACATGATCGACGTCCCATGCGAGCAGCGTATCGACGATCACGTCGGCGGTCGTCGCATCTTGCGCAACGTCGAACGGCGGCTGCGTGTCGCGGTTCACGGGTTGGCCATGCGCGGCGGGCGCGCCGGTCTGCGCGGATACGAGCTGCGCGGAGAAGAGTCCCGCGCCGCCGGCCGCGGCCGCTTTGAGCAACGAGCGGCGGCGATCCGAGCGCGGCGCGTCGGGGCCGGGGTCCGAAGCCTGGGCGTCCGGCGCTGGAGCGGCGTTGGTGCGGTTACCTGCTGGTGGGATCGAGGACATGGCGTGCTCCTTTGCGCCGCGGCGTCCCGGTGCGACGAGCCGCGCGGCACAAGCCACGCGGCGCACCATGGAAACGGGTCGGCCGTGTCGACGAGCAAATGCCGCACCTGCAAGCAGCGCGTCAACAAGGAGGCGGCAACCTCCGGAAAGCAGCTACCGCGACGTGCTCGTCGATCGCAGCGCGCCAAGCTGGGCGCGGCGCGATATCGACAAATGCTTCAAAGCGGCGAGCTGACCCGGCGCGACGTTCCTCATCACAACGGCGCGGGCATGCAGGCTTTTCATCAACCGGTCAGAAGTTGAATTTGTCGATATTGCTCGCGTCGAACGTGGTCGGCGGTCCGAGAATGATTTCGCCTTGCGCGCCGATCGTGCGCTTGCCGAGCTTGCCGGCGCTGAACGTTTCGCCTTCTTTACCGGTGATCTGCCCCGACGCCAGCGCGGCCGCCGCATAGGCGGCCAGATAGCCGAGCTGGTTCGGATCCCACAACTGGAACGCCTGCACGGTGCCGTTCTTCACGAACGCGCGCATCTGGTTCGGCGTGCCGAGCCCCGTCACCGCGACCTTGCCCTTGCTCGACGACGACGAGATGTAGCGCGCGGCGGCCGCGATCCCGACCGTGGTGGGCGCCACGATCGCCTTCAGATTCGGATACGCCTGCAACAAACCTTGCGTTTCAACGAACGACTTCTGGTCATCGTCGTTGCCATAGGCGATCTTCACGAGCTTGATCTTCGAGTACTCGGGCTTCTTCAGTTCCTCCTGCATCCACTTGATCCAGGTGTTCTGGTTGGTCGCATTCGGCGTCGCCGACAGGATCGCGAACTCGCCCTCCCCGCCCATCAGCTTCGACACCAGCTGCACCTGACCACGGCCGATGCCTTCGGCGTTCGCCTGATTGACGAACAGTTGGCGGCCATCCGGCGCGGTATCCGAGTCGAACGTCACGACCTTGATGCCCTGGCCCATCGCCTTCTTCAGATACGGCACGACGGCATTCGCGTCGTTCGCCGCAATCACGATCGCGTCCTGGTGCTGGGTAATCAGCGTGTTGATGTACGACACCTGCGACGATGCGCCGGCATCCGACGGTCCGACCGCCTTGCCCACGCCACCGAACTCCTTGATCGCGGCCAGTCCGCCATCGTCGGCGATCACTTCGTACGGGTTGTTGATCTGCTTCGGCACGAACGCGATCTTCAGCCCGCTCTTGAGGTCCGCGGCGAACGCGCCGCCGCAGCTGATCGCAAGCAACGCGGCGCATAGCGCGGCGGTCCCGGTGTGACGTAGAGGTTTGAACATGGAGTGTCTCCTGCGTTGTTGTTGGACAGAGAGTGGCCGGGTTATCGGTCGTTGAAAGGGTCAGACAGTAGAAGTTATGAAGACGACGAAGCCGCGGTGGACTTCGCGATGAAGCGCCGGTCACGCGCCGCGCGCCAGCGTGCGACGAGGTTCGGTATCAGCACCGACGCGAGCAGCAGCACGCCGGTCACGATGGTCAGCGTTTCGCTCGATACGTCGTCGAGCGTCAACGCGTTTTTCAGCACGCCGATAATCAGCAGCGACAGCAGCACGCCGATCATCGAACCGCGCCCGCCGAAAATACTCACCCCGCCGAACAGCACCGCCGCGATCACCGACAGCTCGAAGCCCTCGCCGTTATCGCCGCGCGCGCTGGTGAAGCGCAGCGTATAAACGATGCCCGCGAGCGCGCTGACGAGGCCTGACATCACGAACAGGCGCAGCCGGATCTTCGCGACCTCGATACCGGAGAACGCGGCCGCGGTCGGATTGGCGCCGATCGCGTAGAGGCTGCGGCCGAACGCGGTGGCTTGCAGCAGCACCGTGAACAGCACCGCGGCGACGATCACGATCACGAACGGCAACGGAATAAAGCTCGCGCCGAGCGTATTCATGCCGAACGCCGTATAGCCAGCCGGAAAATCCGCGACCGCCTGGTCGCCGAGCAACACATACGCGAGGCCGCGAAACAGCGCGAGCGTACCGATCGTCACGGCAAGCGAAGGCAGGTTGAGCTTCACGATCACGAGCCCGTTCAGCAAGCCGGCCACTGCCCCGGCGATCAGCACCAGCACGATCACGACCGGCATCGGCAGGCCCATGTGCCACAGCACGCCCATCAACGCGCTCGATGCGCCGAGCACCGACGCCACCGACAGATCGATCTCGGCGGCCACGATGATCAGTGTCATCGGCAACGCCATCAGCGCGATCTCGGTCAGATCGGCGAGTACGTTGGTCAGGTTCGCGCCGGTCAGAAACACCGGCGACAGCCAGCGCCCCAACCCGAGCGACGCGATCAGCACGAGCACGAGCAACGCTTCCCATTGCAGCGGCGTTTCTCTTTTGCGCGTGAGCAACGCGGAATCGGGTTTAGCCATGATCGCGTTTCCTCATCATGCGTTTGGCGACGGAGCGGGCAAGCAACGTGTCGGCGGCGATCGCGGCGACGATCAGCGCGCCCTGGATCGCCTGCTCCCAGAACGGCGATACGTGCAGCACGACCAGCGCGATGCTGATCACACCGAGCACGAGCGCGCCGAGCGTCGCGCCGAGAATCGTGCCGACGCCACCGGTGATCGCGACGCTGCCGACCACGGCCGCCGCGACCACCTGCAGTTCGATGCCCTTCGCGGTGCTCGCGTCGACGGTGCCGAAGCGCGCGAGCCACAATGCGCCCGCGAAACCGGCAATTGCACCGGACAGCAAAAAGCCCGACATCACGCGCCGCTCGACGTTCACGCCGGCCAGCCGCGCGGCCTCCGGGTTCGAGCCGATCGCATAGTGTTCGCGGCCGGCGCGAAACTGCTTCAGATACACCGACAGCCCCGCCAGTACGACGAGCGCAATCAGCGCGAGCGTCGGAATACCGAGCAGCGTGCCGGTGGCGAGCCGCGAATACGCGTCGGGCAGACTGGTCGCGTTGATCTGGCCGCCATGCACCCATGCGTAATCGGCGCCGCGAAAGATATACAGCGTGGCGAGCGTCGCGACCAGCGAAGGCACGCGCCCCACCGCCACCAGCAGCGCATTGATTCCGCCCGCGACGAGTCCGATCGCAAGCCCCGCCGCCAGCGCGACCAGCACCGGCAGATGCGGAAACGCGACGTACAGACTGCCGACCGCATACGCGCTGATGCCGACTGTCGAGCCGACCGACAGATCGATATGCCGCATCAGGATTACGACCGTCATGCCGGCCGTCAGCAAGCTGACGATCGATACGTTCAGCAGCACATCGCGCAGATTCTGCAGATTCAGGAACTGCGGTCTTGCGAGACCCGTGCCGACGATCAACAGGATCAAGACGACGAACAACGTGATTTCGCGGCTCTTCGCGATGCTCCAGATAAAGCCACCCGAGGTGCCGCCGGAGCGCTTCGCGAGCGACTCTCGCACCGCGGCGGGATGGGTCGGCGGGTGGGTCGAAGAATCGCGCATCATGCTGCCCGTCCCAATGATGGCAGCGGCTGACCGAGCGCGGCGCCCATGATGCGCTCCTCGTTCGCGTCGGCACGCGCGATCTCCGCGCTGATGCGGCCTTCATGCATCACGAGCACGCGGTCGGCCATCCCGAGCACCTCGGGCAACTCGCTGGAGATCATCAGCACCGCCATACCGTCGCGCACGAGTTCGGCGAGCGCGCTGTAGACCTCCGCTTTCGCGCCGACGTCGATTCCGCGTGTCGGCTCGTCGATGATCAGCACTTTCGGGCCGGTCGCGAGCCACTTGCCGAGCACCACTTTCTGCTGGTTGCCACCCGACAGCGTGCCGACCGGCGCGTTCGGGTCGCCCGCTTTCAGACGCAAGCGCGTGCCCCATTGATTCGCAAGCTGCGTTTCGCTGCGCGTCGAAATCAGGCCGTGCCTGACCAGCCGGCCGAGCACCGTCATCGATGCATTGCGCGCGATGCTCAGCTCGAGCGCCAGCCCCTGCTGACGGCGATCTTCCGGCACCAGCGCGAGCCCCGCGCGCACCGCCGCGGCGGGCTTGCCGGTCGCGAGACGCTGGCCGGCCAGCCACACTTGCCCGGCATCGAGCGGATCGATACCGAAGATAGCCCGCGCGACCTCGCTGCGCCCCGCGCCAACGAGGCCCGCGAGCGCGACGATCTCGCCCGCGCGCACCTCGAACGACACGTCCTTGAACACGCCGACGCGGGTGAGGCCCCGTACCGACAGGCGCACCTCGCCCGGTACGCAGTCGGCCTTCGGATAGAACGTCTGCAGATCGCGGCCGACCATCTTTGCGACGATCGCGTCGGTGGTGAGATCGGCGGTCAATGCGTCGAATACTTTGGCGCCGTCGCGCATGATCGTCACGCGTTGCGTGAGCGCGAACACTTCGTCGAGCCGGTGGGTGATAAAGAGGATCGCGACGTCGCGCTCGCGCAGCTTGCGCACGATCGCGAACAGCCGCTCGACTTCAGGCAGCGATAGCGCGGCGGTCGGCTCATCCATGATCAGTACACTCGCATTCAGCGACAGCGCCTTCGCGATCTCGATCACCTGTTGATCGGCAATCGAGAGGCCGCGCACCAGTTGATCCGCGCTTAACTCAACGCCGAGCGACGCGAGCAGCCCGTCCACTTCGCGATGCATCGCGTCGTACTGGATGCGGCCGAAACGATCGACCGGCTGCCTGCCCATAAAAATGTTTTCCGCGATCGACAGGTCGAAGAACAGTGTCGGTTCCTGATAGATCACCGCGAGTCCGGCATCGCGCGCCTCGGCCGGCGTCGCGAAGCGGCGCGGCGTGCCGTCGACGAACAGCTCGCCGGTATCGGGTTGATGCACACCAGCGAGAATTTTGACGACGGTCGATTTGCCCGCGCCGTTCTCGCCGAGCAGCGCATGCACTTCGCCCGGCCACAGCACGAGGTCGCCGTCGGACAGCGCGCGCACGCGGCCGAATGATTTGCTCGCGTGCCGTAACTGGAGCCGCGGCGTCGCGGTTGAGGATTGCTGCACTGCGTGTCTCCTGTCGATCCCGAGTTGGCGCTTTGTCGCCTACTGGTCCCATGCAAAGCGCCTGCTGCTGTTGCATGCAAGGTTCTTGCTGTGTCTGTTATCACTGCCTGCGCTTTCGCGGCTGCCTCAAATGCGGTAACAACGTTCCGCGTTACGGCGAAACAACGCTTCCTTCTCAGCATCACTGGCATCGTCGACGATCGCCGCATACGCGCGCCACAGATCCGTATATGAACCGAACAACCGGTCGACCGGGAAGTTCGATGCGAACATCGCGCGCTCGACGCCAAACGTATCGATCGTCTCCAGTACATAGGGCCGCAAGCTTTCGACGCTCCAGCGATGATCGAACATCGCCAAACCGCTGATCTTCACCGCAACGTTCGGACAGGCCGCAAGCAGACGCATCCCCTCGCGCCACGCGCGATAACCGGCCACGCTATTGCGGTCCACGAACATGCCCGCATGGTTGACGATGAAAAGCGTGTCCGCATGCACGCGCGCGAGCGCGGCGGCCTCTTCCATCTGCGACGGATACAGTTGCAGGTCGAACGAAAGGTCATGCCGGCGCAGCAACGCAAAATTTTCGCGCCAGGCGGATTCACGCATGAAATGACGGCCGACATAATCGAACAGCTTGTTCTCGTGCACATTGAGGATCTGCCGGATCCCGCGCGTATTCGCAAACGACGCGTGCGCTTCCAGTAACCCGGGTGCGTTCGGCGCGGACAGGTCGACCGCGGCAACGATCGCATTCGGCATCCCACGCGAGCCGGCGCGATCCGCGATCGCTTGCAGCCAGCGGGTTTCCTCGACCGGGTCGGCGGGGTCGTGGTTCGCTTCGACATGCACGAGCTTTTGCACGTCGATCTCGCCTGTGTCGCGCAGCAGATCGTCGAGCAGGTAGTCATGCTTCAGATCGCGCGCATCGCCGACGAACGACACGCCCGGGTTTTCCAGCCACGGGTAGCGATGCGTTTTCAGATCCCACAGATGGATATGCGAATCGACAACCTGCATGCGGCACCTTCGTCGGTGAAAAGCGTTCAAGGTCTATTCGTCGTTGCGGCGTTTCAAAGGGTCGCTGTCGAGCAGCTTTTGCAAGCCGGCAGTCAGCCGTCAACTGAACTCAAATGAAAGACCGGTTCGAGCGCTTGCTGAAGCGGCGTATGGTCCGGTGCGGTGCGCATGATATCGGCCATGTAATCCCACCATTTGCGCATTACATCGAGCTGCGGCAGCCGCTCCATCGTGTGATCGCTGCTGCGCGCGAGCACCGCGAAAAGATGGTTCGTGTCGGGATCGAAGAAAATTCGGTAGTCGCGCACACCGGCGTTGTGCAACGCGTCGACGAGCTCGGGCCAGATCTGCGCATGGCGCCGTTCGTACTCGTCGCGCATACCGGGGTTGAGCGCCATCCGGAAAGCAATTGTCTCCATTACGGCCTGTCTCCAGCTGATTAGTCTGATATTCGTCGCCTTCTCGGAGAAGCGTCCGGGATGACTATAATTCGTGCATCGATAGCCACTCAATCCGTTGTTGGGATTGGGCGATCCACAAACCGAATCGCACGAGAACCATGAGCCAACATTCAGCCGCCGTCGCACTCGTGAACCGGCTCAAGTTCAAGCACCTCGCGTTGCTCGTCGCCCTCGACGACACCCGCAATCTCCACCACGCCGCCGAGGCCGTCAACGTCGCGCAGCCGAGCGCGAGCCGAATGCTCGGCGATATCGAGGAAGCGTTTGGCTTCCTGCTGTTCGAGCGCAATGCTCGCGGGATGACGCCGACGCCGCTTGGCGTCGTGACGCTCGCCTACGCGCGGCGTGCGCTCGCCGAGTTGACGCGCTTTGCCGACGACCTCGAAGTCAAACGACGCGGCGGCCATGGTCAGTTGACCGTCGGCGCGATCATGGGCGCCGCGCCCGATCTGCTGGCGATGTCCGTCGCCGCGCTGAAGACCGAAAGCCCGCTGCTGAACGTGCGCATCCTCGGCGAGACCAGCGATCAGGTCGTGCAATTGCTGCATCGCCGCGAGGTGGATCTGGCGCTCGGGCGACTGACCAGTCCTCTGCAGCACAACGATTTCAGTTTCGAACCGCTCGCGCGCGAAACGCTGCTGCTCGTGGTTCGCTCGGTGCATCCGCTGGCGCTGCACACGCGCGTCACGCTGCGGGAACTGATCGACTGGCCATGGGTTGCGCAACCCGTGACAAGTCCGGCGCGCGTGCTGTTCGAAGAAGAACTCGCCCGCGCGGGGCTCGCCACGCCGGTCAATCTCACCGAATGTGCGTCGATCTTCGCGACGCTGCAACTGCTCGAGAATTACGACGCGATTGCGATGCTGCCGGAGTCGGTGGTGCGCGATCATGTGCGTGGTCGGCTGCTCGTCGCGTTGCCGCTGGAAATCGGCAAGAGCCTCGCCGGCTTCGGCATTCTGACGCGCAAGGAAGAACCGCTCGCCGACCCGGCGCTGCGTTTCATCGAACTGTTGCGCGGCTTCTCGCGCACGCTCACGCGCGACGCTCTCATCGATGCGCGTGCGCCGAATACGCCTGCCTCGCCAGCGACGGTCAGTTGACGGCGTCATCGCGCGGCGCCTATTGCAGGTTCACGAACAGCCCGCCGTCCACCAGCAGCGCGGCGCCGGTCACATACCGGGCGCGGTCGGACGCGAGAAATACCACGCAATCGGCCACGTCATCCGGCCGGCCCAGGCGGCCGAGTGGGATACGCTTTTCGAAGTAGGCTTTCTTGGTTTCGTCGGCGAGATCGTCGGCATTGAGATCTGTCGCGATCGTGCCCGGCATCACCGAATTGCAGCGGATTCCGAACGGCCCCAACGCGATTGCGCATGACTGCATCAGCGAGTGCACGCCAGCCTTCGTCGGCGTGTAATGCGTCTGCATCGCGCCGCCAACCAGCGCACTGATCGAACTCGTCGCGACGATCGCACCACCGGTGCCCTGTTCCTTCATTTGCCGCGCGGCGGCCTGCGTCACGTAGAACGCGCCGTTCAGATTCACCGCGACCGTCGCTTCCAGCACGTCCGGCGGCACGTCGAGAAACGCGTGAAACGGACAGATGCCCGCGTTGCTCGCCAGCACGTCGAGCTTGCCGAAAGCATCCACCGTGCGGCGCACCAGCTCCTGACCGGTGTCGCGCGCGGCGACATTGCCCTCCACCGCGATCACGCGCCGCCCCAACGCCTCGATTTCGCCGACCACTTCCGCGACAGCCGAGCGGCGTCCGTACGATGCGTCGTTATCGCCCCAGTAGTTGATCGCCACGTCCGCGCCTTCGCGCGCACAAGCCACCGCGATCGCGCGGCCGATGCCGCGCGAGCCGCCGGTGACGATCACGACCTTGTCCTTGAGCAGCACGTCATTCTCCTGTGCGGGGATTCGCGGTGCGGCGCGGATCGAATGCGCCGAATGTGTTCAATGCGGTCAATGCTGATACGGCCGCGCCAGCGTGCATTCCGGATTGAGCCGCACACCGAAGCCCGGCGTATCCGGTACTTTCATCCGGCCGTTCACCGGGACCGGTTCGTCCAGCAGCAACGGATTGAACATTGGCACGACCTGATCGGCATTCGGCGCCATCATCAGAAACTCGGAGAACGGCGAGTTGTGACGCGTGACGACGAAGTGATAGCTGTATACCGACGATCCATGCGGCACCACCATCACATTGTGCGCATCGGCGAGCGCGGAAATCTTGATCAATTCGGTGATGCCGCCGCACCAGCCGACGTCGGGTTGAATCAGATCGCAGCACTGCATCTCGAGCAGCATTCTGAAACCCCAGCGCGTCGCCTCGTGTTCGCCAGTGGACACCATCATGCCGCGTGGCACGTTGCGGCGCAGTTCGGCGTAACCCCAGTAATCGTCAGGCGGCAAACACTCTTCGAGCCATTTGAGGCCGTACTCGTGCGCGCCTTGCGCGAGCCGCGTCGCGTAGCGCACGTCGAGGCTCATCCAGCAGTCGTACATCAGCCAGAAGTCGTCGCCGACGCGGCTGCGCATCTCGGCGAGCCTGTCGAGGTTCTGCCGCAGACCGGCGTCGCCCTCGGCGGGACCATGTTGCAACGGCAGCTTGCCGCCGATGAAGCCCATTTTCTTCGCGAGATCGGGCCGGGCGCCGGTCGCATAGAACTCCAGCTCGTCGCGTACCGGTCCGCCCAATAGCTGGTACACGGGTTCCTTGCGCACTTTCGCGAGCAGATCCCATAGCGCGAGGTCGACACCGGAAATCGTATTGAGCACGACGCCCTTACGCCCGTAATAAATCGTCGCGAAGTACATCTGATCCCACATCTTCTCGATGTCGGTCACGAGTTGCCCTTCGAGAAAGCGCGCGAGATGCTTCTCGACGATAAACGCACCGATCTCGCCGCCGGTCGTCACTGCGAAGCCGACGGTGCCGTCGCTCGCCTCGATTTCGACGACCAGCGTGCCGAGTACGTTGATACCGAACGACTGACGGCTCTGGCGATACTCGGGATAACGCGCCATCGGCGTCGCGATGTGATCGTCGATCCAGTGCCCGCCGGCCTGGTCGTGATAATCCGCGCCGCCGCCGCGGACGATGAAGGCACGCACGTGCCGGATGGTAGGCATGGCCATGAAAGGGGCTCCGTGAGGGATGCGTCGAGGCAGTTCGACGAGGTGCGATCGCCGCGCGTGCGGCACGCTTGTAACCACGCTCAATAAGTGGCGCGGCCGCCGGACAGGTCGAACACCGAGGCGGTGCTGAACGCGCAGTCTTCCGACGACAGCCACAGAATCAGCGACGCCGCTTCTTCCGGCAGCAGGAAACGATTCATCGGAATCTTTGCCAGCATGTAGTCGATATGCTGCTGCGACATCGAATCGAAGATCTCGGTTTTGGCCGCCGCCGGCGTGACCGCGTTGACGAGAATGTTCTTCGTCGCGAGTTCCTTGCCGAGCGATTTGGTCAGGCCGATCAAGCCGGCTTTCGACGCGCTGTAGTGCGACGCATTCGGATTGCCTTCCTTGCCCGCGACCGACGAGATATTGACGATGCGGCCATAGCCCTGCTTCAGCATCTGCGGCACGATCGCGCGGCAGGTCAGATAAGGGCCGATCAGGTTCACGTCGATCACGCGGCGCCACACGTCGGGCTCGAGTTCCCACGTCGTGCCATTGCCGCCGGTAATGCCCGCGCAGTTGATCAGCACGTCGATCGAGCCGTGCGCGGCGACGGTTTGCGCGGTTGCATCCGCAACGGCGGCTTCGTCGGTCAGCTCGACCGTGATCGCGCTGACCTTGCCGAGTTCGCTCAGCTCGCGCTCGCTGCGCGCGAGGCGTTCGCTATCGAGATCCCACAGCGCCACCGACGCGCCCGAGCGCAAGGCCCGCTGCGCGACCGCGTAGCCGATGCCGCGCGCGCCGCCGGTGATAACGACCGCGCGCCCCTCCAGATCGATCTGATTCATTGCCGTGCTCCTGTGGGCGGCCGCTGCGGCACGCCGTCGAGTTGTTGTATCGCTGCTGTCCGTGCTGGCTGTGCGGTCAATATACGGGCGCGGCGATGCGCCAACAATTCGACTATTGGAGGGGGCGATAGCAAAAGTGGATCGGGCGGTCGAGCCGCGCCGCGTCAATCGTCGGCCGCGACGAACAGCATTGAAATATAGAGAATGGTCGACACGACGATGATGCCGACACCGATCATCACCTTGGTGCGGTCGAAGTACAGTCCGCCCTTTATCACGACGCCGATCCCAGCCACCGCGGACAACGTGCCGAACGCGGCCAGACCGACGTGGATCTTGCTTCGAATGAGTTTCCTGCGCGCCGATCGGGCAGTGGCTTCCGATTCGTTGGGTTGCATTTGCTGCTCCTTCGCGCGCGACGCGCTCAGCGCGCTGGAAACTGTACAGACGATCTGCCAGCGCACGCGGTCAAGAGACTTCGGCTCGCCCGTCGGTCGAGCAAACGCCGCGCGACCGGATGGCACCGGGTTCCACGATACGCTTCACTTGAGCTCGGCCCCACCCCGCTCGACGGATGCCGCCGCGGCGGCAACAAACACGGCGCGCACCGAATCGCCTACCTTGAGCTTTTCCAACGGGATGTCCGGCGACACGTCGAGCGTTTCCGTGCGCGACACACCGCGCAGCGTGATCGTGCGATTTTTCCGGTCGATCTTGCGCACCGTCGCCACCACCTCGACGCGCCGCGCCGACGCAACGACGCCGTTGGCCGCCGGCTGCGTGACCTGAGTGTCGATGCGTTGGCGGATGCCATTCGGCGCCACCTTATCGACGCCGACCAGCATCGCCTTCTTGTATGCGATCGTCACGACATCGCCGATATGCAGCTTGCTCACGTCCGCGGCCTGCGGATTCACGTCGAAGCTTTCCTCGCCGCCCTGGGGACCGCGCAGCGTCACGCTGTTGGTCGCCGGATCGATCGCGACGACGCGCGCCTGCACGTGCAGTAAAGCCACCGCGCCGACCGCCTGCGGTACCGAGGCGGGCGCCGCACTCTGCTGCGCGAGCGCAGGACCCGCCGGCGCGAGCAGAACCGCCAGCGCAGTGGTGACGGCCATCACTCCCGCGCGGCCCCAATCCGATGTATCGCAAGCCATCACATGCTCCCTTTGATTGCGCTTTGGACGGGCAATGAGTACATGGGCGTGCGCGCACCGACGCCGGAAAACCCGCTGGCGAAAACAGTAATGCGAAAAATGGCAAGCGCCGCCATTAACGAAGCAACGGACACTTAATTGTTTTTATCGAACCGCCGCGCTTTTTGACCAGGAAGTGGATACCTGCCCGACCTATTGGATAGCCAATAAAACAAATCGTGGAAAGCGCATGCTGTTCCGTTCGCAGCGATGGCTGAACGGACTTGCCAGGTTTCTGGCTTATGGGAGTAATGACGCGCAACGCCCACGCCGCTCTGAGCGCCTACGCCCGCGCGTCAGCGGACTGGTGGATGACTAGCCATAACATTTTCCTCGCAACGATACGGATTTCCGCACGGCCCGCTTGATGCAGGCCCCGATTGACGACGTTATGACTATTTCGGACTGTGTGACGGATGCTAGCAAACGCGTAAAGGAATGGCAAGGCAGCCCACAATGAAGTGTAATTCGCGAATTATTGAACGCGTGCCGCAGATCATTGAGACGGCTTCGCCACTCGCTTCCTATCGAAAACCGACGAAGCAAAAGCCGCCGCTATGCGTCAGTGGGTCTTGTCGGGCTTTGGCGTTTTGTCCACTGACGCCTCCACATCGACGCTCGCTTCCTCGTTGCCCGAGCTCGAGGCTTTGGTCGCGAGTTGCAAATAGGCGGCTGCGAGCCGGCGCAGATCGTCTTCGGACGCGTCCTCGATACCGATCAACTGATTGTTCGCGTGACGATGCGAAGCGAGCAGTTCATTGAGCTTCAGGTGCATAGCGACACTATCCTTGTTCTGACTTTGCTGGATCAAAAAAACCATCAGGAACGTGATGATCGTCGTTCCCGTATTGATGACCAGTTGCCAGCCGTCGGAGAAATGAAAGAGCGGCCCCGTGACCGCCCAAACGACTATCGTAATCGCCGCTATGCCGAATGCGACCGGCGAACCGGCCAACCGCGTAACGGTGCTCGCGAAGGCATCGAATGCCCGTGAGACGGGATGCTTGACCGCATAGGCTGGACTCGAGGTGTCCGGCACGGTATCCAGGCTGTCAGAAGATGATCCGGGGGCTGCGTCGTTGCGCATGGCTGCCTCCATTGGGCTTTGCTTTGCACGGCTGCCAGCATATTGCGTGCCGACGTGCGCGGGCGGGCGCGACGGGCGGCGAGCAACAGTGAGTAAAAACCCGTAAATGGTCGACACGATAGTGAGCAATGCAACGCCGCGCACGGCCGATACAAAAAACTCTAGTTAACCGCTGCAATACTTCGACTACCGCTTATTCCCCGGCGCGATGACGTAAAGCAGATGAAGGAAGCCCACGGAGGCCACTCCGGTTCAGCGCGCGCGGACGCAGGTATAGCGATTGCTGATGCACGCGTCGCCATCTGAACAACTCAGACATTATTCAAGGACACCAACTATGGTCACCACCCGCCCCTGCACTGCCGCCTGTGTGATCGACGGCCGCCTCGTCACGCTCACCTTCTACCCGGACAACGGCGTATTGCGTATCGCCGATTCGTCGGGCACTTGCATCAAGGAAACGCGCTGGCATGCATCGTGGCGCGCATTGCTCGACGAATTTCGCGGTTTTCACGAAGAAACAGCGGCGACGAGCGACACCGCGCGAGGCGTCGACGACATCGTCGCGCGCCTCGTCGAACGCCCCGCCGCGGCGACGTGGGATATGGCGCTTGTATGAGAGCCGGGAGGGACGCAGCAGGTTCTGGCGTGTCGCTTTTGGCATGCCAGTTCTTGCGGTGCCCTTTTTCACAGCCGGCGCCCTGCGCCCGCGAGCCGGTCATGCGTGCTCATCGAACAGTCATCGCGCGCTCATTGACCAAAATAAACGCTGCAATGCGAGCCCCCCGCACACGACTGCGCCCGCTTGCCGCCGGCCTCCGACTGCCCGGCGGCCATGCCGCCATACGACGCCTCGCTCACGCCTTGGCGCGGTTGCCAGCCATGCCCGAGAGACATGTCGGTGGTAGCCTGCGCCGATTCGTTGGCGTTCTGCTGCATTTCGGCGCGGCCCGGCATGCCGGCGTCCGTCTGACCGACCCGCTCCGTGGCGCTAGCCGTTCGCGGCGCAAGAAATAGAACGGCGCTCGCTACAATCATCAATAAACGTGCTTTCATTTCCGAACTCCTGCAGTCCGGCGCAGCAGTTTTCGTCCTCCAGAAGAATTGATCCACGAACAGCTAATCTGCCCCAAGCGGGGCGAAGGACGGGTCGATGCCAAGGCGCCACTGCCGCGACGGATCATCGAACTAAAAAGGATGAAGAATTGCGTCGCCTGCAGCCGGTCACCGAGGCGCTGTCGCGCGTCGTCGAAACGGCGTTGCAAGCCGGCGCTCTGCGTTGCGCAGTTTTTGGTAGTTCTTTTATAGTTCGCGAAGCTGGGAATTCAATCCGGGGGTTCCGCGGGTGTGGCCAAATGTCCACACCGTTCGATAAACCGCATTCGCCGACGAAATCAGTGTAGACAAAGCGCGCTTCGTGCGCGCATTGCGTTATGATGTGGCTATAAAGCAGAAAATCGGCGGCCGCGCCTCGGCGAAGTCCGATGAAAGACGGAAGGCGTGGGAGTAACTCCAGCTATTCGCAATCAATGCATTGACACAAGGACATTTCCGCGCGGACATCAGGCTGACCGGCTTGGTTGACCGTGCCGCGACATGCTGAAATATTTGCTGATTGAGACATGCAGTCGACGGTCGATTTTTCACGCGGCCGCCTTTGGTGCAGGCCCCTTTGGCATTGAGCGTATTGCAATTCTGGCAGCAACGTTTTTAACGCGGCTCATGGCGTTTCCTTCAATCGACACCCCCTCGCGGGCCGGCCCCATTCTGTTTGGGCTCGACGCTCCGCAGCCACTCCTTGCAACTTGTAATTGACAGAACGTCGGACGTTTTAGAAGGACGAATATCTTATGGACGAAAGGAAGCGAGATAGCATGATTGCCTATCTCCGCCATCGTATGGACGAGTTTGGTATCAAACCAGAAGACCTTGCCGCCGCGCTCGCGTCCGAGTCGACGGCGAAAAAGGCTGAGCGCTACCGCAGTGCGACCGGCGACAGTTGGGACGGCAAAGGCGAAATGCCTCAATGGCTGAAGCAGGCCATCAGCGCGGGGCAGACAATCGAGCACTTCGAGTTGTCGGAAAAGCCCGCGCCCGCCCCCCAACCGAAAAAGCGCATCGATTGGTCAAACGACCCGTTTGCCGGAACGCCGCTCGCTCGCCAGACTAGCCGTTAAGCTCAAGCCCGCTTGCGGGCGATACGACGCTGACGCCAAAATGAGTCGCGCTGCCGCGCACGGGCTTTGCGCCGCTTGCGCCGTTCGCCGCATATTGCGGCAACTCGATAAACGCACTGACCTGCCGCACGATCTGCCAGAAAGTCTTGTCGAATAGACGCGCCTGCTCGTCGTCGCGCGCGTTACCCGCGAGCGGATCGGCAATCATCCAATCGAGAAACAACGGTCCGCCGGGAAATACCGGCGCGTGGCGTCCGCCCACCGACTGATCGAGCGCGATGACGACGTCCATGCGCGGCGCCCATTCTCCGGTGAATTCGAGCCAGCTTTTCGGGCTCAGCATCGCGCGATCCGAAATGCCGGGCTGCAACTGCGCGGCGGCGAGCGGATGAATCCGTGCAGAGGGTTCCGGCCCTGCGCTGAACGCGTCGAACCGGTGTCCCGCCAGTTCGCGCAGCAACGCTTCAGCCATGATGCTGCGGATCGCATTGTCCCGGCAAAGAAACAGCACCTTATATTTTCTGGTCACGCTTTCCCCGTTCCTTCTTTTTATTGGTTTCTGAACCGCATCTTGACGGTCCAGTCTCGCGCCCCCATCACACAGTGCGTCACCACTTTTTGCGCCACGGCGTTCGCAACAGGAAGTTCGGTTCCCGGGCACAGAGCATAACGCACGACAAAAACGATGCGCAGCCTGCCAGTGGAAAAGACGCCTTACATTCTCCTGTCACTATTCGCGACGGCATAGCGCGGGGCGCTGTCCACGTACGCGCGTACGGCGTACGTGAGCACGCCGCTGAGCAACGGGTCCGTCAGAACTTCAGACCGTTCAAAAACTGAAACCAGAGATTACCTAGCGTACTCGCCGGATGTCCATCGCTCGCGGTTTCATCACGTTCAGCGCGGTTCCCTGGTCTGGACTGCGGCGCGTCGTGATTGGCGGCTTGCTGCGCGTCGGCGGAAGCGGAGCCCGTTTTCGCGGCCGCATCTGCTGAACCGGCAGGACTGGCGCCGAAGCCGGTCGTCGCATTTGCGTTCGCGGCCGGCTCGGCCTTCGCGCCGTTCGTGCTCTTCCCGCCGCTTTTCCGCGCGTTCCTCGTCGCCGCATTCGCGTCCTGTGCGTTTCGCGCGACTTCGGCTTCCTCGCGACGCGCCGCTTGCAACGCCGCGACGCTATCCGCAATCTGCGCCGCGCGGCGCGGTTCGCATTGGCGCCCTAGCAGCACGCCGAACAACACGTCGCGATTGTGGCCTTCGTCGGCGAAGCGGATCGCGATCGACACCATCTCCGCGTACGCTGCCTCGTCGGCCGCGCGCGCGGCCGCTTCGCGCTTCGCCTGGGTCCGCTGCCGGCGCGCGTGCTGCGCTTCCCACTCGCGCATCTGCTCCGCGTACACGTTGTCGTAAACCTTGCGCTGTGCGGCGTCGGACAGGATTGCGTACGCGTCCTTGATGTCCTGAAACCTTGCGCGCGCGATGTCTTCAGCGCCGTGATTGCGGTCCGGGTGCCATTTCATCGCGGCTTTCCGATAGGCCCGCTTGATTTCTTCGTCGGT
>NZ_DASXHN010000244.1:0-13564 GCF_036488505.1 Paraburkholderia sp. | reverse complement strand
CGCCGCTCATCGAACCGAAGCTACCGGGCGCTTGCGCTATACCCCATGGCGCGTTTAGCGGTCCGCCCGTCGCGAAGCGCTGCTTCAGGTTGCCCGCCGTGTCGTACACATCGACCATGCCGAGTCCCGCGCCCGCGACATCGTCGTGCCTGGCCGCATCCTGCATCGCGTAAGTGACGAACAGATTCGAGCCGATCGCCTGAATTCCAAACGGGGCGAAGCCGGCCGGAATCGCCGGGTCCGTGAAGGCACCTGGCATCGCGACCTTGGTGAAGCTCGTATTGAAGATATCGATCTTGTTGTTATGGAAGTCGGTCGCGTAAAGGAAGTTGTTGCCGTTCACTGTGGCGAGCGCGAGACCCTTGTACACGGCGCCGCCCGTTCCGTCGTCGTACATCACGAACGCATTGGTCGGTCCGACGGTGGGCGCCCAGGCAGTGATGGTGCCGCCTTCGCCCGCGAAGATGAATGCAGCGACACCGGACTTGCCGTTTTCCGTGACGGTGAAGCTTTGTGTGCCGTTGAAGACGATGCCCGTGGGCGAAGCTGAACCGTTCTTGCCGTCGGGTATCGTGACGACCAGCGATTGCGGCACGCCGTTGCCGTCATAGAGCGTCGCAACATTGGTGCCGTTGTCCGCGACCCAAACAAAACCTTTCGGATTGAAGGCGACGCCCCATGGGTTTTTCAGGTTCGCGTCAGTGTACGCGGCCGACACCACGCCATCCGACACAAGGGCCGCCACCGTGAACGACGACTGCATAGGTGGGGTTGAATTATTCGAACCGGAGCCGCCGCCGCATGATACGAGAGTGGCGATGGCCGCTCCGCATGCCAGGACGCAGAACGTGTCGATAAGAGACTTCATGACCATACCCCTTGTTCGATTCAAAGGCCGTAACGGTGATAGAACGAGGAGGACGCGGGGTTTATTCCCGCGACGAACGGGTCATTTCGTGCGCGACTCCGTGCAATTGCAATGACGGGACTGGCTAAATAAAAGCGAATGGTGTGCACCGAATAACACGCGCGACTATTCCATTCGTCCGGCCGAAAAAGTTGTGAACGCGTGGGTCGTGCTGCAAGCCATCAACAAATAGCCGCAAGGACCTTACCGGATCGCCTCGCCGAGGGGACCCGCAATGCCGTCTGCGATGCATGCGGACGGAAAAGTTTCTGCACGACGGAGGCGGACTATCTCTTGTCGCCGGGGTTGTTGATGTGAGATGGTGCTGGCACCAGTCCCGCCTCTATCTGCAGCACCGCCCACGGCGTCCGGAGACCGACGGGCTGGAAGGATCCCTGCCGCCAAGGTCCGCTGCCTCGTGCGGTACCGACGCTCGAGCGTCCGCCGGAGCGCGTGGGCGAATGGCCGGAGATGGCCGGAGGACGGACCGGAAAGTGACCGATGGCCGGCCGCTATCCGGCTCTGCTTGTGTTCAAACCTCCGTCTGGAATGCACGTCACTATCGGCTGGGCCGATTTTGACGGCTGGAATGGCGTCACGTGCAGCGTCGCTGGGAATAACCTAACGTATGAGTCGGTCGCTCACAATCAGGCAAACAGTTTGTCGTTTCCCGGGCATTCACGGCTTATCCGTTTGACGTCGCGGCGATAGGCTGCGAATCGTGGCTTCTGAAGGGGGGACGTCATGCGTCTCGTCGACTGGAACATCCAGTGGGGACGCGGTGTAGACGGCCGCGTCGACCTCGCCCGCATTGTGCGCGAGGCAAGGGCGCTGTGCGATTTCGACATCCTGTGCCTTCAGGAAGTCACGCGCGGCTTTCATGAGGGACAGGCGCAGGGCGGATTGGAAGGCGGTCCCTCGGCCGATCAGTTCGCCGAACTCGCCGCGTTGCTGCCGGGCGCGACTGTGGTCGATGCGATCGGTTCCGATCTTCCGCCTATCGGGGCCGCACGTCAGCGGCGTCATTTCGGCAATGCAATCGTGAGCCGACTGCCTGTCAAGCAGGTGCTGCGTCATTCGCTCCCGTGGCCGGCCGACCCCGCCAAGCCGTCGATGCTGCGTGTCGCTCTCGAAGCGGTGATCGAAACCGATATTGGTCCGCTGCGCGCCTTCAGCACTCATCTTGAGTTCTACTCCGAAGCACAACGGCTGGCGCAAGTGGCGAGGCTGCACGAATTGCATAAGGAAGCGTGCGACCATGCCCGCCGTCCCGCAAAAGCGGAAAAATTGGACAGTCCGTTCGCCGAGACTGCACGTCCGATGACTGCCATCGTGTGCGGTGATTTCAACAGCGCTTTCGAAAGTTCTGCTTATTGCAGGATGCTGGAGCCGATTCCTGGCGCGCCCGCCTTCGCCGACGCATGGACCTGCGCGCACCCCGGTGCCCGGCGGGCCGCGACAGTCGGTCTGTACGATCACGCGCAATGGTCCGACGGACCGTTCGCATGCGATTTTGTTTTTGTCACCGAGGATTTGAAGCCGCACATTGTGGGTTGTGACGTGGACCCGAATAGCCGCTCGTCCGATCATCAGCCGCTGTGGCTCGAATTGCGCTGATCCACGACAGGGATAGGGGCAAGCCATGGCTACCGCGACTAGGGCGACAAGCGCCGAACCCCGCGGCAACCTCTCTGCAAGACGCGCGCCGGGCCTCTCGTATGAAGCCAGACGACATCGAGATCAACATCGCCCGCGCCAACCTGCTGACCGGTCAAGCAGGTACACGGTGAACGCCATGAAGGTCGGTTTTCTGGGCGGAGCCGACGTTTGAACGTCCGCGCGAAAGCGTGGCCCAGCGTCCGTAGTTGGCCGATGCCTGCCTGATGGCGACGGATAGCACGCACCCCTCAGCCGCCACTCTGGCTTCAACGCCGCAAACCGTATATCGGCACAGTCGCCGCGTACCCTGTGCCGACTTCCGTCCGAACGTTGATTTGCTCCGCCATTAGCGATACCTTTACATCTATCGTAGTCGTCGAGTTCTGGTCAACGAGGGGAATCGTTTCATGAAGAGAGCGTGGGCTTTCTCATGCATCGTCGCCTTGAGCGCGATCCTCGGCGGATGCGGCAAGGGGGGTTCGCAAAACGTCACTGAGGCGTCGGGCGCATCCGCGAGCCAGTCGCCGGTTCAGTCAGCGCAGGGCGCGAGCGGTACACCCACCGCATCGGGCGCGCAAGTGACGGGCGCACTGGGAACTGTCACCAACGCACAGTTGCCGGGGGAAGCAGCCGAGACACTCCGGCTGATCAAAGCGGGCGGCCCCTTCCCCTTTGCGGACGACGGCGTGTTGTTTCGTAACAGTGCGCTTTTGCTGCCGAAGCATCCGCGCGGCTACTACCACACATACACGGTTCGCACCCCGGGCTCGACGGATCGCGGGCAGCGCCGGATCGTATGTGGTGGACCGCGCAGGCAGACCGGCGACTGCTATTACACCGACGATTACTACGCCAGTTTCAAGCGAATTGCAGGATGACGAGGGGCCCTGCTCCTGCTCCGCGAAATGTTACCTATACACTCAAGAGCGTTGCTGCTGACGACAGCGGACCGTTGCCGGCCCGACTCCGCCAGTCGCCCGGTTGCGACCTGTACGGCTCGTGTCCGAGCACAGCGGACATTCGTGAGGCGCAATCGTCGGCGTGTTCGCGGCCTTTGCGGACGCGTGCGTTGACGCAAATTCGTGGGCAAGATCATCCAGGATCGAAAGCCCGCTTGCAGCCCTACTGACTGACTCCGCGCCTATCATTGCGCCAGTTGCCAGCGCAGCACCGGATGCGTCGCGCCAGCAGGCATCGCCCACGCCCCCGTCGGGCTGAAGTCATACCCCACGAAGGATGTCCGCGTGCTCATCTGAGCGGTGGTCAGCCCATTCGCCGTGGGAATCGGCGTACCGTACACGACGCCGATTGTGGCGCCCGTGATGTTGGTGTTCCAGTACACATCGTTCGCAATCGTGCCTTCGTTGGACCGCGCGATGCCGATCGGTCCATACAACGGCTGGTTCACCGGACCGGTTGCGAATGACTGGGTGATTGTCCCTGAGTTATCGACGACGAGGGCGGCCCCGCCGCAATGCGTATTGGAGGGGCGGCATTCCGTAAACATCGTAGAGCCGGTTGCATAAGACTGGCTGATCGCGCCACTGTTAGAGCCGACGAGGCCGCCACCGCCCGTAGCGAAATAACCCGACACTGCGACAGGCCCCGTGGCGAACGACTGGCTGATCAGGCCGCTATTCACGCCCACCAGACCACCGCCCAACCCCCGCGAACTCACATCGGCGCTGCTCGAAGAACGCAGGATCGAGCCGGCGTTGACGCCCACGAGCCCACCGGCTGTCGAAGAGTCGAAAAGCCCATGGTATCCGGTCGCGACCGTGCCGGCCGTGCTTACGCGCAGGACAGTACCGTTGTTCAGGCCGGCGAGTATGCCAATATCGAACTGCGCGGTCCCTACGAGCCCGCTGACGTTAGCCAAGTTCGCCGTGCCCGAAATGTCGAGGTTGCGTACGACACCCTGGGTACCGATCACACCGAACATGCCCGCTAGTGGCTGTCCGCCCCCGTAAGCCAACAACCCGCCCAGCGTGAGCGAGGTGATCGTATTGCCTTGTCCGTCGAACTGCCCCGTGAACGGTGTGCTGACGTTGCCGATTGGAACGAAGGGGCTGTTGCTCGTCGCGCTCGCATCGATGTTCCTGCCGAGCGCGTAGTTACCGTTGAGATCGTTGCCAACCTTCGTCAGATCGGTCAGGGAATTCACCAGCCGGTACGTGGTGATCTGCGTAACCAGGCCGCTGAATGCGGGGGGCCTCCATGCCGGGTTGCTCATCCGCGTACCGGCAACGTATGTGCCGTTCATGTCGTAGAAGGCGCTCAGCGCACCGGTGCTCTTCGACCAGTCGAGCGTGCCGTGGTTGGTGACGCTGCCGCCGTTGTTGATGCCGGTTGCGTCTGCGCGCAAGCTGAGATTGCCCGCGCCCTGGTTCGCGATCTTCGCGCCGCTCCCGATCGACACGTCGCGGTACGCGGCGAGCGTCAGAGAAGCGGGACCGCTCCAGTTCAGGTTCGATGCGACGTCGATGTCTCCCGTCGCGCCTGTCGCGCCTGTCGTGGTCACATGGACGGATGTGCCTGAATTCAGACTGCCGCCCAGTGCGCGTGCAGCGGATGGGTCGATCGTGAAGCCGGGCGTCGACAGATTCCATTTGCCCGCATGCACGGCTGCCGTGGCGCCGAACGCCAGTTGCGCCGCGTCGGTGTCGACCGTTCCACCGCTGCCGCCCGCGTTGGCGGCCGTGATCACGCCCGACTGCTCGACCCGACCTTTGTCGGCGACGAGCCACACATGGCCGTCGCGATTCGCCGTGCCCGTCGCCCGGATGCGCGTGCCACCGCCGGCAAGCGCGAACACGTTGCCATCGGCGGCCTGCAGGCTGATCTGCGCGGCTGAGATGCTTCCGCTGTTGACGACCGAACCTTGGCTGCCGGTCTGCACGAGCACCTGTTTGCTGCTGGCCGAGTCCTGCAACAGCACCTGTTCGCCGACGGCCAGTTCGGCGGTGCCGTTCGGCGCGGTGATCGTGCCAGCGTTGGTCACGGCGCGTCGCGCGATCAGGAAGATGTCGCCGCCGGTCGAACTGATCTTGCCGAGGTTGATCACGCTTGCTTCCGAATTGCCCGACAGAGCAAGCGCGCCGCCGTTCATGAACGCGTTGTCGTGTGTGTCCAGTGTGGATGCAACGAAGCGTCCGCCCGTCGTCACTGCACCGGATGGCCCCACGACGATGCCCTGTGGATTGATTACATACAGGCTGCCCGTTGCGCTGAGCCTGCCGAGGATGGCGGACGGGGAACCACCCGTCACGCGGTTCAGCGTCGCGCCAGTGCCGTTATTGAATGTGACGCTGTTGTTCGCGCCGATCGAGAAGCTGTTCCAGTCAATCACACCGCGCGTCGAACCCGGTTGTGTGATCACCAGTCCGTTGCTCGCGCCCACTATCGAACCGGCGCCGGCGACGTAACGGCCGCCGTTTGGCAGGATGCCCCCCGCGCACGCCATGTGCGTCGAGCAGAGTTCAGCGAACGAAATGCCGATTGCGAGCCAGATGCGTCCGGCTGAATGCTGACGATGCGCTATGCATCGCGGGGTCCGCGATAGTTCTGGGCGTGTCATAGATGCCCCTTTCCGCGTGGGCGCGGACTAGTTGCCGACACTTCAGCGGATGACACCTTAGCCATTTCTGCTCCCCGTCAAAAGAGATATCCGCAGTGGAGAAATCTTTTGCACTGCGCGGCGGTCACTCAAGACTAGGCGACATCTTCTAAGCTGGCCGGTTATTTTCGCAGTCGAAATGTGAGCTTCCGAACTGACAACCGGACAAGTTTCCGCAACATGATTCGGATGATTCCGCTCAAATTTTTTTAACTCGGAAACGTTCAAAACAATCATCTCGCTGGCTAAGGGCAACTGGCCCATTGCTCATCTCGCGTTGCGATGGTCCGTTATCTAGATTGAAAGCAGTCGCTTGGGTGTCACGTGGGCGGTTAAGGCGGACGACGGCTCCTGGCCCGTTGGGGGTCCGCTGTCTCCTGATGTGGCCGGCCGCAGCCGATTCATCCCGAACGGTCGCGTTCGGGCGTTTCATAGGCCGCATCCGAAACCAAGGTCAACGGTGCGTCCTGTAGCGCGCGAAACGTGGCTCTCGGCTTCGGCTCTTCTTGCACGTTGAACTTCGCAGGTTGCCCCTGCGGAGCACGTCAAGTTTCGAGGATTTTCTCCCATGCGCCCGATCGGGACGAGCGGAACACGGCGTCGATCACTCGCATATTTGCGCGCGAATCTTCTAGCGGAATAGCCTGCGGGCTTCCACTCAATATCGCGTCCGCGAATGTGGCGGCCGCGATCCCATATTGATCGCACACCGGAAGTTCCAGCCAGCGATCAGTCCCGATACCGGCGCTTGTGTTGTCACTCAATAACAGACGCGTCGGTCGATCGCCTGGTGCATTGAATGGAATCTCGACCTCGATCCGCCCGTTGGTACCGTGAAATTGCATCCGCTGATAGTTATGGGTCTGAGTCGAGTAAAAGAAACTTGCCTGCACACCGTCGAAGTCCATCAGTACAGAGCCAAGCCGGTCCACTTCGAATATGGGATCCTGCTCCATCAGGGCAACCACGCGCGTTGGCTCAGACCTGGTAATGAAGCGCGCCGTTGTGATGGGGTAACAACCAATATCGAGCAGACCGCCGCCACCCAGTTCGCTCTGGTTGCGGATATCGTGCGGGTTCGCGTTGTTATAGGTGAAGCCGCCTGTCACCGCCCGCAATCCGCCAATCGCACCTTCGTCAATCAAGGTCCGCACCTTCAACCATTGCGGATGCGTGCGAACCATGAAGGCTTCCTGTATGTATCGGCCGTTGCTATCGCGTGCAGCGATGAGTCGTTCAACCTGTTGGGCGTCGAGCCCGATCGGCTTCTCACACAGGACGTGCTTGCCCGCCTCGACGGATTTGATCGTCCATTCCACGTGGATGTGATTGGGTAGCGGAATATATACCGCGTCGATTTCCGGGTCCGCCAGGAGCGCTTCGTAACTGTCGTATGCGACAGCCAAACCATATTTGGCTGCGGCTTCCCGAGCCTTCTCCTGAGACCGCGACGCGATGCCCTTCACCCGACACTTTGGCGCGCTGTGCATGGGCACGACGACCTTGTCGTTGATCTTCGCGGTGCCCAGGATCCCCCAGACAATTTCATCCCTTGCCATCACAATCCCTTTTCCGATCAAATATCTGAGAGTAGAGCAGGCCGAACAACCGCGTGAGTCGGCAAGTCCATGAACCCGCGAAGGACCACAGGCATTTGATTGTGCCAGTTTTACTCCGTGATTACGCTCGCGGATACAAGACCGCTCTCGACCACCTTCGCAATCGAACCGCCGTTTGCGGAGGAAGCTGACGATTGAGGCTCATATCCTTCTGGCGATCCTGTCAAACGACGCACCGCAAGCCCGAAGGGGCGCGCGATCGCACACGTGCGCGTCACCTGGCGCCGTACGCGGCGTCGCGCAGATCGATTGTGTATTGGCCGTTCATCCCTTCGTAAAGCGTGTTCGACAGCGACACGACGGTCAGCCCGCGTGCGCGGTCGACGAACCACGAGTGACCGTATACACCGCCCCAGCGCCACGTGCCTGGCGATTCCGGCGACGCCGCTGCGTGTGGATCGCGCAGCACCGAAAAGCCGATCCCGAAGCCAACGCCGGGCCGGTCCGGCAAATCGAAGGTGCCAGTCTGCACGCGTCCCATCTCGTCCACAAGGGCGGCTGGCAGCAGTGCGCCGCCGCCCGCGCGCAGCGTGTCCAGCACATGCAGCACGTCGCTCACGCTGCCTACCATTCCCGCACCGCCCGACGCGAAAGCGTGGGCGTCGAGCGCGCGCGCCGGCGAGTACGTGACACCGACAGTTCCTTCAACTGCAGGTACAGTTTCGTTCTCGGCGAGCCGGTGCGGCTGCGGCGTATCGTTCACGTACGGTGTCGCGAGCCGCGCGGGATCGACCGCGACGAACGCCGTGTCTCGAGCGCCGAGCGGACGGAGCACCAGCACATCGACAGCTTCGGCGAGGGGCATCCCACAGACAGCCTCGATCAGCGCGCCGGTCACGTCGAGCGCGACTGAATAGCGCCAGCTCGTCCCCGGCGCATACAGCAGCGGCGCGCTCGCGATCCGGCGTACGTTTTCGTCTAGCGTGATGGCCGCGCCGTCGAGCCCGTCCGATACCCCCGCGCGTGCATATGGCCCGTTCGCGTCGGCTTCTGCAAAGCGATAGCCGAGGCCCGCGGTATGCGTAAGCAGCTGCCGCACCGTGATTCCCGGCACGCGGCCGTCAGGAAGTGCCGGGCGGAAATCGGCCAGCCAGCGGGTGACGTCATCGTCAAGCGACAGTTTGCGTTGCGCCACGAGCACCATTGCGGCCGTGGAGACGATGGGCTTCGTCACCGACGCGAGCCTGAACAGTGTGTCCTCGCGCATCGGCGTGCGCGATTCGCGGTCCGCGAATCCGGCCGCGCGGTGATAGACGAGCCGTCCGTCGCGCGCGATCAGCACTACCGCACCGACCAGACGTTGCGCGTCGACAGCGCGAGACAGCACCGCATCGACGCGCTCGGCGAGGGCCGCATCGGCGGGCGGCTGCAATGACGATGCTGGGGTGAAGGGCATAAAGGGCTCCGTCGTGATCGGTCTAGCCGACATGTTAGGAGAGCCTTGGTCGCGATCACCATTAACCCGTACGCCCGAAAGGGCTACACGCCCTCGCAGGCTATCGCGTGCAACGTCGGCAGTGGCGGGTTAATAACAAACGTGGGACCGTGACGCTCACTGGGTCCTCGGACGGAGAGTGAGCGGTCGCCCATGGCGGCCGGCTGCTGTGCAGATCACAACTGCCGCGTCGACGGCCTTTGTTCCTGCCAGCAGCGCAGCCCGAACAGCGGTATTTGCCCGTACGCATGATCGAGCATGTCCGATTGCAGGTTTTCGTACGGTTCCCAGCGTGTCTCGTCGACGTAGAGAAATATCTCCAGCGCGACGACAGGCTGGGTCGACTGCACCTGGCGGATGACGATCGGCATGTCCTGCCGGACCGCTTGATGATCGCGAAAGTATGCATTCAGATAGAGGCGGTACAGACCGAGGTTCGTGCGATGCCGGGGGTCCCCGGGCGCAACTTCCGCTAGCGGCCTGTCAACATCGTTGCAGAGTTGAACGAGCAGTGCGTCGTCTGGAAAGCGCACGGTCTCGGCATCGAAATGTATCGCATGCTTGACGCGTCGAGCGCCCGACTCAGTGATCCCTCGCCAGTTCTTCATACTGTTCGTGAGCAGGACGTAGCTCGGCAGCATCACGATCGAATTGTCAAAGTTCTGGACCTTGATCGTGTTCAGTGCAATGTCGATCACGGTGCCGTCGGCGACGAAGCCGGGCACTTCAATCCAGTCGCCCACCCGCACCATGTCGTAAGCGGTCAGTTGTATGCTGGCCACGAAGCCGAGCAGCGAGTCGCGGAAAATGATGATCAGAAGCGCCGTCATCGCGCTGAGGCCGGTGAGGAAGTAGGCCGGGGAGCGTTCCAGCAATACCGAGATCCCCGCGATCAGCGCGACTACGTAGAGCACGATGGTTGCCGTCTGCAAGAAGCTTTTGATTGGCCTCTCGCTTGCTGCGGGGAAGTGACTGTAGCGCTCACCGATACTGTCGAGGAGCGCGAGCGCCGCGCGCAGCAGCGTGTACACCATGTAGCATGCCGCGAGCAACGCCAGTGGATGGCCGAGCGCCGCGACCAGCGGGAACGTGAGTCCGGTGAGCAGGGGGGCGGACGCATAGAGGATCAAGGCTGGCACGAGCGGGGCGAGCCGATCGAACACCTTGTGGGATTCGGCGGCACGCAGCAACTTGCGCTGCGGCTGGCGGGCAAGGCGGCCGACGATCCTCAGCACGATCAAGCGCGTCACGTAGTAGCAGATCGCGCTCGCGAGCAGAATTGTGAGCAGCAAGGCGGCGACGACCAGAAATGCGATAAGCGGGCTGTCGGTATAGACATGGAAGTGATGCCAGTCCGGACCGCCCTCGATACGCAGCGCCTTGGCGAACATGGGCCCCTCCAGTGTTGGCGAAACAGTTCGCTGGAATGTCGCATCTGGCCAATCGCCTGTGACGACGCTGGGGCTCAGACGCGGCCCCTGCTGGTGATAGCCGCTACGTGCGCACCAGTCTGACTTGCGGCGCGCACCGTGCGAACTCGTTGAGGCAGCGACGCCTTGATGCAATGAGCGCAATCATACAATTCGCAGTTTGAACGATCCAGTGGCTTGCCCGTCGACAAGCTTCTTCAATCGAGGGGGCGGCGGCACGGATAGTGGTCGCTTTGGCTCGCCGTTGACGGCACGACGAACGATCACCGTTACGTCCCGACTTGGCGTGCGTCTGGGAGCGGCCCCGAAGCGGCTTGCATCTGTCGCTCAAAGTTTCACGACTTCACCGCCCGAAGACGCCAGATAGGCGCGCTCGCGCTCTTTTACCCAATCTCGTCCTGGCCAGCAGAGAATTACAACAACCGGAGTAAGTATGCAAAAGAGAATCGACATACTTATCGAGAACAGGTCATTGTTCTCCAACAATACTCGTGCAGCGGGATAGGCAAACAAATAAACCGAAAACAGAATAACAAAAAAATATTTAAATATAACGCGATCTGCGCCTGCGATCAAATACAGATCTACGAGCGTGCGCGAAAAGAAATTCCACGTTGCCATAGCCAACAAGACGCAGCCAATGGTGAAGACGAGCCACGGAGATACGCCCCACGCAAACTCTATATGCCCGACATCGCCATGCTTGGTAATCGACCGAAGCACGACGTAACTTATCAACTCAGACAGATTGGAAACGTTGACCCAAAGGCAGAAATAGAAAACGTAAGGGTAGCGTCGTATTTTTTTCAAGCGAATGACGCGCAAACTTATCAGATACAGCAATAGCGTGGCAACGAATGGCCCGGCGAAAGCGATCATTCCTATCGCAAACTTGTCCCCGAAAAGAAATATCAGGAAATAGTTAACATGCTCATCGATCCCGTCCACGAACAGGACGTTCTTCCAGTCGAAACTTCCGTAATCGATATCGAAAGGTTTGAGTTTGTACCCAAACAGCCATGCGGTTATCGAATGGGCGTACTCGTGCGGGAAGGCGGAGACCCAAAGAGACAGAATAAAGAACACCGGCGTTAGCATGACAAAAGCAACAAGGCGATTCGGTTTGTCCATCTATTCACTCCGATTGCAATTCAGCTTCGCCAGCTTCTTGTTCCTGTTTATGACCCGCGATGTTTCGTGAATCCCGAGCCATTCGTCCGCTGTCTGGCGTGCAGTAAGATGATTTTTGTCTGTCATGCATGGGTCTGCGCCATACGACAATAGCAACGCGGCCGTCTCCGCATTATCGGATGCGACAGCGGCCATCAGCGGCGTAATGCCGTCTTTAGTGGCCCGATTTATCTCCACGCCGTATTCGTACAAAGTCTCGACAATCGCGAGATCACCTACCGTTGCAGCAATGATCAGGGCCGTTATGCCGCTGCCATTCTCGGTATTCGCGTTTGCCCCACGCGTCAGCAGGTAGCTGACTACTTCGGGGCGTTCATTGATTATCGCGTAAGACAGGGCATCCAGGCCTTTAGTATCTTTTGCGCTAATATCGGCACCTTCTTGCACCAGTTGTTGAACTTTGGACAAGTCCCCGTGTTCGGCCGCTAACGCAAGCGGGCTTGTCTCCGGTGATTTTGCACATGCACATAGCACGAATAGAACAGGTAACACGGACAACGCGAGGGATCGTTTGCGTAGGGTCTTATACGTAAGCATCACGACACTCCGCCCTCGTCACAGAGGAAACCTGGCTAGTGCTTCCAGAGGTGCTGCCCAATCGCGCTGGTTAGAGGATAGGACTCTGAGCAAACTATGAAAACTTTATTTTTTGGCAAGCGTGTTGTCCAGCATCGCGCGCTTCAATGTTGCAGCTGCACCGGCGGACCGTCGAGTGCGTCTGCAGATCAACCGACCTTACGCGTCATTCACGCTGCCGAATCCTTCCCAGCCGTGCCGATCCGGTCATGGATGGCTTCGCAATGGTGCACGAGCGCCGGGCGCGAAAGCACGTACTGCTTCAACGGCGTATCGATCTCGTAGAAATAGATATTGGCAACGAAGCCATAGATTGCCGCGTCAACGGTGGCAGGATCGCGGCCGAAAACATAGCTGGTGTCGCCGAGCACGTCCGCCACGACGCGCAGATTCGCGATGCCTCGCGCATAGATCTGCTCCGGTTCATATCGGCCGATGCCCTGATAGTGGTACCGCAGGCGGTTGTATTCGCGAGCGGCTTCGAGATCACTCGCTTGAACGTCCGGGTGGGCGGCAAGCACGGCGTCGCGAAAGGACGGCCAGAAGCGCTCGTCGCGCCAGCGTGAAAAGCTCATGGTCCAGTACAGGTCGTCGAGGGTTCGACGGACCATATAGTCCAGATTCAACTGCTCTCGCGAAAGCGCGCAGTCGATGTCCAGATCATACTGACGTGTTAAATGAGCAATGATGCTGTCGCTGTCGCCGATCGTATCGTCGCCATCGACGAGGTAAGGCAGTTGGCCACGGGGCGCAAGGCTTGTGTCGAGGACATGACGATGCTCGAAGGCGAGCCCGCACAATCGCATGAACGCAAACACCTTCAGGCCAAAGGGATTGTTATCGGCGACGCCAAAAAGATCCGGATAGGAATAAAGCGTCAGCATGAGCTCTCCTTTCTTGCGACACGAAACGGATCACAAACGCCGGCATGAAAATGCTGAGCGTTCGTTGGACATGGTACTGCATTCCCCACGTCGAGCCCAGCGGCAAGGCTACCGGTCCAGGTCCGCTGTTCGCTGCGAAGGGGCCACTCAAATGCTTGCGTCGTGCTTGCCGTTAACCCCGCATTCTGAGGCTGTCCGCTTGATGCGCGACCTAGGCGGCCTCGCCGATTCCCTGCACATGTGCTAA
>NZ_DASXHN010000490.1:0-2808 GCF_036488505.1 Paraburkholderia sp. | reverse complement strand
GCAGCGCGGCCCATCGTGCCCGACTCGAGCAGCACGTCGCATTCGACGGTGGGGTTGCCTCGCGAATCGAGAATCTCTCGACCGATGATATCTACGATAGCACTCATGGTTTCCTCAAGAAATGACGTTGAATTCTTTACTCTGAACCTGCGTCCGGCACACGCTGGTCTCCCCAGCAGACAACTTTTGCGCGGATACGTTCGACGACCATTGCATACGTTCGCCGCGCGCCGGACTGTGCCTATTATCCAAGCCAATCATGACACGCCGCGAACGCGTGACTCAGTTGAAGTCGCTTTCGAGGAACGCCGTACGTTTGACGGCCCGATCAAGCGTGACAAGCGTTTCGAGCAGCTCGGCCATGCGATGCAGAGGCACGGCATTCGGACCGTCCGACCTGGCTTCCGCGGGCTTCGGATGGGTCTCCATGAAGAGACCCGATACGCCTACAGCCACCGCGGCGCGCGCCAGCACCGGCACGAATTCGCGCTGACCGCCCGAACTCGTGCCCTGACCGCCCGGCAACTGGACCGAGTGGGTGGCGTCGAACACGACCGGCGCATGAGTCTCGCGCATGATGGCGAGCGAGCGCATGTCGGAGACCAGGTTGTTATAACCGAACGACACGCCACGCTCGCACGCCATGAAGCGGTCTTCCGACAGCCCCGCTTCGCGGGCGGCATCACGCGCCTTGTCGATCACGTTCTTCATGTCGTGCGGCGCGAGAAACTGGCCCTTCTTGATGTTGACCGGTTTGCCCGAACGCGCGCACGCGTGGATGAAGTCGGTTTGACGGCACAGGAACGCGGGCGTTTGCAGCACGTCGACCACGGACGCAACCTGCTCGATCTCGTGTTCCGCATGCACGTCGGTCAGGACCGGCACGCCGAGCTGACGCTTCACTTCCGACAGGATGCGCAAGCCCTCGTCCATACCCAGGCCACGGAACGACTTGCCGCTGCTACGGTTGGCCTTGTCGTAAGACGATTTGTAGATGAACGGGATGTTCAGCTTCGCGCAGATTTCCTTGAGCTTGCCGGCCGTGTCGATCGTCATCTGTTCCGATTCGACGACACAGGTGCCCGCGATCAGGAAAAACGGCTTGTCCAGCCCGATTTCGAAATCGCCCAGTTTCATGCTTTCTCCTCGACGCCCGCCAACTGCAGTTGATGAGCAAGCGCTGCCTCGACGAACGACTTGAACAGCGGATGCCCGTCACGCGGCGTAGACGTGAACTCCGGGTGGAACTGCACGCCGACGAACCACGGGTGCATCGCGCGCGGCAGCTCCATCATTTCCGGCAGATCTTCGCTCGGCGTACGCGCGCTGATGACGAGACCGCCGCCTTCGAGCTGCGGCACGAAGCGGTTGTTGACTTCATAACGGTGACGGTGACGCTCGTTCACGTCCTTGCCGTAGATCTCTTCGGCCATCGTGCCGGGCTTGATCGGGCAACGCTGCGAACCAAGACGCATCGTGCCGCCCAGGTCCGACTCTTCGGTGCGCTTTTCGACGCGGCCGTCACGGTCGTACCACTCGGTGATCAGCGCGACCACGCGGTTCGGCGTGTTCTGATCGAATTCGGTACTGTTCGCGTCCTTCAGGCCGACCACGTCGCGCGCGAATTCGATCACGGCAAGCTGCATGCCGAGGCAGATGCCGAGGTACGGCACCTTCGCTTCGCGTGCATAGCGGATGGCGGCAATCTTGCCTTCGGTACCGCGGCGGCCGAAGCCGCCGGGAACCAGCACCGCGTCGAGATGCTTGAGGCTTTCGACACCTTGCGTTTCGATCTCTTCCGAGTCGATATATTCGATGTTCACCTTGGTCGACGTGTGGATCGACGCATGGCGCAGCGCCTCGATCAGCGACTTGTACGACTCCGTCAGATCGACGTACTTGCCGACCATGCCGATCGTGACTTCGTGCTTCGGACGTTCGAGCTTGTCGACCATCTCCGCCCAGATGGACAGGTCTGCGGGCTTCGGCGTGAGCTTCAGCTCTTCGCAGACGATCGCGTCCATGCCCTGGTCGTGCAGCATTTGCGGAATCTTGTAGATGCTGTCCGCGTCCCATACCGAGATCACCGCGTCTTCCGGCACGTTCGAGAACATCGAGATCTTGGCGCGCTCGTCGTCCGGAATGCGACGGTCGGCACGGCACAGCAGCACATGCGGCGAGATACCGATTTCGCGCAGCTTCTGCACGCTGTGCTGGGTAGGCTTGGTTTTCAGTTCGCCGGCCGTGGCAACCCAGGGCACCAGCGTCAGGTGCACGAAGCACGCGCTGTTGCGGCCGAGGCGCAGACTCATCTGGCGAGCCGCTTCGAGGAAGGGCAGCGATTCGATATCGCCCACCGTGCCCCCTACTTCGACGATGGCCACATCCGGCTCACCGCACGTCGCAGATGCTGCGCCGCGCTCGATGAAAGCCTGGATTTCGTTGGTGATGTGCGGAATGACCTGCACCGTCTTGCCGAGATAATCGCCGCGGCGTTCCTTGCGGATTACCGATTCGTAAATCTGGCCCGTGGTGAAGTTATTGGCCTTGCGCATCTTCGTGCTGATGAAGCGCTCATAGTGGCCGAGGTCGAGGTCAGTCTCCGCCCCATCTTCCGTCACGAACACTTCGCCGTGTTGAAACGGACTCATCGTGCCGGGGTCGACATTGATGTAGGGATCGAGCTTGAGGAGGGTGACTTTCAGACCGCGCGATTCGAGGATCGCGGCGAGGGAAGCGGCGGCAATACCCTTGCCGAGGGAAGAAACTACGCCGCCGGTGACGAAAACATATTTGGTCATCGCTGGA
>NZ_DASXHN010000489.1:0-22855 GCF_036488505.1 Paraburkholderia sp. | reverse complement strand
CGCGCAACGGCACTTTCGGGCGATAGTCGGTCAGCGCGTCGAGCGACGGCAATTGCGGTCCCATCACGACGAGCGCATAGCCGACGATCAGCGCGCCCACCACGACGGCGGTCGCGATCAGCCCGAAGAACCACAGCACGATCGACCCACCGATCGAACGGCCGCCCCGTGTGGGCTCGCGCGAAGCGCCATTGCGTCCCGAAGTGCGTTGGTCGGAGTCCCGGTCTTCGCCGGCCGGAGAATGGGAGGAATGCGGTCGTTTGATGATTGGCATGACTGGAATGGTGGACGTGCGACTGCACGCCTTTCTGCCCGCGATTTCGCGCGGACATGGTCTTGATCGAGCGTCCTCGCCGGGACGTACGCCGCCGCGCGGACCTTGCCCCCGGCCGGCCGCACGGCACGCCTCGGACCCCGCTGGAACCCTGCCCCCGGCGCAACGTAACAGCGCATTTTAAAGAAATCGCACGAGGTCCAACGCAGTTTTTTTGTAAGAATTCCCTTCGCGCGATGGCGTACTTCGGTAAGCGTCTGTAATTTCGCGCGGCACCAATGTGGCCTTTGCGGTGCGCGGCCGATGCGCAGGTTGTGCGGGGTTATACACAGAAAATGTTGAAAGGCCTGTGGACAATCTGCCCGCAAACGCTACAACTCGTTGATGTCACGGGATTTTCGCGCGGCGCCCGTTTCGCGGCGACGCAACTCGTCATATGATGAATCCCGCGCGCGACACTCAACGGATGCGCGCACTGGTTCGGGACCATGGAGTCCGGTACCTTGTCCGGACGCCCGGACGATGCGCGGATCGCCGCGCCGCCCTGCCGATACCAGTCAGCCTGCGAGCCGATCATGACCAAGCCCAGCGAGCGCATCGTCGTATTCGTCACCACCGCGCAAAAACGCGCGATCACCGCCACCGCCGGCGATCTCGGCATCAGCGTGAGCGAACTGATGCGGCGCGCGGTGCTGAGCTTCGGCGCGACCAGCGAACAGGTGAAGGCCGCGAGCATCGTCGACCGGCTGCGCGCGCCACGCGCGCCCGACGCGTTGAACATCGCGCTGCAGCGCGTCGCGCATGGTACGCGCGACGCCCGCGCGGCGCTGCCGGGTACGTTACAAGCCCGCGACAAGGACGCTGCCGGCGCCACAGTGGATCGCAGCGCGCCCAGTGGCGCGACGGGCATCGAGGCGGCAGGCGCGCGAAGTGTGAGCAACGTCGCATCCGGTGGCGCGGCCGAGGCGGTATCGGAAACCGGCGTGGCAGCCGAAGCGGTGAGCGTGGCGATCCGCGTCGCGGCCGAGCCTGCGCCGCTGCTGCCCGCCGGGGTCGCGGCCGCGCTCGCCGCCGAGCACGATGCCGACGCACAGGCAACGGCCGAAGCGGTCGCGCGCGTCACCGCGGCAAGAGTCGCGCAAGCCGACGATCCGGCGCAGCAACTGCAACCGCAGCTAGCCGGCACGCCGGCGCGTCCGCGCAATTCGCTAAAGCGCCGCCGCGTCCCCAATCTGTCGGATGTCGACGAACCGGGCAACGACCCGAGCACCGAAGGTGGGCGCTTCGCGTGATACTTCGCATGACACTGTTGGGCCAAAGAAACCGCGCATAGTAACGGGGCGCGTGAGTTCGGGTTACGACACGCAAACGCACGACCGATCGCCCGTGTGTTGCGTATCGTTACATCGGTGTGTCGCACGCGATCGCCTTTCAATATCGCAACACGCGCGGTCGCATCACTGTCATTCCACTGCCGCACCATCGCGCTCCCAGCGGCCTCGCGCCGGCTATTTCGAGAGAAAGCCGATGGTGTAATATCCGCCGTCAAGTTCGTCTCCATGGCTGTTTCGCCATTCACCGGATATCGACAACCTGGGTATCGCATCCGGACAATTCAGGACCACGCTATTGCAATCGGCGTGCGTGCCCCGAACTCCAGTCCGAACGTTGCGCAGGTTCGCGCGCAGCGGCGTAAAGTACTAGTTCAAGGCAGTCATGCGCGCGGACATCGTCGGCGCCGCTTACATTCTCTGGAGGTTTTCATGTCGCTTTTTGACAGCATTTCGCGCACGCTCAAAGGTCTTCTGAACGATGCCGCCGACTCGGTGCAGGATCCGTCGCGCGACTCGCGCCAGATCGTGCGCGAACTCGACGACAGCATCGGCAAGGCAGAGAACTCGCTGATCGAGATTCAGGCGCAGGTCGCCACTCAGCAGAGCAAGCGCGATGTTGCCGCGGACAAGGCGAAGAAGTACGAAGACGGCGCGAAGCGCGCGCTGCAATCCGGCGACGAAGCGCTCGCACGCGAAGCGCTCAGCGCGCAGGCCACCGCCGAAGCCGAACGCGACACACTGACCAAGGAGCTGACCACGCTGGAGCCGTCGGTCGCGCAGCTGAAGAGCCAGATCGAAGACATGCGCAGCCGCCGCAACGACCTGAATGCGCGCTCGAACATCCTGCAGGCGAAGCAGCAGATCGCCGAAGCGAAGGACGTCGCGGCTACCGCGCTCGGCGGCATCGGCGGCAAGAATCTGGCCGAGGATTTTCAGAAGCTCGAAGACAAGGTCGCGCTGTCGAACGCGCGTTCCGACGCGCGCCTGAATTCCGCCGACGTGAAAAGCGGCAAGGCGCTCGACGACAAGCTCGCGGATCTGAATCGCGGTCCGTCCGTCGACGAACGGCTCGAAGCGTTGAAGAAGCAGCTCAACACGCCGGCGCAGCAGTGAGCGTGCGTCGAGCGCGCATCGAGTGCCACCCGTCGAATCGTTATTGAACGCGCGTTCGACGCCGGCGCGGCCATCGCAGTACATGCCGGGCAAGCCACGCGCGCAAGCCCCGGCATACCGGCCGCCGTACGCGGCCACCGCAATCGACTGATGGAGACGGGCGCGCCGCGCCCGGTCCGCACATGAAAAAATTTCTCGTAACCGCTTTCGCTTCGCTGCTGCTCGTGTCGGCCGCGGCGTTCGCGGTGCCGACGGTTCAGCAAATCGAATCCGCGATGGCGCAGGGCAACTGGCAGCAGGCCGACTCCGGCTTGAGCGAAGTGCTGCAGGCCCATCCGAACAATGCGCGCGCGCACTATCTGTACGCGCAGGTGCTCGATCGCGAAGGCCGCTATGGCGATGCGCTCGCGCAGCTGCAGCAGGCAAAAACGCTCGATCCGCAAATCCGCTTCACCGACCCGGGCCGCTTCGCGCAAACGGAAGCGCGCCTGCGCAGCGACGCCGAACGGGCGGGCGGCAAGGTTACCCGTCACGCCGCGAATCCGTTCGCGCAGCAGAATGCGCCTGCTGTGCAGCAACCGTCGGCGATGGTCTCGCAAGCGCAACCACGGCATGGCCTGGGGGTCGGTATGTGGATCGGTATCATCGTTCTGATTGCTGTGATCGCATTGGTGCTGCGCTGGACCTTGCGGCGAGCCCGCACGCAGGAAGATACGCGCGCCGGCGAGGACCGCCGCGCGCAGTTGAAGCGCGCGACCGAGCTGCTCAACGCGGTGCGTTCAATGAAGCTCGACGTGAAACTCTCCACCGCGCCGGGTCATGAAGCGCTCGAGAAAGACGTCGAAGCCACCGAGGAACAACTGCGCGGCATCGTCGAGACGCTGTCGAACGGCAAGAATCCGCTGCCGCCGTATCAGCTCGACGAATTCGAGCAGCGCGTTGCCAGCCTGCGCGCCCGCGCCGACGGCCGGCCCGACCCGAGCGCCGCATCCGTGGGCAGCGGGCAGCAGTCGGCGTACGCGCAGGAAGCCGAGCGCTTTGGCAGCCCGCAGCCGCCGTATCCGCAAACACAGCCGTACCAGCAGCAGCCGCAGGTCATCGTGCAGCAAGGCGGTGGAATGGGCGGCGGCATGGGTGGCCTGTTGACCGGCGTGCTGCTCGGCGAAGCGCTGAACCATGGGCGTGACCGCGTCGTCGAACGCGACGTGATCGTCGACGACGACGAACTACGCCGCCGCGGTAATGACGGCGGCAACGACGGCAGCAACGGCGGCGGTCTCGATTTCGGTCAGGGCTCGAACGACTGGGACGACAACAGCGGCGGCGGTGGCATCGACATGGGCAGCAACGACGATTCGGGCGGCTGGACCGATACCTGATTGATCGGCGCTGTCAGCGTCTGTGTCGCATCGAATGAAAATCGGGCTCCTTCATACGGGGCCTGTTTTTTCTGCCCGCGGTTTTGCGCGCCGGCGTTGCCCGCCGGCGTTGCCCACCGGTTCGCGGCCCCGTCGCGCGTCGGTCGAACGCGAGCCGGCTCCGCAGCCCTGCTCGCTTCCTGTCGCACTGGTACCAGCGCTCAGACGCAAACGCGCTCGCTGTCTCGCACCGGGGCGCCTGACTTACGCATAGGATCGGCTTGCCCACTGCGTCGCCCGCGTTGCCGTGCATGACCCTGCGATACCCTCCACCGTTTCACGCGCTGTTTTCGCCCGCTGCTTTGGCCCCTCCCGGAGACCGCCATGACGCCCGCCCCTTCCGCCTCCGCCGCGCCGCGCATCGCGATCGTCGGTAGCGGCTTTGCCGGGATCGGCATGGCGATCCGTCTGCGGCAGGCCGGCATCACGTCGTTCACGATTTACGAGGCTGCGAGCGGCATCGGCGGCACCTGGCGCGACAACACCTACCCCGGCGCGGCTTGCGATGTCCCGTCCCATCTCTATTCTTTTTCGTTCGAAGCGAATCCGTCGTGGTCGCGCGCGTTCAGCGCTCAGGCCGAAATCCTCGAGTATCTGCGACACTGCGCGCGCAAGTATGGCGTCGAGCGCCACGTACGCTGTCATACGAAGGTCAGCGCCGCGCGCTTTGACGAAGTGCGCCAGCTGTGGCTCGTCGATATCGACACGAACGGCACGCGCGAAACGATCGAGGCGGACGTACTGATCGCGGCGAGCGGTCCGCTGTCGCGTCCCGCGTTGCCGCGCATCGAGGGCATCGACCGTTTCGAAGGCAGGCTGTTTCATTCGGCGCGCTGGGACCATGCGTATCCGCTCGACGGCAAACGCGTCGCGGTGATCGGCACTGGCGCGAGCGCGATCCAGTTCGTGCCGCGAATCCAGCCGCGCGTCGCGCATCTGGACCTGTTCCAGCGCACCGCGCCGTGGGTGATGCCGAAACCCGACAAAGCGGTCGGCCCGCGCGCGCGTTGGCTATTCCGCACGCTGCCGTTCACGCAGCACTTCGTGCGCAGCGCGCTCTACTGGCAGCATGAATCGCGTGCAATCGCGTTCGTCGTCAATCCGAAGCTGATGAACGTACCGATGAAGTTCGGTCTCAGCTACCTGGAGCGGCGCGTGAAGGACCCCGTGCTGCGCGCGAAGCTCACGCCGAACTACCAGTTCGGCTGCAAGCGGGTGCTGCTATCGAGCGATTACTATCCGGCCGTCTGCCAGCCGAATGTCGACGTCGTGACGAGCGGCATTCGTGAGATCGTCGCCAACGGCATCGTGACCGAAGACGGCGTGCATCGCCACGCGGACGCGATCATCTGCGGCACCGGTTTCCAGGTCAACGACGTGCGCGCGCCGTTCGAGGTGACCGGGCTCGACGGCGCGGACCTGAGCAGGTTGTGGCTGCGCGACGGCCCGGAGGCTTATCTCGGCATGAGCATCGCGAACTTCCCGAACTTCTTCATGATCGCCGGCCCGAACACCGGGCTTGGCCACAACTCGATGATCTACATGATCGAGTCGCAGCTGCAATACATCGTCGATTGCCTGCGCGTATTGCGCAAGCGCCGCGCTCGGACGATGACGTTGCGCGCCGACGTGCAGCGCGATTTCAATGCGCGTCTGCAGACGGCGATGCGGCATTCGGTGTGGACGACCGGCTGCCATAGCTGGTATCAGACGAACAGCGGCAAGGTCACCGCGCTGTGGCCCGGCTTCACGTTCAGCTTTCGCAAACGGACGCGGCGCGTGCGGCCACGGGATTATCGTTTCGCACGTTGATGCGACCGGGCGATACGCGGTTGCGGGGGTTGCGGGGGTTGCGGCGGTTACGCCCGTCGCGCCGGCACTCGCCGTTAGGCGCTCCCGCTCAACCACCGCTCAACAAACGCAACAGATCCCACAGAAACTTGCAGATCATCACAATCAGTTCCCACAGGCGAAAAAGCGGCTCCCAATCCAGCACGCGCAGAACAGACGCGATCATGGCCGTCGCCGAAACAGGTCGCGGCCGTTTGCCGCGACGCGTCGATCCATCGTCGCGAGTGCGGGATATCCCGCATCAAGTCGATTGAAAGTTCGTCGTAAATACATCGGGAAGACCTTATAGACGCCGCATCCACCGCGGATGACGGCGCGTTTTCATTGGTGTCACCCGCGCGTGTGGCGCGCTACCGAGGAGACAGCTATGACGCGCTTCATTTTCCGTCGTGCGCACCGTTCGCAAAGCGTCGTCGGCGATATTGCCGCCCAGGCGGGCAAACTGGGCATGGAAATCTGCGACGTGTCGGGGCACGTCGACGAAGTGGCCGCGCGCATCCAGCACCAGTCGCAAGTATGCCGTGCGCTGCGCGAGTCGGCCGCGCAAACGCTCGCTGGCAATCATCGCATCGCCGCGGCCGCGCGCGAAATGCGCAACGTGTCGGCCGACGCGGCCACCGGCGTGCAGCAATCGCAGACGACGCTCGAAGCGTCGCTCGCCGACATCCATGGCCTCGTCGAAGGCGTGACCGTGATCGAAAGCCAGATCGGCGCGCTGCGCAGCGCGCTTGCGCACGTGAGCCGCGTATCGGAGGAGATCTCGCAGATCGCGCGGCAGACCCATCTGCTAGCGCTGAACGCCGCGATCGAAGCCGCGCGCGCCGGTGAATCGGGGCGCAGCTTCGCGGTGGTGGCCGCCGAGGTCAAGAACCTGTCCGCGAAAACCGCGCAGGCGACCGGGCAGATCGAAACCACGCTGGCGCAGCTCACGCAGCACACCGAGCAACTGATCAGCGAAGGCGCGGTGAATACCGCACGCGCGCATCGGGTGCGTGAAGGCACGCGCAAGATCGGCGACGTCGTGCATGCGACCGGCGACGCGATCGCGCAACTGAACAACGAGGCCGGCCAGATCGCAACGCTAACCGGCGAGATCGAAACCCAATGCGACGGGCTCGAGGCGCAGGTGCTCGAGATGGCGAGCGGCGTCGAGGATTCGAGCGAGAACTTCGCGCAGGCGAGGAACCGGCTCGGCAATCTGCTCGGCGTATCCGAGACGCTGATCGAGCTGAGCGCGGCGACCGGTGTCGAAACCGCGGATACGCGTTTCATCGACGCGGTCCAGCAGGTCGCGGCCAAGGTCAGCAAGCTGTTCGACGCAGCCGTCGCGCGCGGCGACATCTCGCTCGACGATCTGTTCGACTCGCACTATGTGCCGGTGCCCGGCAGCGATCCGCCGCAATTTCTCACGCGTTTCACCGCGTTCACCGACCGCGTGCTGCCGCCGATCCTGGAGCCGATACTCGAGCTCGACCCGCGCGTGGTGTTCTGCGCCGCGGTCGACTTGCGCGGCTATCTGCCGACCCACAACCAGAAGTTTTCGTTGCCGCAGCGCGACGACGTGGCCTGGAACTCGGCGAACTGCCGCAACCGCCGGATGTTCAACGACCGCACCGGGCTCGCGGCCGCGTCGCATACCAAGACGTTTCTGCTGCAGACGTATCGCCGCGACATGGGCGGCGGCCAGTTCGCGATGATGAAGGACGCGTCCGCACCGGTGTTCGCCGGCGGCCGGCATTGGGGCGGCGTGAGGATCGCCTACAAGGTCTGAGGCGACGCAGCGGCAGCGCAATGAATGAATGAGACAAACGGCGCGACGCGTGCGCCGCGCGGCCCGGCGCTGCCGCATCAAACCGCCATCACCGCGCGCCTGCGCTCGGCGCGCTGCATGAAGAAGTTGGCGGCAACCACGCCAACGGAGACGACCGCGATAAACAGCGTCGCAAGCGCATTCATCTCCGGATTCAGACCGAGGCGCACGCGCGAGAACACCACGAGCGGCAGCGTCGTCGACCCGGGACCGGACAGGAACGCGGACAACACGAGATCGTCGATCGACAACGTGAACGACAGCAGCCAGCCCGACACCAGCGCCTGAGAAATCAGCGGCAACGTGACGAAAAAGAACACGCGCAGCGGCGTCGCGCCGAGGTCGAGCGCGGCTTCTTCGAGCGAAGGATGTAGCTCCCGCACGCGCGATTGCACGATGATCGCGACATACGAAATACACAGCATCACGTGGCCTATCCAGATCGTGAAGACACCGCGTTCGGCCGGCCAGCCGATCAGACGGGCCATTTCGATAAACAGCAGCAGCAGTGAAATGCCCTGAATGACTTCGGGAATCACGAGCGGCGCGTTGATCATGCCGGTGTACAGCGTGAAGCCGCGAAAGCGCCCCATGCGCGCGAGCACGAAACCGGCCCACGTGCCCATCACCACCGACGCGAACGCGGTCATCAAGCCGATGCGCAACGACAGCCACGCCGACGCGATCAGCTCGTCGTCCTGCAGCAGCGCCGCGTACCAGCGCGTCGAAAAGCGCGTCCACACGGTGACCAGTTGCGATTCGTTGAACGAATACACGACGAGGCTGACGATCGGGATATACAGAAACAGAAAGCCGATGCCGAGCGCCATCAGCCGCAACATGCGATTCGGCTTCATTGACGGCCCTCCTCCAGCGCCTTCGCCTGCGCATGCTGGAACAGCGCCATCGGCACGAGCAGCAGCAACACCATCGCGCAGGTGACCGCGGAGGCCATCGGCCAGTCGGCGTTGTCGAAGAACTCATTCCACATCACGCGGCCGATCATCAGCGTGTTCGCGCCGCCGAGCAGTTCCGGAATCACGTACTCGCCGACCGCCGGAATGAACACCAGCAAACATCCGGCGATGATGCCGTTCTTCGACAGCGGCAACGTGATCTGCCAGAACGCTTTCCAAGGTTTCGCGCCGAGGTCGTAAGCGGCTTCGAGCAAGGTCAGGTCCATCTTCACGAGGTGCGCGTAAAGCGGCATCACGAGAAACGGCAGGTACGAATAGACCATGCCGATATAGACCGCGGTATTGGTGTGATACAGCTCGATCGGCGAATGAATCAGCCCGATCGACATCAGAAAGTTATTCAACAGCCCGTTGTTTTTCAGAATCCCGATCCATGCGTATACGCGAATCAGGAACGACGTCCAGAACGGCAGCATCACGGCCATCATCAGCAGATTGCGGGTGGCCGGATTCGAACGCGCGATGTAGTACGCCATCGGATAGCCGATCAGCAGACACAGCACGGTCGAAATCGCCGCGACCACCACCGAATTCACATAGGTCGCGAAATAGAGGCTGTCGGTCAGCAAAAACGCGTAATGCGACAGATCGAGCGTGATGTGCAGCGCGCCTTCCGCGAAGTTCACCAGCTGCGTGTACGGCGGAATGCCGAGCTGCGAATCGGCGAAGCTGATCTTCACGACCAGCAGGAACGGCACGAGGAAAAACAGCAGCAGCCAGATGAACGGCCCCGCCACCACCGCGGTGCGGCCGGTGAGCTTCAGGCGCCGCGCCGGCCATGCGGAAAACGAAGCAAGCGCCGCCTTCATGACGTCAGCACCACGCCGGCCGATGCGCTCCAGCGCACGTACACTTCGTCGCCCCAGGTGGGGGGGTCGATTTCGGTGAGCGCGAGGCTGGTCACGTTCGCGATCACGGTCTTACCGCCGTCGAGCTTCACGTGATACAGCGAATAGCCGCCCATGTACGCGATATTCGTGACCACCCCCTTGCCCCAGTTGTACGCGCCCTCAGGCGGCTTGCGCGTGAGCGCGATGCGCTCGGGGCGCACCGAGATCGTCACCGGCATGCCGAGCGGACCGGTGATGCCGTGATTAACGTGCAGGCGGCAGGTGAGATCCGGCGTTTCGATGAACACGTAATCGGGTTCGTCCTCGACCGTGCGGCCTTCGAACAGATTGGTCGAGCCGATGAATTCCGCCGAGAAGCGGCTATTCGGATACTCGTAGACTTCATGCGGCGTGCCGAGCTGCACGATCTCGCCTTCGCTCATCACCGCGAGCCGGCTGGCCATCGTCATCGCTTCTTCCTGATCGTGCGTGACCATCATGCAGGTCACGCCAACCGTATCGAGAATGTTGACGAGTTCGATCTGGGTGCGCTGGCGGATTTGTTTGTCGAGCGCCGACATCGGCTCGTCGAGCAGCAGCAGCTTCGGCCGTTTGACGAGCGAGCGCGCGAGCGCGACGCGCTGCTGCTGGCCGCCAGACAGCTGATGCGGCTTGCGCTTCGCGAAACGGCCCATCTGCACGAGTTCGAGCGCGTTGTGCACGCGCTCTTTCAACGCGGCTTTCGGCACGCGTTCCTGCTTGAGACCGAACGCGACGTTCGCCTCGACCGTCATATGCGGAAAGAGCGCATACGACTGGAACATCATATTGACCGGCCGGCGGTACGGCGGCAGTTGCGCGAGGTCTTCGCCATCGATCAGGATGCGGCCCGACGTCACGGTTTCGAGTCCGGCCATCATCCGCAGCAAGGTCGACTTGCCGCAGCCGGAACTGCCGAGCAGCGCGAACAGCTCGCCCTTCTTCACCGACAGACTGACCCCCTTGACCGCGACGGTCTCGCCGAACTTCTTGACGACGTCGACGATCTGGATGAACTGGTCCGCTGCGTCGCCCGTCTCCGCGTTCCGGCCCGGGGACGGCGCGCCCGCTGCCGCCAGCGCGCCCGGCTGGTCACTGCTGATCATAATGCTGCTTCACTCCGGCGTTTGACGAACAAAGCCCCCGGTGAACACCGGGGGCTTCTTGATGATGCCTCTGGCTGATTCATGCCGCCATCAGCGGCCGGACTTGAATTCGGTCCACAGCCGCGTTTGCAGCCGCTGGATTTCCTGCGGCAGCGGCTTGAGCAGGAACAGCGTCTTGATGGTTTGCGCCGACGGATACACGGCCGGATCGTTCGCGACATCCTTGTCCACGTACTTGCGCGCTTCCGTATTGACGCTCGGGTAATAAACCGCGTTGGTGATCGCGGCGTGCACCTGCGGCGTCTCAATGTAGTTGATCCACTCGAGCGCGGCTTCCTTGTGCTTCGCGTCTTTCGGAATCGCCATCACGTCGAACCACACAGGCGCGCCGCCCTTCGGAACGTAGTACTCGATCTTGTACGGCTTCTTCGCTTCGACCGCGCGATGCTTGGCGATCACGACGTCGCCCGACCAGCCGTACGCGAAGCAGATGTCGCCGCCGACGAGGTCGTTAATGTAGCCCGACGAGTTGAACTGCGTGATGTACGGGCGGATTTTCTTCAGCATCTCCAGCGCGGCGCGATAGTCGGCCGGGTTGGTGCTCATCGGATCCTTGCCCATGTAGTGCAGCGCGGCCGCGAACATCTGGTCCGGCGCGTCGAGCACCGACACGCCACAGGCCTTCAGCTTCGAGAGGTTTTCCGGCTTGAACAGGATGTCCCAGTTATCGAGCGGGGTGTTCGCGCCGAGAATCTGCTGGGCCTTCGTGACGTTGTAGCCGAGCCCGGTCGTGCCGTAGGCCCAGGGCACCACGTACTTGTTGCCCGGATCGGCGCCGGCGACGAGCGCCATCAGTGACGGGTCGAGGTATTTGAGGTTCGGCAGCTTCGATTTGTCGAGCGGCTCGAAGATGCCCGCGGCGATCTGCTTGCCCGCGTAGTTGCTGGTCGGCACGACGATGTCGTAGCCCGAGTTGCCGGTGAGAAGCTTCGCTTGCAGCGTGTCGTCGCTGTCGTAGTTGTCGTACTTGACCTGCACGCCAGTCTGTTTCGTGAAGTTCGGGATCGTGTCCTTCGCGATGTAGTCGGACCAGTTGTACACGTTGAGCTGCGTATCCTTCGCAGCGGCCGTCAACCACGGCGCCGCGCACAAGAGCAGCGCCGCCACTCGCCCCACTATCCGTTTATTCATCCCGATCTCCGAAACCGTCGTCACTCAAGCCACGAAGTCGTGCCCGCAGCCCCTGAAAACCCCGAAAACTACCATCAATTGTGCCCGCTCCAAAAAGAAACCCGGAGCTGTCGCGCAAACGGTACAGGCCGAGGCCGCACCCCTGCAAAATGGCGGCAATTTTAACGGGTTATCGGCGCCTGTCCACCGAAAAATGAACGGACGGTAGCGGCGCCGCATCCCTGCTGCGCCGGGGCTGCGGGCGGTCGTGGCGGTTGCGGATGATGCCGGCTCGCATTGGGGTGCGTTGCGCGATGCCGTTGCACTCGCGCGTTGTTATGTCGTTGTCAGGTCGGCGCCTGTTCGCGCTTGCGGGTACCCGCTGCTGCTTGCATGGCCGGCAAGGCCGACGCCCCGATCGGCAGCCGCGGCAATGCCACGCTGCCCGCGGTGCGCTTTCGATGCGCATCCCCGCCACGCCGCCCCCGGATGGCGGACGGCTGCCCGAAGCACCAGCCGCGTGGCCGCCGACGGTGCACAATAGCTGCTTGCGGCACGGCAGCACCGCTTGCTCGCGGGCACGTCGCTTGCAACAGGCCATGATTTCCGAGTTCAGGCACCGATGAACACCAATCCCTTCGCGATGCGCCACCAGCGCCGCCGGCCACTGCCGGGCGAGCCGGCGCGTCCGGCGCACTGGTTCTCGTTCCTCGGCGCCGGCGCGCTGATCGCGGTCGGCTATATCGACCCCGGCAACTGGGCGACTGCACTTGGCGCCGGCGCGGGCTACGGCTACCGCCTGCTCGGCATGGTGCTGCTGTCGAGCCTGATGGCGATGCTGCTGCAATGGCTGTCGTCACGGGTCGGTGTCGTGACCGGGCGCGATCTCGCCCAGCTATGCCGCGAGCGCACCGGGCGGCGCGGCACGCTGTTCCTGTGGCTCACCAGCGAGGTCGCGATCATCGCCTGCGACGTCGCCGAGGTGGTCGGCAGCGCGGTCGCGCTGCAATTGCTGCTAGGCGTGTCGCTGACGGTCGGGGTGCTGATGTCGGCGGTCTGCACGTTCGCGCTGCTCGCGCTGCAGCAGAAACGCGGCCGCAAGCTCGAAGCGGTGATCGGCACGCTGATCGGCTTCGTCGGGCTGTGCTTCGTGATCCAGCTGGCGCTCGCGCGGCCCGACTGGCACGCCGCGCTGGCTGGCCTGGCGCCGAGCATCGAGCTGGTGAGAACCGCCGGCATGCTGTGGCTCGCAGCGGGCATCGTCGGCGCGACGGTGATGCCGCACAACCTCTATCTGCACTCAGCACTCGTCAAGCATCACGCACCGGATCGCAGCGACGCGCAGATCAAGGTCGCGCTGCACGTGGTCAATCTCGATACCTTCGGCTCACTCGCGTTCGCGTTCGTGATCAATGCCGCGCTGCTGATCGTCTCGGCCGCCGTCTTCTATGCGAGCGGCCATCGCGGCGTGACCGATCTCGCCGATGCGCATCGGCTGATCGCGCCGCTGGTCGGCAGCCGCTGGGCCGGCATCCTGTTCGCGGCGGCGCTGCTCGCCTGCGGGCTGAGCGCGACCGTCACCGGGACGCTGGCCGGTCAGGCCGTGATGGAAGGTTTCCTGCAGTTGCGGCTGCCGCGCTGGAAGCGCGCGCTGCTCACACGGGCGCTGGCGATCGGGCCGGCACTGTTCGCGGTCGCGATGTTCGGCCAGCATGGCTCGAATCAGTTGCTGGTCGCAAGCCAGGTCGTGCTGAGCCTGCAACTGCCGCTCGCGGTCGTGCCGTTGATCCGCTACGCGTCGGATGCGAAGCTGATGCGCAGCTGGCGGGTGCGCGGCGTGCCGCTCGTGCTGGCGTGGCTGTCGGCGGCCTTCATCATCGCGCTCAATGGGGCGTTGTTATGGCAGTTGGTGGCGGGTGCGTGATTGCAGCGCGACGAGACTCGCGGTGAGCATCGGTTAACATAGCGGCACTTTTGCCTCTGCGCCTCCAGGTTCCCAATGACTTCGAATCTTCATGAACTCCCAGACAGCCCGTGCATTGGCGTGTGCTCCACGCTCTTCGACGACGTGTGCAAAGGCTGCGGACGCACCGCGACCGAGGTATCCAACTGGGTGTTTCTGAGCGACGACGAAAAGCGCGCGGTCTGGACGCGCATCGAACGGGAAGGCACCGCGATGCGGTTTCAGAACGACAACGTATAACGCCGCTAACCGCACCTAGCGCGTGCGTGCCGTCGCCAGGCTGTGTCAGTCCGGCGACGCATCGCACGCGCATTCGACCGAAGCCGCGCCGGCCGTTCGCTTGGTTGCCGCGAGCCGCTGCAGTGCGGCAAGGCCGAGCAACGCGAGCCCCAGTCCCAGCGTAAAGTCCGCGTGAATGCCGGCACGATCGACAATCGTGCCCCCCACCGCCGAACCCACGGCGATCGCCACCTGAATCACGCTGACGAACATCGCCGATCCCGCTTCCGGCAGCTCCGTCGTGTCGCGCTGGATCCACACGCTAAAGCAAAGCGGCAGCGCGCCGAACGCGACACCCCATAGCAGCATCCCGGCCGTCTCGCCGATCGGCGAATGCTCGAGCAGCAACATCGACGACATCGCGCCTAATAGCAGCAGAATCATTGCCGCAACCGCTTTTTTCAGATGGTCCGCGACCGCCATCGACGTGAACGCGTTCGAGAAAAAGCCGATCAGCCCGAAACCGAACAGCAACAGCGTAATCGCGCTCAACGAGAAGTCATGCTCGAGCAGCGGCGCAATGTACGTATAAGTCGAGAAATGCGCACCAAACACGAGCGCGACCATCACCATGCTGAGCCTCGTGCGAGGCCGCCCCAGCAAGGTCCTGAAATCGGCGAGCCGCAACCCCGATGCGGACGGCAACGACGGCACCAACAGCGCTTGCGCGAGCAACGCGAGCGCGACCAGCACCGCCGTGGCAGCGAAAGCCATCCGCCACGACGCAAACGACGCGATAAACGTGCCGAGCGGCACGCCAACCACGGTGGCCAACGTCACGCCGGTCAGAATGGTCGCGGTCGCCTTGGCCGCGTCCTTGCCCTGCACGAGTCGGGGCGCCGCCGCGGTCGCGAGCGTCCAGAAGCCGCCCAACGCCGCGCCGAGCAGCGCCCGCCCGACCAGCATCACCGCAAAGCCCGGCGCGACTGCGCAAACCACATTCGCGATCAGCAGCACCGCGGTCAGCAGCAGAAAAACGTAGCGGCGATCCATCCGGCCCGCGCCGACGATCAGCGCCGGTGCGAAGATGGCGGCCATCACGGCGGGCGTGGTGACCATCAGACCGGCCACGCCGGTCGATACGCTGAGGTCGTGGGCGATTTGCGGCAACAGACCGACCGGCAGGAACTCGGCGGTCACGAACGCGAAAGCGCTCACTGCAACGGCGATGACGGAAAGCCATTGACTTGCCGACGTGGCACTTCCGTCGACAGATACTGGCGTCGTCACGGTATCGATTTGCATGATGGGAGGGATCGCAGATTGAAGACTGACACTTTAGAGCGCGCGTCGCCCCGGAAAAAGCGTCGTGTTCCGAAAAGACTTGCCAGCGCGGCTGAACAATGTCCGTGCTGCTCGCAAATGCGCAAAAAAAGCCCACGTCGATGAAGCGGGCTTTCGGTGTGACGCGTAAGCGGCAAACGGCTCGCCGCCTGCATCGATGGGCTTACTGCACGCCCTGGCTCGTCAGGAAGTCTTCGTAGTTGCCACCGAAGTCATTCAACGTGCCGTCGGTGCGCACTTCGATGATGCGGTTAGCAAGACCGCTCACGAACTCGCGGTCGTGCGACACGAAGATCAGCGTGCCTTCGAACTTATCGAGCGCGATCTGCAGCGATTCGATCGACTCCATGTCCATGTGATTGGTCGGCTCGTCCATCATCAGCACGTTGTGGCGGCCGAGCATCAGCTTGCCCCAGATCATGCGGCCCTTCTCGCCGCCCGACAGCACCTTGACCGACTTGCGGATGTCGTCCGCGTTGAACAGCAGCCGGCCGAGCGTGCCGCGCACCATTTGCTCGTCGTCGCCTTCCTTGCGGTACTGGTCGATCCAGTCCATCAGCGTGACGTCATCCGGAAACTCTTCGTAGGTGTCCTGCGGCATGTAGCCGACGTTCGCGTTTTCCGCCCATTTGACGGTGCCGTGCTCGAGTTGCAGGTTGCCGAGCAGCGCGCGCAGCAGCGTGGTCTTGCCCGCGCCGTTCTCGCCGATGATCGCGATGCGCTCACCCGGTTGCACGCTGATGCTGAAGTTGTTGAAGATCGTGCGCTCGTATTTCTTCGAAATGCTGTCGGCCACCACCGCGATGTTGTGCAGCTTCTTTTCGAACTCGAAGCGGATAAACGGGTTCTGCCGCGACGACGGCTTGAATTCCTCGATCTTGATCTTGTCGATCATCTTCAGACGGCTGGTCGCCTGGCGTGCCTTCGACTTGTTCGCCGAGAAGCGCCGCACGAAGTCCTGCAGATCGGCCACGCGCTCCTTCGCCTTCGCATTGGCGGCCTGCTGACGCTCGCGCGCCTGGGTGCTCGCGAGCATGTAGTCGTCGTAATTGCCCGGATAGACCTTCAGCGTGCCGTAGTCCATATCGGCCATGTGCGTGCAGACCTGGTTCAGGAAGTGCCGGTCGTGCGAGATGATGATCATCGTCGAGTTGTACTGGTTGAGCACGTCTTCCAGCCAACGGATCGAGTTGATGTCAAGGTTGTTGGTCGGCTCGTCCAGCAGCAGCACGTCCGGCTTCGAGAACAGTGCCTGGGCGAGCAGTACGCGCAGCTTCCAGCCGGGCGCGACATTGCTCATCGGCCCGTTGTGGTCTTCGATCGCGATGCCGATGCCGAGCAGCAGTTCGCCCGCGCGCGCTTCGGCCGTATACCCGTCGTACTCGGCGAACCTCGCTTCGAGTTCGGCGGCGTGCATGTAGTCGTCATCGGTCGCGTCGGGGTTCGCGTAGATCGCGTCGCGCTCGGTCATCGCGGCCCACATTTCGGTGTGGCCCATCATCACGACGTCGAGCACGCGCACGTCCTCGTACGCGAACTGGTCCTGGCGCAGCTTGCCCAGGCGCACGTTCGGTTCGAGCATTACGTTGCCCGAACTGGGCTCCAGATCCGACCCGAGAATCTTCATGAAGGTGGATTTACCGCAGCCGTTCGCACCGATCAGCCCATAGCGGTTCCCTTCCCCGAATTTGACCGAGATGTTCTCGAAGAGGGGCTTCGGCCCGAATTGCATGGTGATATTGGCAGTAGACAGCACGGCGCGTCCCCTTGAAGGTGATATCGGCGAAAAACCGAATATTTTAGCAGGTTATCGAGAAACAAACCCGCGCGAAACCCGCCCGCGTGACCCGCGTTACCGCGCAAAACCGGGCATGCGGCGTGCGTCATCGCCACCGGCGGCCGGGTGCGACGTGCCGTGCATCCGGTCGCCGACGGGCATGAACCGTTGCCTATACTTTTTGCTGAAAGCGCGCCTTTCATTCTGCGTTCGACACCCGCGCTTTTCCGAACGGCGTTTTTTCGACCCACGGCGCAGACCAAGGAGAACATCCATGTCAGACCACGTATACAAGAAGATCGAACTGACCGGCTCATCGACGAAATCGATCGACGATGCGATCAGCACCGCGATTGCCAAGGCGTCGGCGACGCTGCGCAATCTGCACTGGTTCGAAGTCACGGAAACCCGCGGCCAGATCGAGGACGGCAAGGTCTCGTACTGGCAAGTGACGCTCAAGGTCGGTCTGCGGCTCGAGGATTAAGCGACCGGTCAAGCGATGGTTTGAGCAGACGATTGAGCAACGACGTGCCAGCGTTGCGACATCGCGCCATTGCGAAGGCCCCCCGTATGACAACATCGCAAGCTCGCGCAAACAAAAAAGCGGCGTTCAGTCCAAGCTGAACGCCGCTTTTCTTCGACGACAGACGGACACCCGCATCCGCCCCTTACTTCGGCAACGAGCCGTCCACCCCTTCGACATACCAGTTCAGCCGCTGCAACTCCGGATCGCTCAGCGTCTTGCCTTCCGGCACCTTGAGCGCTCCCGACTGATCCTTGATCGGCCCGGTGAAGACATCGCGCTTGCCGCTGGCGAGCAGATCACGCTGCGCCGCGACGTGCTTCTGCGCGTCGGCCGGAATCACCGACGTATTCAGATCTTCGAGGTTGACCGCCTTCTGCGGCAGCCCCCACCACACCGGATCGTTCTTCCATTTGCCGTCGAGCACCTGCTGGATCACCGCGTTGTAGTACACGCCCCAGTGCCCGACCACCGAGCCGAGGTGCGCGTCGGGGCCGAACTTCTTCATATCCGAATCCCAGCCGAACGCGTGCACGTGTTTCTCCGACGCGGTCGCGAGCGTCGCGCTCGAATCGGTGTTCTGCAGCAGCACGTCGGCGCCCTGGCCGATCAGGGTCTCGGCGGCCTGCTTCTCCTTGCCCGGATCGAACCAGCTGTTGATCCAGATCACCTTCGTGTGCACTTTCGGATTCACCGAACGCGCGCCCAGCGTGAACGCATTGATGTTGCGCACCACTTCCGGAATCGGCACCGACGCGACGAAGCCGAGTGTATTCGTCTTGGTCACATAGCCCGCGGCGACGCCGGCCAGATACGCACCCTGATACATGCGCACGTCGTAGGTGCCGAAATTCGGCGCCTTCTTGTAGCCGGTCGCGTGCAGGAACACGGTGTCGGGAAAGTCCTTCGCGACTTTCAGCTCGAAGTCCTGGAAGCCGAAGCTCGTGCCGAAGATGATCTTGTTGCCCTTGTTCGCGAGATCGCGGAACACGCGCTCGGAGTCCGCCGATTCCGGCACGTTCTCGACCCGCGTGATCTTGATGCGGTTGCCGAACTTCGCTTCGGCTTCCTTCGAACCCTGGTCGTGCGCGAAAGTCCAGCCTGCGTCGCCCGGATTGCCGAGATAAACGAACGCGACGCCCGGCACGTCGGCGGCTTGTGCGGTTTGCGCGAACGGCGCCGCGCTCAGCGCGAGCGAGGCCGCGCCCCACGCAAAAGCGGTCAGCAGTTTTCTTCTCTTCATGTGATTCCCCTGTCGTGTTATGCGAATCGTGGTGAGCGAAAAGGTGCGCGCCGCGCTCAGCCCGCCGAGAAAAACGGCTTGCCGAGTGACGCCGGCGCGTTCAGACGGATCGTGTTCGGATTGCGCGAGATCAGCGCGAGCACGACGATCGTCGCGACGTACGGCAGCATTGCGAGGAACTGCGTCGGCACCGGCACGCCGATCGCCTGCGCGTAGAACTGCAGCCCCGTTACCGCGCCGAACAGCAGCGAGCCGACCAGCAGACGCCCGGGGCGCCAGGTCGCGAACACGACCAGCGCGAGCGCGATCCAGCCGCGGCCCGAGATCAGGTTCTCCTGCCACAGATGCAGATTGACGATCGAATAGTAGCCACCCGCGAGGCCCGCCATGCCGCCGCCGAAGGCGACCGCGCCGTAGCGCACGCCGAGCACCGGAAAGCCGACCGAATGCGCGACCTGCGGCGATTCGCCGACCGAACGCAGCACCAGCCCGGCGCGGGTGCGATACAGGAACCAGCCGATCACGGCGAACATCAGGAACGCGAGGTAATCGAGCGGCGTGAGGCTGAACAGCGCGGCGCCGAGCACCGGTATTTTCGACAGCCCGGGAATCGTCCACGTATCGATCGTCGCGCGCACCGCGGCCGACGTGTACGGTTTGCCGACATACGCCGACAGGCCGATGCCGAAGATCGTCAGCGAAAGCCCGGTCGCGACCTGGTTGGCGAGCATCGTCAGCGTGAGGAACGCGAACAGCAGCGACATCGCGAGCCCGGCGCCGATCGCGGCGAGCACGCCGAGCCACGGGCTGCCGGTGATCGCCGTGACCGCGTAGCCGCTCACCGCGCCCATCAGCATCATCCCTTCGACGCCGAGATTGAGCACGCCGGACTTCTCGGCGACGAGTTCGCCCGCGCCCGCGTACATCAGTGGGATCGACGCGGTGATGGCGCTCGACGTGAGCGCGCTGGCTTGCTGGATATCCATAGTTAGCCGGTGAGCGGATTAACGAGCTTGACGAACCGCGGCGGCCGCGGCCGTCGAGCGGCGCCGCACGCGGTAGTTCACGAACAGGTCGGCGCCGAGCAGGCAGAACAGCAACAGCCCCTGGAACACGCCTGATAAAGCCTGCGGCAATTGCATCGAGGTTTGCACCGCTTCGCCGCCGAGATACAGCAACGCCATCAGCAGACTCGCGAGCACGATGCCCAGCGGATGCAGCCGGCCGACGAACACGACGATGATCGCGGTGAAGCCATAACCCGGCGACCATGTTGCCTGCAACTGGCCGATCGGACCGGCGATCTCACCCATCCCGGCGAGGCCGGCGAGGCCGCCGCTGATCAGCAGCGAAGTCCAGACCGTTTTCTTGTCGGAAAAGCCCGCGTAGCGCGCGGCAAGCGGCGCGAGTCCGCCGACGTTCATCCGGAAGCCTGCGAAACTTTTGCGCATGAACACCCACACCACGGGAATCGCGATCAGCGTGACGAAGATCGATGCGTTCAGCCGCGTGCCGCGCAACCACTTCCAATGCCAGTCGCCGTACAGCGTCGGATAAAGCGCATCGCCGCTGAACATTTCCGACAGCGGGAAATTCATCCCCTGCGGATCGCGCCACGGCCCGCTCACGAGGTAGATCAGCAGTTGCGTCGCGACGTACGTGAGCATCAGGCTCACGAGGATTTCGTTGGTGTTGAAGCGGCTCTTCAGGAACGCGGGAATCGCCGCCCACGCGATGCCGCCGGCGATGCCGGCGATCATCATCGTCGGCAGGATCCACCAGCCGCTCGCCTGATCGAAATAAATCGCGACGCCGCTCGCCGCGATGCCGCCGAGCAGCATCTGCCCTTCGGCGCCGATGTTCCAGACGTTAGCGCGATAGCCGATCGCGAGACCCAGGCCGATCAGGCATAGCGGCGACGCCTTGAGCAACAGTTCCGACCAGCCGTCGACACTCGACAGCGGTTCGATAAAGAACGCGTGCATGGCCTGCAACGGGTCGCGGCCGACGAGGCCGAAAATCAGGAAGCCGATCGCGAGCGTAAGCAGCGCGGCGATCAGCGGCACCGCGAGTTGCATCGTACGTGACGGCGCGGTGCGGGCTTCGAGTCGATAGGCAAGCATCATGGATGGCTTCGGAGGTCGTATTGGTTTATTCAGGGGCGCGTGTTTCAAGCCTGCTTACGAAGGGCATCGCCACGCACATCACGCATGCGCGGGCTGATCCGCCGCGGGCGCCGCGCCCTCGCGCTCGCCGAACAGGCCGGCCATCCAGCGGCCGATTTCCTCCGCATTGGTCGCGCCGGTCGCGCGCACCGGCGAGAGCCGCCCGCCCGCCAGCACCGCGAGGCGATCGCAGATATCGAACAGTTCTTCGAGCTCCTCCGAGATCACCAGAATCGCGACGCCGCGCGCGGACAGATCGAGCAACTGCTGACGGATGAACGCCGCCGCGCCGACGTCGACGCCCCACGTCGGCTGTGCGACGACGAGCACCTTCGGCGCCTGCAAGATCTCGCGGCCCATGATGTATTTCTGCAAGTTGCCGCCCGACAGACTCTGCGCGAGCGCGTCCGGCCCGCCGCAGCGCACGTCGAACGCGTCGATGCAGCGCCTGGCGAACGCGCGCATCGCACCGGCCTTGATCCAGCCCGAGCTGACCATGTTCTGCCGATGCGCGGTGAGCAGCGCGTTATCCGCGAGGCTCATCGCCGGCACCGCGCCGCGGCCGAGGCGCTCTTCCGGCACGAAGCCGAAGCCGAGCGCGCGCCGGGCGCCGGCGCCGAGGCGCGCGGCCGGCCTGCCGCAGATCGTGATCGCGTCGGCGTGCAGGCTGCGCTTTTCGCCGCGCTTTTCGCCCGACAGCGCGGCCAGCAATTCGGCCTGCCCATTGCCCGACACCCCGGCGATGCCGAAGATCTCGCCCGCATGCACGCTGAACGACACGTCGCGCAACGACGTGCCGAACGGATCGTCGCTCGTCACCGACAACCGCTTCACGTCGAGCAGCACCGTGCCCGGCTTGTGCTCGCGCCGCGTGTAATCGGGCAGCGCATGACCGACCATCAACTGCGCGAGCGACGCATGGGTCTCGCTTTTCGGCTTCACGTGCCCGGTCACGCGGCCGCCGCGCATCACGGTCGCGCTATCGCACAGCGCCTGGATTTCGTCGAGCTTGTGGCTGATGTAGAGGATGCTGCAGCCTTCGGCCGCGAGCCGGCGCAGCGTCGTGAAGAGTTTCGTCACCGCCTGCGGCGTGAGCACCGAGGTCGGTTCGTCCATGATCAACAGACGCGGATTCTGCAGCAGGCAGCGCACGATTTCGACGCGCTGCCGCTCGCCGACGGTGAGGCTATGCACGTGGCGCTGCGGATCGATGTCGAGCCCGTAGTCGGCCGATACTTCGCGAATGCGTCTGGAAAGCGCCTTCAGATCGAACGGTTCGTCGAGCGCGAGCGCGATATTTTCGCCGACCGTCAGCGTCTCGAACAGCGAGAAGTGCTGGAACACCATGCCGATGCCGAGCTTGCGCGCGGCCGCCGGACTGGCGATCTCCACCACCTCGCCCTCCCAGCGGATCTCGCCCGCGTCCGGCCGCACCGCGCCGTAGATGATCTTCATCAGCGTGCTCTTGCCCGCGCCGTTCTCGCCGAGCACCGCGTGGATCTCGCCGGGCGCGACGGCCAGCGTGACGTCGTCGTTCGCGCGCACGGCCGGGTATTGTTTGGTGATGCCCGCGAGCGCGAGCCGGAGTACAACCTCGCCGGCGGTTCGCGCGCCGTCGTTGTGTGAAAAGTCGCTCATGTGATTCCGTCGTGCGTTGGTGACGCTAGTTGCCGCATACCCGTCCATTTCGTCGGCGGAC